>JBJHDC010000046.1:0-16884 GCA_050486345.1 Dehalococcoidia bacterium | reverse complement strand
GTTCAGAGCTGCAGCAGCGCGTCGCGCGTCGCGGCATCAACATGCTCGGCCTCTACGGCAACCTGCGGCCGGGCAACGAGCGCGCACCGCTGGGTGGCGAGTTCTGCCACTACTACATGTCGTGCATCTCGCTGACCATCGCGGCGGGGACGAGCGAGATTCAGCGCAACATCATCGCTACGCGCGGGCTTGGCCTGCCGCGCGGATAGGCGCTCCGGCGTTCGCCTGATCTTGCAAATCGTTCACAGATTCAGCACGATCTGCTGATAGGCTGCGGTGCAGGGTATCGTGGCGGCGCGCAGCGCGGTCACACGTCAACCACTCCAAGCGGCGGGGGTGAAACGGGACCTACGATGACCCGTGCGTACCCTCGTGGTGTGCTCTCCCGCTCGCTCCTGCTTGCCTCCGTACTCGTACTGCTGCTACTTGCGTGGACAGCCTCTGTGAGGCCTGCCGATGCGCAGAGCGGCCAGCTGACCGGCAATCTGCCCTCCAACGGCGGACTGGCCATCGTCTTCTGGGGTGGTGGCCCCGTGAGCAACGTGCAGGGCGCCGCGGCGGCTGGTGGGTGTGACGCGATCTCGACGTGGACCACGCACGCCGGGCTCTTCATCGGCTACATCTTCGGCGCGCCAGACTTCGTCAACGAGCACTTCCTGGAGACGACCCCGGACGGCGACTTGGCCCCATCTACCGGTCTCATCCTCGTCTGCCGTGGTGAGTCATCAGGCGCACCTCCGCCGTCCCAGCTCGGCGCGCCAAACCTGAGCGACTATCTCCCCTCCACCACGGAGCTCGATGCCTACCGCGCGGCCGTCGCGCTGCGCGATGCCGGGCAGTACCAGCAGGCCGCAGCCGCCTTCACGCAGATCGGCATCGAGGGTGGCGCAATGGCGCCGGCAGCTCGCCTCCGCGCCGCGCAGATGCTGATGCTGGCCGATGACGAACAGGCCGCCGCGACTGCCTTCGGGCCCGCCGTCGCCGACCCTGGCCTGCCTCCCGCGCTGCGCGTCGTCGGCCGCATCGATGCAGCCACCGTGCTGCGTAGCCTGAACCGGGACGCCGAGGCCGCCACGATGCTCGAGGGTGTGACCGCGGGGAGTGGCGCGAACGCATCGCAGATTGCGTACGCCTACTGGGTGCGCGCGCAGATTCAGCAGAGTGCTGGTGGCACCGGCTGGGCTGACCTCGCACGCCACGTGGTGGCGAACTACCCGTGGACACCGTACGCACGCAACGCACTGGAGGCGCTGCAGCAAGCAGGGATCTCCGTGCCACCGCTGGAGGCCGCCTACGTGCGCTACCAGCACGGCGAGAACGCATCTGCGCTCGCGTTCTACCAGGTGGTAGCGACGAGCGGCGCCCCTGCTGACGCCGCAATCGCCTGGTTCTACATCGGCGCCCTCTACGAGCGCGCCGGGAACAACACCGCCGCCATCGAGGCCTACCGGACCTCGATCGACCGCAACCCCACTGGCCGCCTTGCCGGGGATGCTCACTGGTGGGCAGCGGTATTGTTGTCCGAGGATGGCAACGACAGCGCCGCGGCCGAACACTACGAGGCGCTCGCGCGGACCGTACCCAACTCCACATTCGCCTCGGACGCCAGCATCCGCGCGGCCCTTATCCGCGTTGAACTGGGTGCGACACAGCAGGCGATCACCGAACTCACGTCTCTGATCGACAACAGCAGCGGCTACACCGCGGCGCGCGCTGCACGCTGGGTGCGGGTGCTGGGCGGCACGGCGCCAGACCCGGCCAGCCTGCACCCGCGCTCTATCGCGGCCATCCTCGATGCTGCGGGGGACGATGCCGACCAACCGATGCCGGCAGCGCTGATGAACGAGGGCATCAGCACCGCAGCCCCTGATTGGAGTGCGGCAGCAACGTGGATGCAGTCCCGCCACGGTGGTGCGCCGGGGGCGCCGTTGGCGACCGATCAGGCGATGCTGCGAGTAGCATTCGGCCTCAATGCTGCCGGTGAGACCGCGGTCGCACGCACGGTGTTACAGCACTACCTGGTCAGCCTGAACGACCGCCCGTACGCGCTGCTGGAGCTCGCACGGCTGGCTGCCTCGGCAGGCATGTACGACGTTTCCATCGGCGCGGCGGAGCGGCTACTGAGCTCACTCTCGCCGTCCGAGCGGATGCAGGCGCCGTTCGCCATCGAGCGACTCGCCTACCCCACGCCCTTCACTCAGGAGGCCATTGCCGCCGCCCAGGAGCAGGGCGTCCCGCCGCTCCTCCTCATGGCACTGGTGCGTCGCGAGTCCACGTTCCGCGTGGATGCGGTCTCCTCGGCGGGCGCGCGCGGTCTAACGCAGGTGATGCCGGCGACCGGCCAGGAGATCGCCGCCTCGCTGGGCGTGACCTGGAACCAGGACATGCTCATGGACCCGCCGACCTCGCTGCGTTTCGGTGCGTACTACCTGTCCAAGCAGCTCGACAGCTTCGATGGCGACGTGTTCGGCGCGCTGGCGGCGTACAACGCCGGCCCCGGGAACGCCTCGCGCTGGTTCAGCGAGCAGCCGCAGGACGGCGCGGACTGGTACATCGAGACGGTGAGCTTCGGCGAAACGCGCTCATACCTGCGCGTGGTGCTGGAGGACTACGCCTGGTACCGCTACATCTACGACCACGCCCCGAGGCCCGCGATTCGGTAGCGAGCCTCGGAGCGGGTCAGTCCGCGCGACGTGCCGCCTCCAGCGTGTGTGCGAGCAGAACCGCGATCGTGATGGGGCCGGTGCCGCCCGGCACCGGCGAGAGGATCCCCGCAACCTCTCGCACAGCCTCGGTGTCCACGTCGCCCACGAGGCGTGAGCCGCGGGGGCGCGTGGGGTCATCGATCACGTTGAGGGCGGCATCGATCACGCCGGCACCCGGGCGAACGTGCTCTGCGGTGATGGTTCCGGGGTGATTCATTGCGCTCACGAGGATGTCCGCGCTGCAGGAGATCGAGGTGAAGTCGGGGGCGTCGGGGTCGGTGATCGTCACCGTTGCATTCGCGCCGTCCCGGTCTAGGAGCAACGTCGCCAACGGCAGCGCGAAGAGCGGACTCCGGCCCACGATGACCACGTGTGCGCCCTTCGTCTCGATACTCGAGCGAACCAGCAGTTCCCGGATCGCCACCGCTCCAGCCGGCACGAACCGCGCGTTGCCCTGGAGCAGCAGGCCGAGGTTCTGTGGGCTCAGGCCATCGATGTCCTTCCCGGGCTCAATGGCGCGCATGACCGCCAGCGTGTCCACCTGTGGCGGCAGCGGCGTCTGCACCAGGATGCCGTTGACTGCGGGGTCCGAGTTCAGCCGCTCAACCTCCGCGACGAGCGCCGCAGTGGTAGCGGATGCAGGGAGGTCGTGTAGCGAGACCTCGATGCCCACGCCCGCACCGTCCCGCTGTTTGTGCTCCGCGAAGGTGCGATCAGCGGGTCGGTCGCTGGCGAGGAGCACCGCAAGATGAGGCTCCCTTCCGCCACGTGCCTGATGCGCCGCGACGCGTTCGGCAACATCGGCACGCATCGCAGCCGCGATCGCGACGCCATCGAGGATGCGTGCGGGCACGAAGCGCGCCGGCGAGCGCTAGATACCGATCGGGCGCAGGGAATCGCTCGCGCGCAGGGGGGCGGCGGTGAGCTCCTGGATCTCCTCGAGGGTCCATCCCGGCGCGTGCTCTTCAAGCACGAAGCCCTGGTCATCGATGCTCACGACAGCGATGTCCGTGACCACCAGCTTTACGCCGCGCGGCGCAGTGACGGGCAACGTGCACTGCTCCAGCAGGCGTGGGCTGCCGTCGCGTGTCACGTGTTCCATGGCCACAAAGATCTGCTTCGCGCACGCGGCGAGATCCATCGCCCCGCCAATCCCGCCGAGCTCCGGGTGGCCGTCGTCGGCCAGCTTCCAGTTGGCGAACGAGCCGTCCGCTGCCACTTCGTACGCACCCAAGCAGGTCACATCCACCAACCCACGACGGATGAGGCCGAACGAATCGGCGTGGTGAATGATCGCCGCGCCCTGCTCCAGCACCACGTGTTGTACACCCGCATTCACGACGTCCGGGTCCTCGAGGCCGTCCGGGGCGAGGCCGCCGTAACCGATCACACCGTTCTCAGACGTGAAGGTGATCTCTTGGTCTGGGAGCACGAAGCTCGATGCCAGCGTTGGGATGCCAATGCCGAGGTTGACGATCCAGCGGTGCTCGAATCGCTGCGCGATCACGGCCCCCATCTGCTCGCGGGTGAGGCGGACGCGTTCCGTAGTGCTCGTCATGGCTGGTTCCTTCTCGATACGTGCGGCGGTGGGGTGGACTAAGTCGTGGCCGGCGCGGGCGTGGCGCCAATGGTGAGTTCGCGCGAGACGGCGAAGAATCCGTCCGTGGGGATCTGCACCAGGCTCTCCACGTGAATTCCAGGGGTGTGGATGTGGTCCGGGTCGAACGCGCCGATCGGCAGCACGTGCTCCTCCACCTCCGCGATCGTGTGGGTGGCAGCGGTGGCCATGATCGGATTGTAGTTCCGCGCTGCGCGCCGGTAGAGGAGGTTGCCTACCTCGTCTGCGCGGTGGGCGCGGATGAACGCGTAGTCGGCGAAGATCGCATGCTCCAGCAGGTACTCTCGCCCGCCGAACTCCCGCGCCTCCTTGCCCTCGGCGAGGAGAGTGCCTGTTGCGGCGGGTGTGTAGAAGGCGGGGATGCCCGCACCGCCGGCGCGAATGCGCTCCGCTAGCGTGCCCTGGGGCACCAGCTCCGATTCCATCTTCCCCTCACGCACCAGACGCTCTCCCACACCCTCGCGCGAGGGGCGCGTGGAGGCGGTGAAGGAGGAGTAGAGCTTCTTCACCCGCCCATCCTCGACGAAGTTGCCGACGGTGCGCAGACGGTCGTCGGTGGCCGGGAACCCGATGGTGTTTGTGATCAACGTGAGCTCACGTGCACCCTGATCCCAGAGCGCGCGGAGCAGATTCCACGGGGTGCCGGGGCCGAACCCCGGGATCATGATCGACGCGCCGTCCGGGATGTCCGCCACAGCCGCGCTCATGGTGGGGTGGATCGTGACCTTCCTCATGCCTACCTCGTACCTGTCCAAGTCTGGGTTCGATGCCACAGGAGTGCTGGTAGCGGCATGGTAGCGGGTGAGTGCACAGGATGGCAGCCGGGTAGACTGCTCAGGCAGTGAGACGCGCGGAGAGGACACCAATGAACGCAGACACACGGCCCCGGCTCATGATCATCGTCGGCAGCACGCGCCCGGGCCGAGTCGGCCTGCCGGTCGCCGAATGGTTCCGTGAACGGGCCGAGTTGCACGGTGGGTTCGAGATCGATTTCGTCGACCTCGCGGAGCTCAACCTCCCCTTCCTGGACGAGCCCAGCCGCCAGCAGTACACCAAGCCGCACACCATTGCCTGGAGTGAGCGGGTGACCGCAGCGGATGCCTTCGTGATGGTGACGCCAGAGTACAACCACGGCTACAACGCACCGCTCAAGAACGCCATCGACTTCCTGCAGCGGGAGTGGTGGGACAAGGGTGTGGGCTTCGTGAGCTACGGCGGAGCAGCCGCCGGTACGCGTGCCTCGGAGATGTTGAAGCAGGTGATGGTGACGCTGCGCCAGACGCCGATCTTCGAGACAGTCTCGATCCCCTTCATCGCACAGTTCATCGATGACGACGGCAAGGTGCAGCCGAACGACATCATGAATCAGGCGGCGGACCAGGTGCTGAACGAGCTGCTGCGGGTGGACCAGGGCCTGCGCATCCTGCGCGAGCAGCGAGGCTAACCGAGGCTCGCGTTCCGGCACTAGAATGACCGCTGCCGCCTCGCGGCGCGACGCACCGCACGCGACGACACATCGAGGACCCGCGGGGAGCCGCGAGGGCACGGGAGGAACAGCACCATGCGAGCAGCCGTCTACCACGGAGCCGGGAACCCACTCACGATCGAGAACGTCGACATCGACGACCCGATGGACCGCGAGGTCCTCATCCGCACGGTAGCAGCCGGCGTCTGCCACAGTGATCTGCACTACGTAGACCGCGCCTCCGCGGACCTCGGACACGAGGGCGTGCTAGGCCACGAGGCTGCCGGGATCGTGGAGGCCATCGGTCCGAACGTGACCGAGTTCCAGCTCGGGGATCACGTGATCGTGTGCCTCTCGCAGTTCTGTGGGAAATGCGAGTACTGCCTGGTGGGCCGCACGAACCTCTGTGCGAACAAGCCCGCGCGTGGTCCCGAGGATGGCGCACGCCTCAGCCTCAACGGCAACCCGCTGCTGCAGTTTGGCGGCATCGCCGCCTACGCGGAGCAGATGCTGATCCACGAGAGCGGGCTCGTGAAAATCGTCGATGAGATGCCGATGGATCGCGCGGCGCTGATCAGCTGCGGCATCATCACCGGCGTCGGAGCCGCCCTCAACCGCGCGAAGGTCGCACCGGGCTCCACCGTGGCGGTCTTCGGCGTCGGAGGGGTGGGCATGTCGGCTATCCAGGGCGCGCGCATCGCCGGGGCGCGCCAGATCATCGCGGTGGACCTCCTCGACTACAAGCTGGAGCGCGCGAAGGAGTTCGGCGCCACCCACGGCGTGAATGCCACGCAGGGCGACCCTGTGGAGGCGATCCGCGCGCTGAGCAACGGCGGCGTCGATTACGCCTTCGAGGCGATTGGCTTCGGTTCCACCACTCGCCAGGCGTTTGATTCGCTACGCGACGGTGGCCAGGTGGTGATGCTCGGTGTGGCGGAACCGGACGCCACGGTGGAGGTTCCCGCGGCGGCGCTGCGTCGGGAGAAAGTGCTCACCGGCAGCAGCATGGGCTCCAACCGCTTCAAGGTGGACATGCCGAAGCTGGTGGACCTCTACTTTGGCGGCAAGCTCATGCTGGACGAAATGATCAGCGCCCGCATGCCCCTCGACAACATCAACGACGCCTTCGACACCCTCCGCCAGGGCGAGGTGATGCGACAGATTCTGACGTTCGACTAGTCAGGCACTGCTCCGGGGCACCGGCCACGACACGCCGACGCGCCGTCTCAAGCAGAGGCGGCGCGTTCTCTTTGGCACTCACCGCCGCATCTCCACCGATCGGTGCTTCCGCCGCACGCGGCTGAGCAGGAACCCGCGCAGGGGGATGGTGACGGCCATGCCGAAGATGAACCCGGCCGCGTGCGCCTCCCAGGCGATGCCGGGGTCCTGGATGAAGAATTGCAGCACGAACCACAGTCCCAGGAACACCACCACGGGTACCGGGACGATGGTGATCACCGCGAATGAGATGACCCACCGGCCCGGGAAGAGGATGAAGTAGGACCCGAGCACTCCCGCGATCGCGCCCGAGGCGCCCACCAGCGGGGTTACGCTGTCCGCATTCGCGACCACGAACACGGCGGTCGCGGCGATTCCGGCGAGCACGTACACCACCGCGAAGCCGATGTGCCCCCACGCCTCCTCCACGTTGTCGCCGAACAGCCAGAGGAACCACATGTTTCCCAGCAGGTGCAGCACGCTGCCGTGCAGAAACATGGAGACTACGGCGGCCAGTTGGACATCTTTCTCCGGGAACAGCGCCATGCCGGTGGGGTCATCGAGGCATCGATCGGCGTTGAACTGAAGTAGCGTGAGCGGTTCGCCGGTGACCAGTTCGCAGGGGATGACCGCCTGGCGGTAGAGGAATTCCAGGTGACTGCCATCGGTCGCGACGATTGGCTGCCAGACGAAGAAGATCCCGACGTTCACGAGCACCAGCAGGATAGTGATCAAGGGGCGCGTATTGGTGGGGTTCAAGTCCCTCAGCGGGAACATGCGCGCTCCTTCATCGCCCGATGGTCCGGCGGGTCCGTTCGCTGGACTGCCCGCATCGATTCAGCGTAGCGCGTGCCCGCCGAACGGCGAGCGGTCTCGGTGCGTGCGCTGCTGACGTGCGTGGCTATTCGACGGCGCTGAGCGGGGCCGGCGTGAAGGGTCGGAGCCAGAAGAATGGTTCGCCACCGTTTACCCGGAGCAGGTCACCGGGTGGGGTAGGGTCGCAGCGGAACGAGAAGCGGGTGATGTCACCATTTGGCGCGATCCAGATCTGATGTCCCTCGCCTCGCTCGAAAGCGAAGACGGCGACGAACTCCGGCAGGTCGCCTTCCTCGACCTCCGCTCCCGGTGGGAACGGTGCGCGGACCACCGCGTAGAGCTGCAGGCGCGCCCCCGGGACGACTTCGCTCTCGAACAGGTTGTCGATGTGCTGTTCGAGCGCGGAAGCGGGAAGTGGGTGATTCGAGCAACTCGTCGTCTGCGGGGCGGCCGGAGTCGCGGTCGCCGTTGGCGTTGGGGTTGGCGTTGCGCCGTTCTCCTGGTTATCGGAGCCAGGCACATCCGTGGTTACCATGCGCAGCACTGCGTCTCGGTTCCGGTTTACGACTGCTTCTACTACCTGGTCCACCGAGGGGATGTCCACGGATGCGCCCACCGGGTGCACCGCGCCGCCAAACTCGAAGAACGCGTTGGGACCGGAGATGTCCGGAAGCTCCTCCAGCGCGCCATCCAGGTCTACCCAGTCCGAGTCGTACGCGATCCAGCCGAGTCCGGTCAGCGCCAACCAGCGCCCGCCAGGCCAGCGGCCGGAGACCGGCACCTCATCGTCTGGCTGCAGCCGGCCGACGACTGCGTGGCTGGTGCCCGGGCCGCTGCGAACGTTTAGGTCATCCGTGGTGATGCGGGCGCGGGTAACCTCCGGCCATTCGCCAGCCGGGATTGGGTCAGGGGTTTCGGTCGCAACCGGTGTTGGCGTCTCCGTGGCGGACGCAGGTGGCGTGGGGGTGGGGGTCGACTCGTCATCGTTTGAACCGAGGAACATGCATGCACTCGTCGCCAGCAGTGTGCCGGCGGCCAGCAGAATTACTGCCGCGAATCGATCTCGAGACGTGCGCATGGTGGCCTCCGGCCAGGGTGGGGCGGACGGTCATTTCAGCATGCCACGAGGTGGCAAGTCGCCTCGCACAGTGAGGACCCCTCGTACTCAGCATACGTCCGCAGGCCACGCGAGGATTGCCGGTGCCGGAACAGTTACGAGTGCGGGTGGCAAGTCAGGCACGCAGGCGGAAGGGCGGGTATTCGTCGGTCAGGAGCAGGAACGCGTACGCCTGCACTCTCAGGGCCCACCGCCCGACGCCCACGACATAATCGAAGAGGCCGCGCGGATAGCTACCGGTGAAAAGGATCGCGAACCACCCGATGATGACGGCGAACACGGCTCCGATCACGAGGAAGAACAGAACCACGTAGTGCGGGATCGCGAGCAGCCACTTCACCAGTGGCAACCATCGGTTGAGGTCTCGCTCCACGTCCGGATAGTCGAGCTCGAGGTGGACGCGCTGCTCGTCCTCGGTTGAGGGGTACTCGTCGGTCACCAGCACGAGGTAGGCGCCGACACGTGTGCTGAAGCGGGTGAGCTCCCGGCCGAAGTCGAACCACCATCGCGGGTAGCGCTGGCGGAAGAGGATCATCAAGAGGGTGGCGAGGAAGAGGCCGCCAGCGACGCCGGCGGTGCCGATAGTCACCTCGGTGGTCTGCCCGTCACGACCGAACGCGATGGCATCCTCGCCGCCGCCACCCGAGAGCAGCGCCAGGATGATGGCGATTGGGATGATGAAGAGCAGCCGCAGGAGTGTGCTCAGGCGGTCGTAGCGATCTGCATACTCGATTTCCAGGCGGGCCGCGTACGGAGTGTTGCTGGTCTCGTTGGTCACGGTGTCTCTCCCAGGATGACGAGGTTGCGTGTCGCGGTGCCCGCCCGAGCGGCCACCTGACTCGTGCACACCGTACTCCTGAGTGGTGACTCTGGGATCGGCCGTTCGTCCCGCGGTGCGGGTGAGGATCGGGCAAGGTATCCGAGACGTAGCCGAACCTTCGCCCGAAGCGAGGCTAGGTGAGGAGCAGCTGAATCGGGATCAGCAACGTGGGAACGCTGGTGCTAGCGATCAGGGCGAGGGCCGCGAGCGGAAGGAGCAATTCAGGCACCACTCAGTGCGGCCTCGATTCATGAGAGGACTGATCAGATGGGCCTGAGACGGCGGAGCGCTAGTCGTCTGCCTCGGTTTCCGCGCCATCTGCAGGGGCTGGTGCAGGCTGCACGATGACCGGGAGACCTGAGTGGATGCCGCCGCGGAAGGCGAATGCTGCACTACCCAGTGCCCAGAGCATGATCACTGCGCTCAGAGCGAAGGGGATGGCCTGAGGGATCTCCATGTGAGTCGCGCCTCCTACGGTGATTCGCCGAACGCTCGCCTGAGCTCCGCACCGGCAGATTCGATGGCCCGGCGGGCATCCTCCAGCGCGTGCGGCGTGTTGAAGAAGCCGTGCATCTGCCCATCGTACCGTTCGAGGTGCACAGGGACACCCGCCGCTTCCAGCTGCCGCCCGTAGGCCTCGCCCTCGTCGCGGAGTGGGTCGAACTCGGCAGTGATCACGTGCGCCGGTGGCAGGCCTGAGAGATCGGTAGCACAGCAGGGGGAGACGTAGGGCTGCGTGCGGTCGATGCCCTCCGGGCAGTAGAGGTCCCAGAACCATCCCATCGCCCGCGGATGCAGGAGGTAGGCGGTGTTCTCGCGGTACGAAACCGTGTCCATCGCCGCATCGATCACCGGGTAGACGAGTACCTGGTGGGTCAATGGCGGTCCGCCACGGTCGCGCACCATCATCGCCACGACAGTCGCGAGGTTCCCACCAGCGCTGTCGCCGCCGACGGCGATCCGGGACGCGTCGCCACCATAGCGGGGTGCGTTCTGGGCGGCCCACACGGTGGCGGCGTAGGCATCATCGGCGGCGGCGGGCCACGGGTGTTCCGGCGCCAGGCGATAGTCGACGGAGATCACGATGCAGTCGGCGGCATTGCAGAGGTGGCGCATGGTCGGGTCGACGGTGTCCAGATTGCCCAGCACCCAGCCGCCGCCGTGGTACCAGACCAGCACCGGCAGCGACTCGGCCTCGCGCGGCCAGTAGAGTCGCACCGGGATCGGCCCCTCCGGACCGGCGACTTCCATGTCCTCCACGCGGTGCACCTCGGGCCCCGGCGGCGGCAGCGGGCGGCTGTTCCGTGCCTGTTCGGGTGTCATTTCCCACAATGGGGGGAGCCCCGCCGCAGCGGACATGTCGAGGAGCTGCTGGGCCTCCGGGTGAAGCGGCATGACAATCGACCTCCGTGCCAGGTGTACGCGTGGGGGATCTCGCTCCGCGCATAGTACACAGGGCCGCGGAGCCGGGCAGCGAGACGCGAGGCCCTTGCGGTTCGCGGTACACTGAGTCGCACGCATGTTCGGTCAATCATGAGGCTTGTTCGATGACCGTCACACACCGACCGGATCAGATCGCCGGGGCTGAGGCGCACGAGGTGCTTGCCTCGCTGCATCCGATCGTGCGCACGTGGTTTGAGCGCCGATTCGGCGCGCCCACGGATGCGCAGGTGGCGGGGTGGCCGAGCATCCAGGCGGGGCGTGACGTGCTCCTTGCCGCGCCGACCGGCTCCGGCAAGACGCTGGCTGCCTTCATGGTGGGCATCGATGAACTCGTGCGTGCAGCCGAGGCCGGAACGCTGGAGGACCGCACGTACATCGTGTACGCCTCCCCGCTGAAGGCGCTGGGTAACGACATTCAGCGCAACCTGGAGGAGCCGCTCGCGCAGATCGCGGCGGTGGCGGAGGAGCTCGGCTACGACCTGCCGCCGATCCGCACCGGCGTGCGCACGGGCGATACGCCACAGAGCGAGCGGCAGGCGATGGTGAGACGGCCACCGCACATCGTGATCACCACGCCGGAGTCGCTGTACCTGATGGTCACGGCACAGCGCGCCCGGGCGACCCTGCACGGCGTGCACACGGTGATTGTCGACGAGATCCACGCGCTGGCCCGGGACCGTCGTGGCACCCACCTGACGCTCACCCTCGCCCGCCTCGACCACGTGATCGAGTCGAATGGCGGCACACGTCCGCGCCGGATCGGCCTCTCCGCAACGCAGCGTCCGATCGAGGCGATTGCGGCGTTCCTCGTAGGCGCGGAGCGCGATGGAGCTTCGCGGGCGTGCGAGATCCTCAACCTGGGCCATCAGCGCGACCTGCAACTGCACGTGGAGGTGCCGCCCAGCGACCTGGAGGCGGTCGCACCGCGCGAGCAGTGGGCGGACGTGTACGACCAGCTGGCGGACCTCGTGCGCGCGCATCACACCACCCTCATCTTTGTGAACACGCGACGGCTCTCGGAGCGCGTGGCGCACCACCTGGCGGAGCGGCTGGGCGAGGAGGCCGTGGCGTCACACCACGGATCACTCTCCAAGGAGCGGCGCTTCCGCGTCGAGCAGCGGCTGAAGTCCGGCGAGCTGAAGGCGCTGGTCGCGACCGCCTCATTGGAGCTCGGCATCGACGTCGGATCCATCGATCTCGTCTGCCAGGTGGGCTCACCGAGGAGCATCGCCACGTTCCTGCAGCGGGTCGGCCGTTCCGGGCACGCGCTCGGCCTGCGCCCGCACGGCCGCCTTTTCCCCACTACGCGGGATGAGCTCATCGAATGTGCGGCCCTCGTGCGCGCGGTGCAGGCCGGGCGACTCGATCGCATCTGGCCGGTGCGCGCGCCGCTCGATGTGCTGGCGCAGCAGATCGTGGCGGAGGTGGTGTGCGAGGAGTGGCGCGAGGATGACCTCTACGCCCTGTTCACCAGCACCGCCCCGTACTGCGACCTGCCGCGCGAGGAGTACGACGAAATCGTGGAGATGCTCTCAGAGGGCATCGGAGATGGTGCGGGCCGCGCCCCCGCGCTCATCCACCGCGACCGCATCCACGGCATGCTGCGGCCTCGACGGGCCGCGCGGCTGCTGGCGATCACGAACGGCGGCACGATCCCCGAGCTCGGTGACTACGCGGTGATCTCAGAGCCGGAGGGGACAAACGTCGGCACGGTGAACGAGGATTTCGCGATCGAGTCGATGGCGGGCGATGTCTTCCTGCTCGGCTCCACCTCGTGGCGCATCACCCGGGTGGAGCAGTCCACGGTGCGGGTGGTGGACGCGCAGGGCGCGGCGCCCACGATCCCGTTCTGGCTGGGAGAGGCACCCGGCCGCACGCTCGAACTCTCCGAGGAGGTCGGCCGCCTCCGCCGCGACATTGCGGACGGCCTCGGCGATCCACATGCTCTCCGTGCTCGGTTGCAGGAGGAGTGCGCGCTGCCGGAGATCGGCGCGCAGCAGATGATCGACTACATCCGCGCCACGCGGGACGGACTCGGCCTGGTGCCTTCGGACACGGACGTGGTCTTCGAGCGCTTCTTTGATGATTCCGGCGGGATGCAGCTGGTGGTGCACGCGCCGTTCGGCCAGCGCATCAACCGCGCGTGGGGGCTGGCTCTGCGTAAGCGCTTTTGCACCACGTTCGACTTCGAGTTGCAGGCGGCCGCCAATGACGATGCGATCCTGCTCTCCGCCGGTCCGCAGCACTCGTGGCCCCTCGAAGAGGTGTTCCAGTGGGTGACGCCCGCGAACGTCGAGGAGTCCGTCCACAAGTCCGTCTTCTACATCCCGCTCTTTCCGACGCGCTGGCGCTGGAACGTGACGCGCGCCCTCGCGGTGCTGCGTCAGCGGGGTGGGCGGCGCGTGCCGCCCTTCCTCCAGCGCATGCGCGCCGATGACCTGATGGCTGCGGTCTTCCCGGAGCAGGTGGGTTGCCAGGAGCACCTGGATGCGCCGTTGTCGTTGCCCGATCACCCGCTGATGCACCAGACGATGCGCGACTGCCTGCGCGAGGCGATGGATGTGGACCACCTGCGCGAGGTGCTGGAGCGCGTGGATCGTGGCGAGATCCGCTACCACGCCCGCGACACCGTGGAACCCTCGCCGATGGCGCACGAGATCATCAGCGGAAAGCCCTACACCTACCTGGATGACGCGCCGCTGGAAGAGCGTCGCACGCGTGCTGTGCAGTTGCGGCGCACGCTGCCCGAGCACGCGCGCGACCTCGCGGCGCTGGACCCGGACGCCATCGACCGCGTGGCGGAAGAGGCGTGGCCGGAGCCGCGCGACGCCGAGGAGGTGCACGACGCGCTGCTGGGCCTCGTGATGGTGGACGAGCGGGTGGTGGGGGACTGGTCGGATTCCCTCGTGGAGCTCGCTGCCGGTGGACGTACCGCGGTAGCAGAGCATGGCGACCGGCGCTTCTGGTTCCCCGCCGAACACATCGAGGTCGTGCGCCTGCTGCTGCCGGACGCGACGCTGCCTGCACTCGCACTACCCCCGGGCGTGGCGACCAAGGTCCAACACCGCGAGGCGGCCCGCACGCTGCTGTTGCGCGGCCACGCGGAATCCTCGGGCGTCATCACACCGGAGACGCTCGCGGAGCGCTGCGGTCTGGAAGCGGTGGACGTGGAGCGCGGGCTCACGATGCTGGAGGCGGGTGGCTACGTGCTGCGCGGGCGCTTCACGCCTGACGCGGAGGTTGACGAGTTCTGTGACCGCCGCCTACTCGCGCGTATCCACCGCTACACGCTCGACCAGTTGCGCCGTGAGATCGACCCGGTGGCGAAGCAGGACTACATGCGCTTCCTCCTGCGCTGGCAGCACCTGGAGCCACGCTTCCGCGCCGAGGGGCGCGGCGGGCTGCGCCAGATCATCGAGCGCCTGCGTGGCTTCGAAGCCCCGGCCAGCGCGTGGGAGTCGGAGCTGCTGCGCTCACGCATGCACGAGTACCACGCTTCGTGGTTGGACGAGCTGTGCCTTGCGGGCGAGGCATCCTGGGCGCGGCTTACCCCGCGTCGAGGCGCGAATGGGAGTACCAACGGCAGGACGGACACGCGGCAACCGCGCCTCGGCGCCACATCGGCGGCGACGCGCGCGACGCCGGTGACGCTGTCGCCACGTAGCGATTTGCCGGCGCTGCTCGCGGCCACGCGCTGGTACGCGAGTGGTGCGCCGCTGGAGCCGGGCGGCGGCGCAGCCGGCGAGATCCTCGAGCTGCTCCGCCAGCGAGGCGCGCTCTTCTTCGACGAGATCGTGACGCACACCCACCGCCTGGTCACGGACGTAGAGCAGGGGCTGCGCGAGCTGATCGCTTCCGGCCACGTCACCTCGGACGGCTTCCAGGGCCTGCGTGAGATCGCGGGTGGTCGCCGCAAGAACGGCCGCCGCGAGCGCCCTCGACGCAGTGGTGGCAACTACCTGCGCGGCGGACTCTTCGCCGGTGGCGGGCCGCCCGGCCGCTGGTCACCCCTCGATGTCGCGCCGCGCGACCCGGCCGTGGAGGATGAGCTCGCGGAGTCCGTCGCACGCGTGCTCCTCGATCGCTACGGTGTCGTCTTCCGCGACCTGCTCCAGCGCGAAAGCGTGGCGATGCCGTGGCGGAACGTGCTGCGCGCCCTGCGCCGGCTGGAAGACCGCGGGCTCGTGCGGGGCGGTCGCTTCGTGCAAGGCGTGGTCGGCGAGCAGTACGCGCTGCCTGAGGCAGTCCAGCAGCTGCGCGACGTGCGCCGCGAGCCGCACACGGGAGAGCGCATCACCGTGAGCGCGGTGGACCCGGTGAACCTCACCGGCATCCTCCTCCCCGGCGACCGCATCCCCGCCCAGCGCGGCCGCACCGTCACCTTCATCGACGGGCTTCCGGAGAACCCGCTCACGCTCATGCGGGGGCGGGAGATGGCGCCCGCGGGCGGGTAGTGCTGGGGATTCCCCCACCCCGTACTTGTGGATTACGAGGTCAAGCCGTGTGACGAGATTCGCGCGGGCAGCGCTAGCGCCATCCGCGGCGAATGCCAGCGAGTTCTGCGTCTGCGAGTCGGGTACTCTCCGTGATCTCGTGGTATCGACGGATCCTCCGGGGCTGCCCCTCCAGTGCGTCGCCAACGAGAAGAGTCCCGTCCGCGCACGAGTAGTTTAGTCGCTCGCTCTCGACAGACTTTGTCGCTCCACCCATCCACGAGCAGGTTGTACCATCTTCTAGCAGCAATGCTAGGTAGCGATTAGGCTTCGTGTTCTGCGGGCGCGGAATCAGAGCCTCCGGTAGTGGTTCACTAAGCTGTATGGGGAATCCAGGCTCGTCAGAGAGCGGATGAGCCCCACAAATCACAGTCCCATCGACATTGAAACACGGGTCGTAGATTGATGAGTTAACCGTACACCGCCATGTGTCGGTCCGATTCGATAGGGAGACGGATCTTGTCCAACAATGGCCCGCCTTCTGACGGGCAACGTCGTACGAGTCGGGACAGAACTCGACTACCTGAGTTTGAGTTAAGCGACTAGAACTCGGAGCCACATCGGTGGTACCGATCGTTGGTGAACATGAGCTAGATCCAGTGCCCTTGAATTCCTCAGCAAAGAAGCGATCCATCTGCCCAGTAGCGATCACACCGGCAAGCACTACTGCAAGCAGCAGAACCCCACCCACGAGGACTGTCACGGGACTTCTACCCGGAGGTGAGAACTCAGCACTCGGGGTACCACTCGGCTCCGGATTGTGGCGGGTCCGTGTCGATGTATCCGAAGAGGAAGTACGCGGTCGCCTGTTCGTTCTCGCGTCGGCCGGAGGGACATTACCTTTCTGCTGAGGTCGGTAACGGCGCTTGTCTGCCGCACGGGATCGGTCGTATTCCCGTCTTGCTAGAGGATCGGATAGTACTTGATGGGATTGATTGATACGGACCATGCGCTCGACAGAACCAGATCTCTGGTCAGGGTGGTGCTCGCGAGCTAAGCGCCGGTATGCAGCATCAATCACCGCTTGCGAAGCACGCGGTGATACCTCCAATTCCTCGTACAGATCGAAGGCAGGAAATCGTCCCATAGCGGAGATTCTACTCATGAATCCCAGCGTGATGCACGATATGGATGCTATACGATAAGCCGCGCAGGGCGGGTCCCGGCCCCGGGCGCTTCGCATCAAGAG
>JBJHDC010000045.1:0-17339 GCA_050486345.1 Dehalococcoidia bacterium | reverse complement strand
GAGACGTTCGGGTCCGGGTTCACCTCGTTGGCGCGGAAGAGGCGGCGCGCGCCCTCGCGCAGTTCGGGGATGGTGGTGGCACGGGGCGGCATACCGTCGCCGGCCTGGAAGAGCGCGCCTCCCATGCCCGCTCCGGGGATGGGGTGTGTGGCCGGTCGATGCGCGCCGGGACCGTCCGGCCCGTAGCCGTTCATGCTCAGGTAGATGAGATCCGGCCGTAGCTCCCTTGCGCGCTCGTAACCAATGCCGAGACGCTCCGGCACGCCCGGCCGGAAATTGTGCGTGATCACGTCGGCCCGCTGGATGAGGCGGCCGATGATCTCCTGGCCCTCGGGCGACTTGAGATCGAGGGAGATCGACTCCTTGCCGGCGTTGGTCTTGAGCGCCCCCAGCGAGCCGTTCCCCATCCACCGCCAGGGATCGCCCCCTACCTGTTCCACCTTGATCACCCTTGCTCCCAGGTCCGCGAGGTTGGCGGCACCCAGCGGTGTAGCGATGATCGTCGCGAAATCCAACACCACGGTGCCCGCCAGCGGGAGCTCCTCCGGCGTGCTTGATGGGGCTGCGTCCCACTGCGTCGCGCGGTCCTCGAGGCTGTTGAGCACTGCGTCGGTGTGCTCGCCGGGTGTGGGGACCGATGGGTTGATCGAGCCGGGTGTGGCGGTAAGACGGGCGAGCATGCCGAGCTGCTTCATGGGTTGCTTCATCGGCTCGTGCGCGTTCCCAGACACGCGGTCACGACCGAAGGCCGCACGCACCTGGGCGCCAGTCGGATCGTCCACCTCCACGACGTGGCCATTGAGCGTGAGGTCGGGATCATCGAGCGCGTCAGGTGTACGGCGGAAGATCGTGGAGGCGACGCCGCCCTGCTCCACGAAGATGCGCATCCACTCGTCCGCCGTCTTCTCCTGCATCTTCAGTAGCATCCGATCGCGGAACTCCTCGCGGTCTTCCTCGGCCCACTCGGCCGGGCTGCCCTGGTAGCGGTCCTCCGCGTAGATCTCGAGCAGGTCTGTGCAGGCGAGGAAGTTGTCGAAGAGGTGCTGGAGCAGGTTGCCGAGCTGGATCCACTGCCCGTCGCCGGCCATGACCGGCTGGTAGTTGATGGACGGTATCGGCGCCGCAAGCAGCGTCGACTCATCCCACGATTCGCCGGTGAACTCGATGAGCGACGCGCGCATGAGTCCGGACATGTCGTAGGCGGTCATACCCTGGAGCATGCTGGTCTCCAGCGCGCCGCCTCGTCCCGTGCGCGCTCGCCGCAACAGGCCGGCGAGGACGGCAACGACGGTTGCCTGCGTGGCCTGGTGCGAGCCCACCTGCACGGCAGCAAATTGCGGCCCAGGGCGCGGCGCAGTGCCCTCGAAGTGCATCATGCGCCCGGCCTTCGCCGCTACGACGCCCTCGTACCCGGGGTAGTTGGCGTACGGCCCTGCTGGTCCGAAGCCGGTGATCGAGCAGTGCACGAGGCCCGGGTGGTCCTTCGAGAGCGTCGCGTAGTCACACCCGAGGCGCGCGGCTGTTGCCGGACGGAACGCCGTCACCACCGCGTCCGCGCTGCGCACCAGCGAGTGCAGCCGCTCGCGCTCCTCGTTGCGTTCGAGGTCCAGCGTCACACTTTGCTTGCCGCGGAGCCACATGGGCGAGCCGCGGTGGGTGCGGAAGGGATCGCCGCCGGGGCGCTCGACCTTCACGACCTCCGCGCCGAAATCCGCGAGGACCATCGTGGCCAGTCCGCCAACCGGCCCGTTCGTCAGGTCAATGACGCGAATCCCCTCGAACGGTCCAGCCATGCCAACCCTCTCCCCGTGACGCGCGGGTCCTCACCCGGACGGTGTCCTCGCATGGTACGGAACGAGGCGGAGTAGGGGGAGCGCTACTCTTGTCGAACGAATGAGCGGCTAGTGTCCTCGTTGCGGACTCGGCCGAGAATGTGCGCCATGAGCGAGCGACTCCCGACACGGTTGCCAGAGATCACCGATCGCCAGCGCGAAGTAGCGCGGTTGGTTGCCGCTGGTCGCACGAACGAGCAGATCGCGGATGATCTCGGGATCTCGCTCGCGGGTGCGAAATACCACGTCTCGGAGCTGCTCGGGCGGCTCGGCCTCGCGCGTCGCGAGGAGATCGCCGAGTGGTACCGGCACGAGCGCCGCATTGAGTGGCGCCGCAAGCTGGGCGCGGCGTTTGGTGCGCCGCTGGCGTGGGGCGCGGGCGGTGTCGCCGCGCTGGTCCTCGTGGGGGTCGCCCTCATCGTGGTCGTCCCGGGGCTCGCTGGCACTTCGTCGACGGAGGGAGATAAGCCGGCAGAATGGGGCGAGCTGCGACAAGTAAGCGATGACGTCATGCTCGTCGAGGGCTACCGCGATGGCGACTTCATCATCGCCGTGGAATGGTACAGCTCCCCGTCCGAGGTGCTGCTGATCGATCCGGCGAGCGGCACGATTGTGGCACGCATTGAGGGCACGAGTTCCTCCGATGTGTTCGTCCGCCGTGAGGCACGAGAGCTCATTGTCAGCGAGATCCTCCTTCGTCCCGACGTGACCCAGCAGCACCAACATCGACTCCGCATCTTTGATCTCCGGGATGATCTGCGGCTCTTGCGCGAGTTCAACATCGAGAGGCGGAGCACAGAAGCGTACTTCTGGACATCCATGAATCTATCCACGGACGAGCAACTCCTGTACAACCCAACTTCGTTGGGCGCGGCCCAGGGAGGGCAGCCGGGCTACCTCGATGTCATCGATGTCGCGACGGGGGAGACCATCGAGGTGACGCTCGAGGATGGGTGCCGATATGGCCGCATGACGCCGCTACCGGATGGCACGATGCTGACGCGTGGGGGTGGCACCTGCGCTACGAAGGCCTTCATGCTCAATGAACGCGGGGAGCGGGTGGCGGAGTGGATGATCGCGGGCCATCGTGCGCAAGACGCGAACCTCGGCATCGCCTTCGCTTCGAGCGATGGCAGCGTGGGTAGGCTCGGCCGGGATGGGGAGTTGGATCTATCGCAGGGACCTGACCTGGTTCTGGCGATGGATGATCTTTGGGATCAGGGCTGGGTGTACGAAATCAATCACGCGACACTCCGAGACGGTCGTCTCGTAATGCTCGCCAATCCCCGGGAGGGTGACAGCATCCCCGGGGCCTTCATTGTGTTCAATCCGGACACGCTCGCCCTCGAGCACTTCTTCGAGATTGATCCGCGCGGGTACGCAACATTCCAACCGCGCCCGGATGGCGAGGGTGCGTGGCTACTGCACGGAGATGGCACGATCGATGCGATTGACTGGGACGGCACGACGCGCCGTGTGCCGAATATTCGGCTGGACGATGGCGAATGGGTGCTTCCGCCCCGCCAGTAGCCGAGAGCGAGGCAGATGTACGAAAGGGCGGGAGGCTGCGGTTTCTCCCGCCCTTCCGAGTGAAGGGAACCGGTGCGAGTACGCCCCGCATCGGATGGAACGGTTCGGACGCCTCGAGGGGTGAGCCGTCCTGACCTCATCCGCGTGTGCACAGCACGAGTGAATGAGGCCTAGCGGTGATATTGGATTAGTATGACCTAATAGTCAAGGGGTGCTTGCACAACATTCTGGCAGGTGCATGAGCGCACCTGTGAATGACTGGGACATGTGACTGGGAAGGGCGTCGGTCCGTGGGCGGTGCTGGATCACCGCAGCGCTGTCAGCGCTAGAACAGCCCACCCGTGCGGATCGTGCGTTCGATGCCGTAGACCACGAGGAGCACCACGCCCAGCGCGATCCACTTCCAGTAGTACTTGCCGGGGTCTTCGAGCAAGTTCATGGCGCCGCCTTTCGATGCGCGCTCTGGATCGTACCCTACGCAGCCGGTGCGTCGCCGCGAACGTGAGCTGCCACCAGCCCGGCGAGCGGCAGGCTGGAGGTCACGCCCGGCGATTCGATCCCGCCGAGGTGGACGTAGCCTCGATCGTGCCAGACGAGGAAATCGGCCTGTTCACCACCGGGGAGCTGTAGCTTCGGGCGGTAGCCGACCTGCCCCGGCGCGATCTGGTCGCGGCGGATCTCCGGCAGGTAGCGCTGCGCGGCGTGCCAGAAGCGGTCGTGCCAGTCGGGGTTTTCGGGGTTGCGGTAGTCGAGCGGCTCGTCGTCCTCCATCCACTCGGCGGCGGGGCCCAGGTGGACGCCTCCGTCCGTGTCGATGGTGATGTGCACGCCCAGGCCACCCGCGCCGTGCTCCGGGAGCGGATAGATGGGCCGCGAGACCAGCCGCGCCATCGCGGGGTCGACGATATCGAAGTAGCGGCCGCGGTTGACGCGCTGACGGAGCACGGGCATGTCAATGCCCTCGATCGAGCCGCCATCCAGCGGGTAGCCGAGGTGCGCGGCGATCTCGGGCGCGCGCAGGCCGGCGCTGTTCACGACCGCGCCACAGCTGATCTCGGATGTCGCGCCGTCCGCATCGCGCAGCTCGAGGCGGAACCCGTCGCCCGTGCGTTCCATTGCCGTGACCTCGTGCTGGTAGGCGACGAGCGCGCCACGCTCGAGCGCCACGGCCTCGTAGGAGCGCGCGAGGGCGTACGTATCGACGACGCCGGTGCTGGGTGACCAGATTGCTTCCACGATGGGCACGTGCGGCTCCAGCTCGCGCGCCTGCGCACCCGTCCATCGCTCGACCCCGCGCACCTCGTTCGCGCTGGCCTGCTGGAACACCGCGTCGAGGCCCTCGCGTTCCTCCTCGGCCAGCGCGACGATCAGCTTGCCGGAGCGCAGTACGGGGACTCCGTAGCGGTCGCACCACTCGTAGATCGCGGCGTTGCCCTCCCAGCAGAGGCGGTGCTTCAGGGATCCGGTGGGGTAGTAGATACTCGCGTGCACCACCCCACTGTTGTGCGACGAGGTCTCCCGCGCCATGCCACCATGACGCTCGATGACCAGAACCGAGTGGTCACGTGCCAGCTCCTGCGCGACCGCGAGCCCCACGATCCCTGCTCCAACCACCACGACATCCGCGTCGTGCGCCGCGCTGGAGGTCATGCGGAGGCGACCTCGGTCACGATCCCATCTGGGGTGATGACGACGCCGGAGGCTTCCAGGTCTTCGACGTGTGCGCCGGGCGCGACAAGGGCGTCCGACAGGGTGACGCGTCGCAGCACGGCACCCGCTCCCACCACGACGTTCGGGCCGAGCTGGCAATCCTCGATGACAGCATCGGGGGCGACGAGTGCGGGTTTTTCGAGGAGCGCGGCCTGCGTGTCGAGGAGGCTGCGCAGGGTTCCGGTGTCGAGCCAGTCACCCTCGAAGACACTGCCCCCGACCGCGTGACCTTCCCGGCGCATATCTGCGATGCTCCCGGCCAGCTCCACCTCTCCGCGAACGCTCAGGGTTGGCTGGGTTCGCAGCCGTTCAACGACGGCCGGGGCAACCATCCAGATGCCCACCGACGCGAGGTTGGAAGGCGGGTCATCTGGCTTCTCCTCGTAATACGTCGCGCGGTCGCCATCGAGCACCACGATGCCCATCTCGCGTGGCCGGTCGGTCTCTTTCAGTACCAGCCACGCGCTGACATCGGACTGGGCGAAGGCCTCCACGTGCGGGCGCAGGTCGCCGTCGAGCACGGTATCCACCGCGGCCACTACCACGCGGCGCCCGTCGAGCGCAGTCCCGGCGCTGGTGAGCGCGTCGCCGGACCCTCGAGGTTCCGCCTGCACAGCCACGGAGACGCGTACGCCAGCCGGCGCCGCCTCCATGGCAGCAGGGCCGGTGGTGGTGTCATCGGGCCCCACTACCACCACGATCTCGTGGATGCCGGCTGACGCCAGCATCTCCAGGGAATACGCGATGAGCGGTCGGTTCAGCAGGGGGATTAGTGACTTCGGCATGAAAGAGGACAACGGTCGCAGCCGGGTAGCACGGCCACCCGTGAGGATGGCGCCCAGGAGGTCACTGTCCGGAGGTTCAGGGGATGACAACAGGTGGTCTCCTCGCAGTCGGGTGTGGTTCAGTGATAGCCGATAGCGGATGCACCCTCAAGGTCACCTCGGTTCGCTTCCCCGCGGCACGCACGGCTAGAATACAGGCGATGGTTCAGCATCCCGGAAGAACCCCAGCCGTTCGCCCCACGATCGACCGCGAGGTTGATGAGCAGCCGGCAACGCTCTGGCGTCTCGTCCTCCTCGATGACGACGACCACTCCTACGAGTACGTGATCGAGATGCTTGGTCGCCTGTTCGGGTACGGCGTGGAGAAGTCGTTTGCGCTCGCGCGCATCGTGGACACGGATGGACGTGTCACGCTGATGACTGCGGAGCGCGAGGTGTGCGAGCTCAAGCAGCAGCAGGTGCACGCGTACGGCGCCGACCCCCGCATCCCGCGCTCAAAGGGCTCGATGACTGCGATCGTGGAGCCGCTCGACGAAGCAACCGGTTAACTGTTGAGATCCGCTTGCCCGCCGCGCGGCGCTGGCGCACGCTAGCAGCGCTATGACCACAGTTGATGCCTCGAACCCGCTGCTCAACCTCACACGCTGGTGCTTGCAGGCACGCGCCGAGGATCCCGCCACGCGGGATGAGCCGGCGTTCACGTTCGTGCAAGCTGATGCAGCAACCTCGTCCACCTGGAGCGCGGCCGAGGTGTGGCAAGAGGTCCAGCGCATCGGTCGAGGCCTGCTTGCACTCGGGCTGGAGCCGGGCGACCGGGTGCTGATCCGGTTGCCGCACTCGCCGGAGTATGCCTTCGCGTTCTTCGGTGCGAACGTCGCAGGCTTGGTACCCATCCCCGCCTCGCCGCAGCTCACGCAGGAGGAGGCCGCGTTCTTGCTCTCGGATGCGGACGCGGCGGCGATGGTCACTCTCGATGAACTGCGGTTGGATCAGTTCGCGGGCATCGAAGTGTTGGTCCCGACACAACTGGCGAGCATCGATGGCCCCGGACCGCTTCCTGAGACACGCGCCGAGGACCCGGCCTTCCTCATCTATACCTCCGGCACGACCAGCAAGCCAAAGGGCGTGCTACACGCGCAGCGCACGGTGCACGGCCGCGCGATGATGCGCGAGGGTTGGGAGGGGTTCGCGCCGGGCGATGTCACGCTACACGCGGGCACCCTGAACTGGTCATACACGCTGGGCGTGGGACTGATGGATCCGTGGGCAGCCGGTGTGCACGCGGTCCTCGCGGACGGTGTGACGGAGCCGGGGCGGTGGCCGGCTCTCATGGAGCAGCACGGCGTCACCATCTTCGTCGCTGTCCCCACCGTGTACCGCCAGATGCTCAAGTACTCGCGCCCCGAGGACCACGACCTGCGTCTCCGCCACGTGCTCTGTGCGGGCGAGGCGTTGCCGCTCTCCCTGCGCGAGGAGTGGGAGGCGCGCATGGGCATCGAGATGTACGAATGCCTCGGCATGACCGAGGTGAGCACGTACATCTCCGCCGGCCCGGTCACGTCGGTGCGTATCGGTTCGCCGGGGCGCCCGCAGCCGGGACGGCGCGTGGCGATCCTCGATCCTGACAGCGACTCAGAGGAGCCGTTACCCGCGAACACCGTGGGGTTACTGGCGGTGCATCGCAGCGACCCGGGGTTGATGCTCGGGTACTGGCGACGGCCGGAGGAGGAGGCTGCCGTGTTCCGCGGCGAGTGGTTCACGGGCGGTGACCTCGCCTCCATCGATGAGGACGGCTACGTCTGGTTCCACGGACGCAACGACGACGTCATCAAGTCGTTCGGTTACCGGCTCTCGCCCGTTGAAATCGAAAGCGCAGTGGAGTCACATCCGGACGTTCTCGAGGCCGCCGTCGTCGGCCTCCCCATCGATGACTCGAAGACGCTCGTTACCGCATGTGTGGTGACCCAGCCGGGCGTGATGGTCGATGAATCGGCGCTCGCCGGGCATGTCGCGGGCCGGCTCGCGGAGTACAAGCGGCCGCACCAGTACGTGCTGGTGGAGGCGCTGCCGCGCACCCGTAATGGCAAGGTGCAGCGTCGCGCGCTGGTGGTACAGCTCCAGGGTCAGATGCAGGGCTGACCCCACCCTCTGCCCGTTCCGCGTTGACATCCGGGCGTCCGATGTCGAGAGTACGCGCACGACGTATCGCGATGAACGGGGACCCTTCAATGCCGCACCGATTCCGCGCCGACCAGATCGGCAGCTTTCTGCGCCCGCCAGCACTGGTGGAGGCTCGCCAGCGCTTCACTGAGGGTGCGATCTCGCTCGATGAGCTTCGCGCCATCGAGGATGCCGCCATCCTCGATGTGCTCGCACTGCAACAGGAGTCCGGGATCGGGATCTTCAGCGACGGTGAGTACCGGCGCGGTGGCTGGTCCGGTAACTTCGTGGAGTCGGTGGATGGCTACGTGCCCGGCGCACCGGCGGTGGTGCCGCGCTTCCAGGGGGGCGCCGGTGAGGCTGCCGCGCCGAGAACCTCCACGGGGCCAACGTCCGGACGCATCATCGGCGAGCGCCTGAGCGCGCGGAAGCGCCTCACGGACCACGAGTCAGTCTTCCTGCGTGACCACGCGCCTGGACCGGTGAAGGTGACGATGCCCGCCGCCTCCTACGTGGTCGCGCGCGGCTTCAAGCCCGGCGTGACTGACCAGGTCTACGGGAGCCGCGCCGAGGTGCTCGCGGACTCCGCCGCGATTATCCGTGCGGAGATCCAGGCGCTCATCGACGAGGGCATCCCTTACATCCAACTCGACAACCCGCACTACCCCGACTACGTCTCCGATGAGCGCCAGGCCGAGTGGCGAGAGGTGGGCGTGGATCCGGAGCAGGCGCTGAGGGATGACATCGCAGCCGATCAGGCCTGCCTGGAGGGGCTGGACCGCTCCAACGTGACCATCGCCATGCATCTCTGCCGCGGCAATGGCGCCGGTGGCGCGTGGCATACCTCGGGTGGCTACGACCGCATCGCGGAGCCGCTCTTCAACGGCATCGATGTGGACGTCTGGCTGCTGGAGTACGACAGCGAACGTGCCGGTGGTTTCGAGCCGCTGCGTCACCTGCCGGCCGGCAAATTGGCGGTGCTCGGCCTCGTGACGACCAAGAGCGCCGAGCTGGAGACGCCCGATCTCCTGCGACAACGTATCGAGGAGGCCTCGACGTTCGCGTCGTTGGAGGACCTGGCGCTGAGCCCGCAATGTGGCTTCGCCTCCACGCTGCAGGGGAACCCCGTGACGTGGGATGACCAGCGCAGCAAGCTGCAGTTGGTGGTGAACACGGCGCGTGAGGTCTGGGGGTAACGCTATTCATCGCATGCCCATCCGCTGATTACAATCATGTTCGATGGTTGGTTGATCTGGAGGGCGTCCGATGGACTTCGACACGTTGGGTTGGGGCGGTTCGCAGTACGCAGGTATCGCGCTGGGTGGCATCGTCTATTTCGCGCTCGGTGCGCTCTGGTACACCGTCCTCTTCGGCGAACGCTGGATCGCGGCGACCGGGCGCACACGCGAGGAATTCCCGTCCAGTTCACCAGCCCTGATGGTGCTGACGCTTGTGGGCGCTATCGTCACCACCGCCGTGGTGGCCGCGCTCTACGAGTGGGGTGGGGGCAATGGGATTGTCGACGGCCTCATCGCGGGCCTGGTGGTGGGCATCGGTGTCGTGGCGATGGAGGGGCTCAAGAACGTCGTCTACAACGTGGATGAACGAGCGCACGTGTGGCCCCTGTACGCGATCAACACTGCGTACGCGATCGCCGGTCTCGCGCTGGCCGGGTTGGTGTACAGCCTGCTCGCCTGAGTACCTGACACGCGAGCGAGATCCATGCCCGTTGCAGCGTCGGACCAGACGCGCCATGCTTCCTGCTCCGGTGATCCGGTTCCGGTGAACCGCAGTGACCCCCGGCGGGGTGGGAAGGGTTCCGCGTGTCGCGAATACGAGACCTATTCACGGGTGGTGTGGGCGGGTTCGCCTCGGGGCTGACGGGCATTGGTGGCGGGACCGTCATGGTGCCGTTGCTCACGGGCCTGCTGAACATGCCTCAGAGGCGCGCGCATGCCACGTCGCTCATCATCGTCATCTTCGCCGCCCTCGCGGCCGTCTCGCAGTACCTCTCACGTGGCGAAGTGGACTGGGGACTGGCCGCGGCGATCACCGTGGGCGCGGTGGTGGGGGTGCAGATCGGGACCCGCGTCATGCATGCGATCCCGGATCGGCCGCTGCGGATCATCTTCTCAATCTTCCTCCTGATCGTTGGCGTCCGCCTGATCGTGTTCGGGTAGGCGGCACGCAATGGACATCATCATCGCGCTGCTCATCGGCGTCGTCGGCGGCATCGCCGGCGGTCTGCTTGGCATTGGGGGCGGGACGCTCTTCGTGCCGGCCATGGTGCTCATTCTCGGTGAGGATCAGCACGTGGCGCAGGGCGTCTCGCTGGTGGTCATCATCCCCACCGGCATCTCCGCCACCATCACCAACGCGCGCCGCGGCTTCGTGGACTTCGATATCGCGAAGTGGGTGACGCCGCCGGCGATCCTGCTGGCGTTCGGCGGCGCATACGTGGCCGGGCACCTGGACGGTTCCACCCTCAGCCGCATCTTCGGACTCATCGTGCTGTACGTGGGCGGACGCACGCTGATCACGACGTGGCTTGTCATCCGCCGCGAGCGAGCCGCTGCAGCCGCGGAGGAGGGTGGATAGCGGATCGGTTGCGATGCCGAGACTCAGCGTGCGATTCTTACTCTTGGAGGTAAGAATCGGCATGCGCATCACATCGAAGGGGCAGGTCACGATCCCGCAGGAGATTCGTGAGCAGGCTGGCCTCCTGCCGCACACAGAGGTCGAGTTCATCGTCGAGGATGACGGCGTACGCATCGTGAAGGCGGCAGCGAGCAAGCGGTCATCCCGCGGTGAGATCGCGTTGCAGCGGCTGCGCCGGAACCGGACGCATGTCACGATGAGCACGGACGAGATCATGGCGCTCACGCGGGGCGAGCCGTGACCGTCCTCGTCGACAGCAATGTCATCCTGGATGTCATCACCGATGATCCTGAGTGGGGCATCTGGTCCGCTGAGGCGATCGAGCGACTGATGGACGAGTCCATTCTTGCAATCAATGCGCTGATCTACGCGGAGGTCTCGGTTGGCTTGGAGACCATCGAAGCAGTGGAGGATGCTCTTCCTGCCGAGTTGTATCGTCGGGAGGACCTTCCGTACGAGGCGGCCTTCCTGGCCGGAAAGGCGTTCGTCGCCTATCGAGGACGTGGCGGTGCGCGCCAATCCCCTCTCCCGGATTTCTACATCGGTGCGCACGCCGCTATCGCCGGGTTCCAACTCCTCACCCGGGATGCAAGCCGCTATCACACGTACTTTCCCACCATTGAGCTCATTGCCCCGTGATCGCGAGCTGCTCACCGCCGATGTCCCTGTTGGCGTGTCACGTGCCACCAGCGAACCCGCCGCGCCCGCGGAGGCGCCGCGCCTTCGCTCGCTCGGCGAGATCATGCCCCCGCACACCGTGGTGCTGCACAACGACGATGTGAATGCGATGGACCACGTGGTGCATTCGCTGTTGGTTTCCGTGCCGGAGCTGGAACTGGAGCGCGCTGTCGAGGTGATGCTGGCGGCGCACCATCACGGCCAGGCGGACGTGATTTCCTGCCCGCTGGAGCGCGCCGAGCTCTACCGCCAGCGGCTGGAGGATCACGGCCTGACCGCGACGATCCGCAATTAGGCTGCTGCTACTTCGATGCCCGCAGCGGGGGCAGCTCAAATGCGCGCCGCCGTTCGTTTGCGGCACGGAAGATGACGTCGTTGCCCTGCAGGAAGCGCATGATCTGCGAGGTCGTGACGCCCAGCGGCTCGGTCGCCTCGGCGACGTGCCAGCCGGTCGCCTCGAAGACATCGAAGAGCCGCGCGACCACCTCCAGGTAGCGCGCGTCGCGGCGCCCCATCTCGATACGGCCGGAGCGGCGGATCGCCTCCGCCAGCGCGCCTGACGGCGCGTATCCCCCGAGTGCTACTGGCGCACGGAGTGACAGTGCGATGGCGAGACGGAGTCGGCGGAGGGCACGGGCGCGGTTGAGATGCTGGGAGCGTTCCTCGACGGCCTCGCCCTGCAGGCCGGTGGGGCGGTGACGGAGGCGGACGGCGGACTCGGTCTTGTTGCGCTTCTGCCCGCCCGGGCCTGAGGCGCGGAAGCGATCCATCTCGCACTGCGCCAGCAGCTCCTCATCGCTGAGCGGGAGGTAGTCTCGCCAGTCGCCGGGGGCCGGTAGGTTCGCCGCGTTCGCCATGACTGGAACGGTAGCGTGGGGGATGCCGATGTCGCCACGAGCACCGGTGTCGCGTCGCGCTGGGTCGACATATCCTGTCCCTCCACCCGACTCACGGGGCCGACCCGACGGGGCCGGCGTGACAGGAGTACCCATGGCTTCCCCCGTGCGAGCACAGCTCATCGGCGCAACCGGCTACGGCGGTCTCGGCATCCTCGAGCTGCTGCTGGGCCACCCGAACTTCGAGGTCGCCGCCCTGGTGGCGCGTGACGATGCGGGGAAGCGCATCGATGAGATCTACCCGCACCTCGCCAGCCGCTGCGAGCTGGTCGTGCAGGCACCCGATGGCGTTTCCGTGGGTGAGGACGCCGATGTGGTGATCTTCGCGACGCCGGATCGTGTCTCGCAGGCGTATGCGCAGGACCTGGCCGGCCGCGGTGTGCGATTCATCGACTACTCCGGCGACTTCCGGTTCACCAGCATGGATGACTACGCGCGCTACGCGGAGCGGCATCCCTCGATTGCCGATGGCACGCACCAGGCCGCCGAACTACTGGGGCAGAACGCCTACGGTGTAACGGAACTCAACGCGGCAGAGATCGCGGGCGCGCCGGTGGTTGGCAACCCCGGCTGCTTCGCGATCGGGATCATCGTGGGGCTGGCACCGCTCTACCACGATGGGCTCGTCGACGACGGGGATGTGATCGTGGATGGCCTCACGGGCTCCTCCGGCGCCGGCAAAAAGCCCGCACCGCTGCAGCACCTGTCGCATCTGAACGACAACGTGGTGCCGTACCGGGTGCTCAACCACCAGCACGTGGTGGAGGCGGAGATGACGCTCGGACGGCTGGGCGAGGCGAGCGGCGCCACCGTGAACTTCATCCCGCACCTGCTGGGCACCACGCGCGGCATCCTCAACACGATGCACGCGCGCCTCAACCGGCCGGTGCCTCGCGAGGCGCTGCTGGAGCGGTATCGTGAGTTCTTCGACGGTCACCCGTTCGTGCGCATCCTCGATGGCCCGCCGACGTTGAAAGGGACGCTGGGGTCGAACTACGTCGACATCTCAGTCTTCACGGCCCACGATGACCGCCGCGTGGTGGTGATGTCCTCCATCGACAACTTGATGAAGGGCCAGAGTGGCTCCGCGATGCAGAACCTCAACGTGATGTTCGGTTTCGACCAGACTGCTGGCCTCGATCGAGGGCCGCTCTACCCGTAGGCCTGGCTGGTGGGGTCTCCGCCGCTCCGCCTAGGTGGGCTCGATGAACCGCCCGCTGACCTCGGGTGCGCGCCAGCGCGTGGAGTAACGCTCGAGGGCGAATGCTGTGCCGAGGAGCACCAGGGGGGCGAGCGTGAGTACGTTCTGCACGCCAATCGCCGCGGCCACCGCACCCAGCACCAGCAACTGAGGCATCGCCAGCCCATCGCGCAGTGTGCCGAGGATCGCGAACACACGCCCGTGGATCGGTGTCGGCACGTAGCGGCCGATGTAAGTCTGTGTCGCCGCGGCAGCGATCGTCATGCCCAGGCCGATGAACAGCGACAATGACCCGGCCATCTCCACGTTCGTTCCCACACCCGGTACACCAAAGAGGAGCATCCACCCGAACCGGTCGGTGACCAGGTCGATCTGTCCGAGCAATGCGATCCCTGTCGAAGCGAGCGCGAAGCCAAGGATGGCGATCAGCCGCTCGCGGAAGATGCGGATCAGCAACGGCGCTGCTACGAGCCCGATCGCGACCCCGAGCGCAGCCGGTGCGAACACGTAGAACGTATTCGCAGGGTCCACGTGGAGCACGCGACTCACATACTCCGGGCCGAGCGTCACGAGCACGATGTTCATCGTGCTGGCCATCGCCGCCAGCATGAGCATCCAGAAGGCGCGTGGCTCGTTGAGCAGCCAGGAGATGGCATCACCCAGGCCGTAGCGGTGCACCGCGGGGCGGACGCCATCACGCTCCTCTACCGGCTCGCGCCGATCGGGGCGGAACTTGAACACTCGGAACGCGGAGAGCAGGAAGAGTAGCCCGGACATGACAACCACGGGGTCGACTCCCCAGAGCGTCACCATCAGCGGTGCGAGCAGTGCCTTCCCGGCCACCTCGCCAGTGGAGGAGGCGAGCGACAGGAACGAGTTTGCAGAGGCCAATTCCTCGTGGTTCGCAACGAGGGGGGCGGCCGCCGCCTCGGCCGGTTGGGCCACCTGGTGGAGGACGCGGACCGCGAAGAGGACCAGCAAGAGGTCAGTGAAGTCCGTGCCACGGATGAAGGGGATGGTCAGGCAGAGCGCCCCCATGCAGAGGTACGCGCCTGCGAGGGCCACCCGTTTCGGGAGGGCGTCCGCTACAGCACCACCGAAGAGCCCCAGGAGCACACCGGGCATCAGGAACGAGATCCCGATGAGTGCCGCCTGCAACGGCGTCCCGCCCGCGCGCGCGGTGGCGATGAGCGCAGCGAAATAGAGTGCCTGGAGGGCAAAATCGCTCAGAAAGCGGGACGCGAGGAGCGCCTGGAACTGGCGGTGGCGTGCGATCGATCCCGGCGGGATCACGAACCAGAGGACACGCGCGAGTCCCGATTGACTGGCACTGACCGCGCCGTCCAGCCGATCGAAGCCACGCCAGCCAGGCTGGTCAAACTCGGGTGGGAGTGCCATGCGCGCATCGTAGCGAACCGACGCGCGCACGATGTGATCGAGTCTGATCAGGGGCAGTGGCTAGTCAGATCAGTTGCTATACTCCCGCCTATGTTTGCAACCATTGGCCACACCTTCGAGCTGATCAAGATGTCCTGGCGCGTCCTCATGAAGGATCGCGACCTCATCCTCTATCCGATTTTCAGCGGCATTTCGCTGCTGCTGGTGCTCGGTGTCTTTGCCGGGATCGCTTCTGGGACCGGTACGTTGGATCGTGTTCAGACCCTCGGCGGCGAGGGTGAGTCGGAAGCTACTGTGGCCGATGCGGCCATGGGCGCTCTGCTCCTGCTGGCAACCTACTTCGTCGCGATCTACTTCAACACGGCTCTGGTTGCTGCGGCCATGATGCGCCTGCGGGGTGGGGATCCTGATCTCGCGTACGGCTTCCGCCGCGCGACGTCGCACCTGCCCGCGATCCTTGGCTGGGCAATCATCGCCGCGACCGTTGGCCTGATCCTGCAGGCGCTGCGCAGCCGCACCGACAACTTCATCGGCCAACTCGCGGTCGGCATGGTGGGCGGCGTGTGGGCCTACGTGACCTTCTTCGTGGTGCCGGTGCTGGTCGCCGAGGGCCTCGGCCCCATCGCAGCCATCAAGCGTTCCGGATCGCTGTTCCGCCAGACGTGGGGTCGTCAGGTCGCCGCTTCGTTCGGCTTCGGCATCGTCTACATCGTGGCGGCAGTGGTTGCCTTCCTGCCCGGCGCGCTGATCTTCACGATCTCGCCGATCGCGGGCATCGTGGTGGGCGTCCTGCTGGTGTCGCTGGCCCTGGCTACCGTCGCGGCCCTCGAGGGCATCTTCAAGGCCGCGCTCTACGACTATGCCGTGGGCGACCCCCCGCAGGAGTTTGATACCGAGACGATGCGCTCCGCCTACCGCGCGATGTAGCGGGGTCGCCGCTACAGTCCGAGGCCCGGGCGTTACGGCTTCTCGTCGAGCGCCTCGAGGCGCTCAAGCGCCGCGGCATACTCCTCGGGTGTATCGACGTCCATGAACGAGAGCCCCATGGGGTCGACCGTCCGCCAGTCCGCCTCCTCGAGGCGTGCGGTGGGTAGGCGTCCTTCGAGCGCGACGAGCGAGCGTTCGCCCGCGTCGAGGTACGCGCGGAGCGTCTCGCTGCTGTCGGTGGTGAACGCGGAGCAGAGCGGCTGCACCTGTCCATCGAGGACGGGGAGCAGCCACCGCACTCCCGCAGGCTGCAAAGCTTCTAGCTGCGACGCCAGCAGGCGCAGGAGTGGGGCCTGCAGGAATGGTTGGTCCACGCTCGTGACGACCGCGGTGGGGTAGCGGGCCGCATCGAGGCCAGCGATCAGGCCGACCAGCGGTCCGCCATCTTCGATGGGGTCGGTGAGCTCGATCACCGGGCGGTCGCACTCGACGGCTGCGGGAGGCGTGCCGGGCGCACGCACCAGCACCAGCTCGTCTGCTACCTCGGCGACCACGGTAGCCGTGCGCTGCACCAGGGTGGTGTCACCGAACCGGAGCCACGCCTTATCGCTCCCCATGCGCCGGGAACCACCGCCGAGCAGGACGATGCCGCTGATGCCCGTCACGCCCGACCTCCGCTCGACGCCCGCCCTACCTCCGCTTCGCGCGGTGCTGAGAGCACAGAGCGTAGCGCAGGCGGCGTTACGGCATCCGCTGGCCGGCGAACTCCCAGACGAACTCTTCTTCGCCCTCTTCGTAGTAGTAGCCGAAGACAAAGCCCTGCTCGTCCACGATGCCCTCGTAGAACCCGCGCCGGTAACCGAGGCGCTCCGGGGCGTCGTCCAGGATGAGGAAGTAGCCCTCCTCCGTCACCTGCCCAAAGAGCGAGAAGTCACCGGTCGCTGGCCACGAGCTCAACCCTTCGATCTCGCCGGAGGGCATGATCGTGAACCAGAACTCGTGCTCCGCATCGGGGTCGATGATCCCGCCGAAATAGTCACCCACGAGTCCGGTTGCGGCGGGCGGTTCCCCGGGGCCCGGGGTAATGCCCGGAAGCTGAACGTCCGCGGCGGTTACCGGGAGCTCGTAGCCTTGCAATGCGTTGGCGTCGAACAGGACCAGCATCTCGTGGATGTGGCGAACGTGGACCGCAAAGTTGTTGGCGGCTGCAGCCTGGCGATCGATGCCGAACTCATCGGGTCCCATCGGCGAGACGATGAGCTTCACTGTGCCTGCGTTGTTTACCGCTGCCACCAGACCACAGTGGGCCATGGCGGAGCCGCTGGTGCCCGGTGTGGTGGGGGCCTGGTGCTGGTACATGTTGAGCGTATCCAGTGTCACCGCCTCGCGGTCATCGTGCGCGCGGCGTGCAGAGACGCTTCCGATGAGCGAAGTGGCCTGCGGGATGGTTTCGCCCGGGACCACAGTGATGAATGTGTCCACGTCGCCGGGGAATCCCGCGATCAGAATCTCATCGCCCAGCGAGAGCACGCTCTCCGGCGGCGCCAGATCCAACGTCACGGGC
>JBJHDC010000044.1:5514-17536 GCA_050486345.1 Dehalococcoidia bacterium | reverse complement strand
CCCCGACGCCGTGACCCTCTTCGCCAACCCCGAGGTCCCGCCCGACGGCACCCTGGTCACCGTGGCCATCACGGTGTTCAACGCCGAGGAGCCCCTCGAGCCGATCGCCGCGGGCGAGCGCATCGAGTACACCCGCGACTTCGGGGTGCTGACCTTCGCCGTCACCAGCAACGAGGGCGAGGCCCTGTTCGGCAACTCCAGCGACGCCGAGGGCGAGATCCTGGTGACGGCGGTGGGCGACACCCTGTGCTTCGAGATCGACTACGCCGACGACGAGAAGGAACTCTCCGGCAGCTTTGAGGCCGAGACCAAGCCCGTGTAGCCATGGGGAGGGGCACCCGAGTGGTGTCCCTCCCGACTCACTACTCTCGGGGACTGATCCGGGTACGCCCGGGCTGCGCCACCACGAAGCTCTCCCGGATACGCTCTCCGAGGCTCTGCACCAGGCCGACAACCTCCGCCGGGAACGCTTGCCGTGCGCCGGCCGGATATCGCATGTAGATGACGCCTCGCGGCCCCTGGCGACCCGCGAAGAACAGACGTCCGAAATCACGATCCTCAGTCAGCAGCACGAGATCGTCGGCAATTGCCCAATCGGCGACTCGCTCATCGGATATGCCGGATTGCTCCTCCGCCACGGAACGCACCGTGTGACCATCCGCGCGCAATGCACGAACCACGGCCATATCAACGCTCTCATCAGCCGGGAACCGCACAGTCGGAGCTACGCGGGGGAGTCGTCGCCGGCAGATGGCGCCGCGACGACCAGGTCCTCGTGCGCCACGACGTCAGCAGCGTACGCAACCGCCGCGCGGATATCCTCGACTGTCAGCTGGGGGTACCCATCGAGGACGTCCGCGTCGGTCGCCCCTTCCCCGAGCTTGCGGAGGATCAACTCCACGGGCACGCGGGTCCCACGGATGACAGGCTTGCCCTGCATCACCTGTGGGTTCACATCGATTCGCTCGTGCACCGTTGTCATGCCTGCATTGTAGCCGCAGCACCTGACCTCGCGAGCAGGTAGCATAGGCATATGGCGACGCTGGCATGCGTCGCGGGCTGGCCTGACGTGCTGGCATGACACGGGAGAGACACGCGATGCCTCGAGAGATCCAGCGGGCGGTGATTACCGGGCTTGGTGCGGTGACGCCAATTGGCAACACGACGGCCGAGTTCTGGGAGGGCCTGCACACAGGCCGCAATGGCATCGGCCGCGTGACGCAGTTCGATCCAGACGGGCTGATTGTGCAGATCGCCGGTGAGGTGAAGGATTTCGACCCGGAGCAGTACCTGGAACGCAAAGTCGCCCGTCGCACCGGCCGCTTCGCCCAGTTCGCGCACGCCGCCGGCACGCAGGCGATCCAGGACGCGGGACTTGAGGTCACGGAGGCGAATCGCGACGCCATCGGCGTGGTCATCGGCACCTCCGGGGACGCGTTCAACATGGGTCCCGAGTGGGTAACCTACCTCGAGCGCGGCTCGCGCGGGGTGGACCCGTTCATCATCACGCGAATGGGGCAGCACATGGGATCCGCGCGGCTGGCGCGGCAGCTGGGCGTGCGCGGTCCGAACACGACGATCAACACGGCCTGTGCCTCCGGTACGGATGCCCTCGGCCATGCGCTCAGCATGATCCGGCTGGGCCACGCGGACGTGGTGCTGGTCGGTGGCGCGGAGGCGATGGTGACGCCGCTCGCGCTCTCCTCGATGGGGCGTATGGGCGCCCTCTCCAAGAACAACGAGGACCCCGAACACGCCTCGCGGCCCTTCGATGTGCAGCGGGACGGCTTCATCCTAGGCGAGGGCGCAGGGGTGATCTGCCTTGAGTCCGAGCGCCACGCGCTGGAGCGCAACGCACGCATCTACGGGGAGCTCGCGGGCGTCGGCTGGGCCTTCGACGCCACCGATGACACCGCCCCCGACCCCACCGGGCAGGCGCTCGCCATGCAGCGCGCCATGCGTGACGCAGAGATCGAGCCGGGTGACATCGACTACATCAACGCGCACGGCACCAGCACGCCGCTGAACGATCGCACCGAGACCGAAGCGATCAAGATCGCTTTCGGTGAGGACGCAGCAAAGCGGGTCGTGCTCTCCTCGACCAAGTCGATGACGGGCCACCTGGCGGCGGGTGCGGGCGGCATCGAAGCGGTGGCCTCGGTCCTCGCGATGGAGCACCAGTGCGCCCCCCCGACGATCAACTACGAGTTCCCGGACCCGGCGTGCGACCTGAACATCACCCCGAACGAGGCGCGCCCGCTGGAGATCGACGTCGTGCTGTCGAACTCATTCGGCCTCGGCGGCCAGAACGCGAGCGCGGTGTTCCGGAAGTACGTCGGGTAGTCTGACGGGTATCACTCAGATCATTAGAACGAGGGGGCTCCGGCCCCCTCGTTCGTGCCTGCGCCGTGCTCGGCTAACGTTCGGCCGGGCAGTAGCTGATGTTTGTCGCGAACGGGGCGTCGACGAGCACCCGCCACTCGTCGCCGAAACCGCTGAGGTGGAACTCCATCCCCTCGTAGTCGTCACCCGCCCACGACGGGCTCCACTCGTTGGAGGTGACGCTCCACCCTGCCGCGGCCGTTTCACTCTCGAACCACGCGATGGCGTCCTCGTAGGACAGCCACGGCTGGAATGACGTGGGTGATGCATCCGGGTCACGAACCATCAGGCTGAGCGCCTCTCCGCCATGACAACCGGGGTTTCCGCCCCCGACGCCGCCACCATCCGAGCTCATGACCTCTGGAATCGGCATCTCCTGCGGCATCAGTACCCGGAGTTCCGCCACGGCGGCATCAAACGCTTCGCCATACTCCACGCTTGCGATGCCGTGCTCACGACGGACATCTTCGAGGTCGCTGAACAGGACGGACCACGCATCGCGCAGCGCACCGCCGCCGGTGGCGGGTGGCGCGGTGGGGGTGCCCGGCGCATCGCCGGTGGGCGTGGCTACGGGCGACCCGTTCCCGGGCGGGGTCGTGGGTGCGGGCGGGCTATCGTCATCTCCACCGCAGGCGACGGCGAGGAGCACGACTGCGATCGCCATCGTCGCGATCAGCAGCATGCGGGGGTATCGCCTCGCCGACTTCTGAACTAATTGGGGCATGGGTGATCCTCATTCCCTCTGCTTGTGGCCGCTGGTTCGGTATGCGGTGGCCTATAAACCACGATCGTTTATCACCGCCGGACGGCCCCATGACGAACGTGCCTTCCGCATGCATGCGAAGGTCCTACTTTGGCCGGGAATCTAGGTGAAGGTCGCGACCGTCGTGTCAGGCGGAGGGGGCGAGGATCTGAGACATCATGTAGCCGCAATGCCTGGGCGCAGCCCGCGGTACGCCACAAGGAGCAACGCCAGCAGGACCACCGGCCCAGCAGCGACGATGGCCACCGCAACGAGATAGCTACCGACACTGTCGCGAGCGGCCGCATGCCACGCCCACGCATCGGTCATGGCTGCGACCAGCGACATGACCGTCGCCAGTGGCAACAGTGCGGCGAACAGGAACGCGAACAGCACTCGGCCCACAGCGAACAGCGTGATGATCGCCAGCGCTGAGCCGAGGACCGCCGTCACCACATGGAAGGTGAGCAGGGCGAGCAGCACGGCCTCGGGAAGTGCCGCGCGTTCGATCCCGAAGCCGACCACATCGTCCTCCAGGATCAGTGCGACCCAGAACGCGACCAGCGAGACGATCGCGGCAAGGAAGAACATCCGCAGGACATGCGCACTGAATCGCGACATCGCGTCCCCCTTGCTAGCGCAACCTAGCACGAGCTGCGCATGGTACTGGCCCGCTCCAATGGATTCGCCGTAGTGGGTACGCCCATCCACGGCCGTCTGCACGGCGCGGTTGACAGGCGCTGCGCTGTCCGTCGTAATGCTCTGTACCCTGAATACGGCGTCACGTTACTCCGGACGGGCATAGAACGGACCTCAGAACCGGATGAGCCAGCCTCGATGACCCTGACGTTGCGCGGCGTGATGTGGTCGGCGATCTACCTAGTGGCCGTGATTGCGCCGCTGTTCTTCATGCTCGTGGGTGATCCGCCGCCCGGGCGCGGATGGTGGACGGACCTGTCGCTGGCCCTCGGGTTTGTCGGGCTGGCGATGCTGGGGCTGCAGTTCGCGGTCACCGCTCGCTTCCAGCCCGTGGATGCCCCGTTCGGCCACGATGCGATCATCCAGTACCACCGGCAGATCTCGTACGTCGCCTTCGCTTTTGTGCTGGCGCACCCGGCGATCCTCATCCTGGACGCACCGCACCGGCGCTCGATGCTCAATCCGTTCGATGCATCCACCGTGGAGCGCTGGGGGCTGGTCGCCGTCGTGCTGCTCGCCATCCTGGTTGCCGCCTCGCTGTGGCGGCGGCAGCTGCGCATCGGCTATGAGGTGTGGCGGGTGAGCCACGGCCTGCTTGCGATTGGCGTGGTCGCCACGGCGCTCATCCACATCGAGCGCTCCGGCTATTACGTCTCCGACCTGTGGACCCGCGGTATCTGGTTCGCGATGTCCATCGTGCTCATCAGCCTGCTCGCCTACGTGCGGCTGGTGAAGCCATGGCGGCTGCTGCAGCACCCGTACCGGGTCGCCTCCGTGCGCAATGTGGGGCCTCGGACGTGGGCGCTCACGCTGGAGGCGCAGGGTCACGAGGGCATCCGCTTCCACCCCGGCCAGTTCGCCTGGATCACCATCGATCGGTCGCCCTTCTCCGTGCGGGAGCACCCGTTCTCGATCTCCTCAAGCGCCGAGCAGCCCGGGACATACGAGTTCACGATCAAAGAGCTGGGTGACTTCACCTCGCGCATCGGCGAGGTCGAACCGGGCACGCGTGCGTACCTCGATGGGCCGTACGGCGCGTTCAACATCGATCGGTTCCAGGGGCCGGGATACGTGCTGATCGCGGGTGGCGTGGGCATCGCGCCGATGATGAGCATGCTACGGACGCTGGCGGACCTCGACGACCGGCGCCCCATCACGCTGCTGTACGGCAACTCCACGCTGGAAGAAGCCGTCTACCGCGAGGAGCTGGAGGCGCTGCGCGAACGGCTCGACCTGCGAGTGGTGCACGTACTCAGCGCCCCGCCCGAGGGGTGGACCGGCGAGACGGGGCGGCTGTCGGCGGATGTGATCGAGCGGAACCTGCCGGAGCGCCCCGAGCGGCTCCAGTACTTCATCTGCGGGCCGGGGCCGATGATGGACGCGGTGGAGCAGACCCTCCAGGCGCGCGGCATCCCGACCGACCAGGTCCAGGCTGAGCGGTTCGAGTTCGTCTAGCGGTTCCAGATCGCGGCATGGTATCGCGGCACGGTGGAGGAGCAACGACGATGCGGCACACACTCACGGCACGATTTGTCCTGGTAGCGGGCGTGATCGCACTGTTAGCGGCCGCCGTCTTCGCGGTCATCGCGAACCAGGAGGATGGCGGCGTCAGCCGCACGGAGGTCGTGCTGGGCCTCGATCCCGAGGTGGCCAACGGACGGGATGTGTACAACACCATCGCGCAACCCAGTTGCGCGTCCTGTCACACGTTGCAGGATGCGGGGGCCGAATCGGATCGAGCGTCGTCGCTCGATGTCCTGGTGCCATCAGCGCGCGACACCATCGACTCGCTGCTCGCGGGGACGGTGCGTGCGCATGACGCGCAGGGGTACGAGCACCACCTCACGAACCAGCAAATGGCGGATCTCGCCGCCTACATCGAGGCCGTCGCGGGCAATTGAGTATTGATCGAGGTCACCGGCGCACAGAGCCCTGCGGGGATAGGGCTCTGCGGCCACGTGACCTCAATCTGTCAGGCTCAACGCCTAACGTGCTGTCCTGACGGGTCGTCAGGCTGCTGCCTTCTTCTTCAGCTGCCGCCGGCGGACCAGCGAGCGATCGACTGGCTCAGGCCAGCGGCTGGCCGGGAGCTCAATCGGGATGGGCTCCGCCTCACCGGGCGCCTCGTACGAAACGTGGCCACACTGGAGGCAGGAAAAGTACGTGTCTCCTACGTCGCGAATCAGCGACAGGTCGCCGCGACAGCGCGGACAAGACTTAGCAATCAACATGAGGTTCCCCCGTTTCCGGTGAACTCAATCACCACCTCCTGATCTTCGCCGGAATAGATTGACGGGGTGTTACCGAACCGCGATCAGTACATCAAACTCGTAACAGACGCTGGTGTCCGGAATCAGGAGATCTCGGGGGTATTGCGCAGTCCCAGGTGAGGTAGGTGGGTCGCTCTCGCACAGATCCGTGCGTATAGTCAGTGAGATGACCAACTTCCGCCCGCAGATGGCTATCGATTGCCAGTGGTTGCGCCGCACGATTGACTCGTCGCGGCCCGACCCGTTCGTGACGCTCTGCACACACATCATCCGGGACGGCGAGGACTGCATAGGGCCGTTCCTCGAGGATGTCGAGACAAACTGCGGCCTCTGGACGCCGAGCGAGGCGCGCCAGCAGCCTCGCCAGCAGGTGATCGCGCGGGGGTAGCGTACTCCTCCCCCCACCGCACGCCACCCACCCTTCGACTCCACCGCCGACCTCGACTAGACTCGCCTCAACCAGCGCCCGACGCGGCGCGGGGCTCTCCCCACGGGCCTGTTACCGGACTGCCACGCTGCCGCCTCGACCGTCTGTGTCGCGCGTATCCTGAGTGAGGAACGCATGACTTTGATGGACGCCGAGCCCCGCATGGACGCCAACATCAGTGACGAGCAACGCGCCGAGATTGACGCGCAGCGCGCCCAGCAGTTCACCACCCGCCGCGCCACCGTGGAGGCGATCGAGGAGATCCTCTACGAGCCGCTGCCGGTGCTCGATCACGGCTTCGTGCGGGTGATCGATTACATGGGCGACGACGCGGCGATCGTGCAGGCCGCGCGGGTCTCGTACGGGCGAGGCACGCGCCAGGCGCGCGACGATCAGGGCCTCATCAACTACCTCATGCGCCACTGGCACACCTCGCCGTTCGAGATGTGCGAGATCAAGGTGCACGTGAAGCTGCCGATCTTCGTGGCCCGCCAGTGGATCCGCCACCGGACCGCGAACGTGAATGAATACTCGGCCCGCTACTCGATCCTCGACAACGAGTTTTACGTCCCGGACATCGAGCATCTCGCGGCGCAGTCCTCGACGAACCGGCAGGGGCGGGGCGATGTGCTGGACCTGGAGCAGGCGCGCCGGGTGCAGGAGCTGCTGCGCGAGGACGCCGAGCGCTCCTACGCGCACTACGCCGCACTGCTGGGTGAGGGCGACGCTGCGGATGTGGCGGATGCGAGCGCCGGCGCCGATGACCCGCCCACGCCGGGCCTCGCCCGTGAGCTGGCGCGGATGAACCTCTCGCTCAACTTCTACACGCAGTGGTACTGGAAGACGGACCTCCACAACCTCATGCACTTCCTGCGCCTGCGCGCAGACGCCCACGCGCAGTACGAGATCCGCGTCTACGCGGACGTGCTCCTCGATGTGCTGGAGCGCTGGACACCGATGACCCACCGCGCGTTCATCGACTACCGGCTGCACAGCGCCCAGCTCTCCTCGAAGGGGCTGAAGGCGGTGCGGCGCATGCTGCGGGGGGAAGCCGTGGACGCGGCCAGCGCGGACATGTCAGCGGGCGAGTGGCGCGAGCTTCGTGCGCTGCTGGAGCTGGAGTCGTAGGGGCGGGGTGGCCGAGCCAACGGACCTCGTAGGGGCGCAGCGTGCTGCACCCCTCTGCCTCATTGGCAGACGAGCGTGGTGCACGTCCTTCGACAGGCTCAGGCCGAACGGAACAGGTCGGGATTCAACACGAACGGGTGGTGTGCTGCTCCTACGCCGCCTTGGCTCTCCTGCAGGAGCGCAAGACCGTGCGCCCCTACAGGGGTGGGGACGATGAGGGCTAGGCGGGGCGGCTGGCGCTGGCGTCTGGCTCTGCGCTGAACGGTGGTGCGCCCGACTGGGCTACCGGGACGTGCCCGTGGGTGCTCACGTCAGGCGCCCGAGGCGCCGAGATAGCCTCGGACGATGCTTCCACGGCGGCGTTCGCCTCGATGTTGGCCGCTGCGGCCACCTCCGCGGCGCGTTCGCGGTCGGCGCGGGTCTGGTGGCGGCCGAAGGCGTGGCCCGGGTTGGTGAGCGCGATGAGGATCATGAAGCCGCCCACGATCGCGCCCATGACGATGAAGAGCTCCGCCGCGCCGATGCGGTCTGCCGCGATGCCGAGGGGCGCCGACATGATGGGCATCGCGCTGAAGGTGAGCATATTGAGGCTCATCACGCGCCCGTAGTACCTCGGCTCTGCCGTCTCCATGATGATGGTCATGTTGATCGTCTGGTAGGCCGTGAGCGTGAAGCCCAGCACGGTCACCATCACCGCCGCCGCAGCGACACCGATCTGCATCGAGCCGAGCGCGAGGAGGATAAGGCCCAGGCCGCTGAGCACGCCGGCAATCCACTGGATGAGCGGCTTGCGGTCGAAGTCCGCCATCGCCGCGATCATCAGCGACCCTGCGAGGGCCCCCGCGCCGCCGAGTGATTGCAGGTAGCCGTACACCGCCTCGCTCTGGCCGAGGTCGCGCTGCACGAATCCTGCGAGCAGCAGCATGTACGGCATCGCGAAGAGGGTGGTGATGAACATCATCGCGATCAGCAGACGGAGCGTGCGGTCGTGCGCCACGTAGGAGAGTCCTGCGCCCACCTCGGAGAACACACCGGCCGTCGCGCGCGGGCGGGGGCGGCCATCGGGTCCGTTCCTCGCGATGCCAGTGGGGACGCGAAGGATGAGCAGCGTGGAGATGCCGAAGAACGCGGCCTGCGTGTAGAAGGCGGCTTCGAGGCCCGCGAACGCCACGATTGCGCCGGCGAGCGCCGGGCCGAAGAGGCGCGTGCCGTTCATCGCAGCGTTCGATACAGCGATCGCACTCGCGACCTGCTCCTGCCCCACCACCTCCGCCATCAGCGGCGTGCGGGAGGGCATACCCAGGGCGAAGAAGGTGCCCTGGATCAAGCCGAGGCCGAACAGGATCTCGATGGTGATCGCATCGGTGAGGATCAGCGTGGCGGTGATGAGGGTGACCACGGTGGTCACGGCCTGCGTCATCATCAACAGGTTGCGCTTCTCCACACGGTCCGCCATCGCGCCGCCGATGAGCGAGAACGCGGCCATCGGCAGGCCGAACGAGAGCATGATCGCGCCCGTCCACGCGAAGGATTCGGTCAGGTGCCAGGCGAGGAGCGCGCGCGCCACCTGTTCGATCTGCATCCCGCCGAACCCGAAGGTGGAGGAGGCGAACAGGAAGCGGAAGTGACGGTTGCGAAAGACCTCTGTGGAGCGGCGGAGCGAGGGGCGCGGACGGCGGGCAGGGGGCAGTGCAGGTGCCGGTTGCTGATCCGGGGTATCGTCGCCGGCTGACATGGGCCGCCTGATTCTGACTGCGCAGGCCGTAGCATCGCGATGCTCGCGTATGCTCGTGCGAGTAGAAGAACTACGTTACGAGCGCGATACTCTACCGTCAACGTGAATGTCTTGCCGGTCAGACACTGATGATCCGTAAGCGTGGAACGGCACCTCGTCCTATACTCCGCTCCGAGGCATCCCCTCACGAACCCGCTCGCTCAAGACTGACAGTCCATTCCAGAAGCGCAGAAAGGCACACCATGGCCGAACTCTCTGATGCCGCGATCACGATCCTCAATGACCCGAAGACCTTCGCCCACGTCGTCACCCTCAACAAGGACGGCTCCCCGCACGTGACCGTCGTGTGGGTGGAGACCATCGATGGCGTGCCCTCGTTCAACACGGCGCGCGGGCGCCAGAAGTCAGTGAACCTGGAGCGCGACCCCCGCGTCGCCATCTCCGTCCAGAACCCGGAGAACCCGGCGCAGTACCTCGCGTTCCACGGCACCGCGCGACTCATCGATGAGGGCGCAAACGAGCAGATCGAACGGCTGTCGCAGCGATACACGGGCACGCCGTTCGGGGGCTTCGAGGAGGGCATCGCGCGCGTGCGTGTGGATGTGGACGTGGACCTGGTCACCGGCTACGTGCCGCGCTCCTCCGTCGAGTAGGCGCTGCTCGTCCTCCGCGTCCCGGTGCGCCCCGGCGGGTCGCGCCTCGAAGTGTGCTGGCGTACCCTCCGGGCCGGACCCAGGGAGGAGTCGCGATGTCGATGGAGCCTGAGCAGGACCCGGCGCTGGACCCGGAGATCGCGCGCGAGGGCGCGGACTGGATCGCAGAGATGGTGAGCGAGGAGCTCGGTGGCTTTGTGCCCTCGGAGCTCTGCGACCTGGTGATGGAGACGGAGCACGAGATCCGCGAAGAGTCGCGCGATCCAGAGATGGATCACGTCTCCATGGCACATCGCATCATGGCGGTGTTCGAGGACGATCCGGAGATCCCGACGCAGGACGGTGGAGTCACAGCCTACGTAGTGACCGAGATCCTCCACTGGGAAGACGAGTTCCTCGCCATGGCCGGCCACCCGAGAAACGTGCGGCCGTCGTAGCGGACGAGCCGCTCAGGAGGCTGAGAGCGTCGTCCGGACGAAATCCTTCGTCTGACTCAGCACCACCTCAGCCTGCGCCACGGTCCAGGCGCTATGCGCATGGCCTTCGAGGATGGTGACGCGTTGGTGCTCGCGAGCAACCGTAGCCAGCCGCTCGTTCTCCTCGCGTGAAATGAACTCGTCGTCGGTCGCGAGCCACACGTGGGTCGGCGCCACGATGCTCGCGAACGCTCCCACGATGTCGGCTCGGTAGGCCTCGTGCCAGAAGCTCCAGCGGACGACCTGCGCGCCTTCCTCCATCAGTTCATCCGGGTGCGCAGAGGGAGGTGAGGCCGCGTTAACGCCCGGTACCCACGCGCCCACGCCCGCGATGCCGTCATCCAGTTGAGCCGCGGCGCAGATCACCGCAGCACCACCCATGCTCTGGCCAACCAGTGCCACGCGATTCCCCGCGGATGAATATTCCTCCGCCAGAGAGACGATCGTGCGCACCCAATCGTCGAACGATGAGTCCAGGAAGCTTCCCCCGGAGTTCCCGCTTCCGAACTGGTCGAATCGAAGGCAACTGATCCCCTCTGCCTCCAGATCGCGAGCCAGCCGGACGAAGAGTCGGTTCGGACCGATCATGGAGCTTCGGAAGCCGTGGCAGAGGATCGCGATCCGATCTGTGCCGGCATCGTTGAGCACGCAGGCGAGTGCGCGGCCGTTGACGATCCGGGTGCCGATCGTCTCCATCTCGGCTTCTCCATCCGCCACACGGGAAAGGTGCGACACGCGGACGCGGTGCCTACCGCCCCGGAACGTCCTTCGACACGTTCGGGACGAACGGAACCCCTCGTACGAGCGTCACGCCACCGCGTCCCGGATCGCCTTGAGGCGGTTCACGTTTTCGAGGTCTGGACCGTCGCCCTTGGGTTTGGCCTCGGTGGGGAGGCCGGGGACTTCGAGGAGGAATGCCTTGCCGTGGAAGGCGGGGTGGCGGCAGATGACCTCGAAGCCCTCGCTGGTGATGTGGCCGTCGCCGATGTTCTCGTGGCGGTCGCGGAGGCCGCCCAGCGGGGTCTTGGAGTCGTTCGCGTGTACGACGGCGAGCTTGTCGAAGCCGATGAGGTCGTCGAACTCCTGCATCGCCGTCTCGATGCCCTCGCGCGTGCCGATGTCGTAACCGGCCGCGAAGGCGTGGCAGGTGTCGAGGCAGACCTGCAGGCGCGGCGACGGGACCCGGTCGAGCAGCAGCGCGAGGTCGCCGAACTCCTTGCCGATGGTGCCGCCCTGCCCGGCCATGTTCTCCAGCGCGAGGATCACATCGTCCGGCGTCGACTCCAGGATGCGCTCGAGGTTCGCGACCACGCGGTCTACCACCTCCGGGATCATGCCCGCGCCCTTGTGTGAGCCGGTGTGCAACACGACGCCCTGCGCCCCGATGGCCGAGCCGATGCTGAGCGCGTTGACCACCGAACCGACTGACTTCTCGATGTGCTCCGGATCCTCGGCCGCGAGGTTGGCGAGGTAGATGTTGTGGATCCAGACCTCACCGATCCCGGACGCT
>JBJHDC010000044.1:0-5504 GCA_050486345.1 Dehalococcoidia bacterium | reverse complement strand
GCGTGCATCTCTCGGAACTTCGCGATCGCTTCCTCAGTGTGCTTCGTGGCACGCCACATCTGCGGCGCGGAGACGAATACCTGCACGGCCTCGGCCTCGATGGCCACAGCGCGCTCGATGGCGTTGAAGATGCCACCGGAGGAGGAGACGTGCGCGCCCACCTGGATCGTGGCAGCGCTGGAGGCGCCTGCCTGCTTGCGCTGTTTCGTCGTCGTGCGCTGCGCCATCCGGTGCTCCTCGTCCTCGGCCCGCGCTGAAATGCGCGGGTCCGGTGCTGGGGCCATAGTACCGCGCCCCTGTGCACCGGGTGACCGGTCCAAGTCACTCGTCCGTATTGCGCAGGCACGTGCTCGGTTCGTCTTGCTGGCGAGTCTGCCCGATGCTAGGGTGCAGATAGAGCGTTTGTGCGACATCCGCGCGGCGCTCAAGGGAACCGCTTCCGCCTGTACGCACACTCGGAAGGCACCGTTGTGGCCTACAAGATTATCGAAACCTGCATCGGCTGTACCGCGTGCACGAAGAAGTGCCCGGTGGAGGCGATCTCCGGCCTGCGCAACGAGCTCCACGTCATCGACCCGGAATTGTGCATCGACTGCGGTGCCTGCGGTGCGGTCTGCCCGCCCGAGGCCATCCTGGATGAGATGGGCGACATCGCCCGCACCTTCCCACGTCGTGAGCTCCCCCTGGCCAAGGTGGTGGAGGAGAACTGCATCGGCTCCGGCTGTGAGCTGTGCATCAACATCTGCCCCTTCGACGCGCTCTCGCTACAGGATGCGCCGAACCACCACGACTACTACGGCATGGCCACGGTGGACGCGAAGAAGTGCGTCGGCTGCCGGCTGTGCGAGCAGGCGTGTGGCTGGTCCGCCATCTACATCGACCCGCCGCGTGAGATGCTGAAGCGCAAGGTCTACCCGGTGGAAATCCTTACCCCGAAGAAGGGCAAGGGCCTCCAGCGCGCGGGCGCATAGCCGCCCGTCCGACCGACTCGTTCGAGGACTGCACGAAGAGGACGCCCCCGTGGCGTCCTCTTTGCATGAACGCCGCGTAGTGTCGCGTCGAGCCGTTCACTGGACGTGCATACGTTGTGACCAGGCCTGTGGACGGCCTCGACCCGCCCCGGGCATCTACCCCTACCGTGAATGTCCGCTCCCCCCACTGGAGGCTCGATGTCGCTCGCGACGCCTGACGAGACCCGGATCGCGCATGCCCCGCTGACGATATCGCTCGCCCGCGTGCGTCCGGGGGCGCGTGTTCCGGAACGTCAGACGGCGCTCGCGAGCGGCTTCGACCTGCATGCCAGCCTGGATGCGCCGCTGGAGATCACGGAGATGCCGGTGCGCGTGCCCACGGGCCTCGCGATCGCTGCGCCGCCCGGCACGGATGTGCAGGTGCGGCCTCGATCGGGGCTCTCTGCGCGGGGCGTGATGGCGGTGTTCGGTACCGTGGACGCCGATTACCGCGGCGAGTTAATGGTGACGCTCTACCGCCTCCCCGGTGCGCCCTCGTTCACCATCGAGGATGGCGACCGCATCGCGCAGCTCGTGGTGACGCAGCTGGCGCCGGTGGAGTGGTGCGAGGTCGCCGAGCTCGACGACACGGCGCGCGGTGCGGGGGGGCATGGGTCTACGGGGCGGTAGCACCGAGTGACCCCGTGATGTGAGCCATCCGGCTCCCTGCGGAGATCGTGCACACGTTCTGAGAACCGAGACAGAGGATAAGAAGTGAGGGCGGGCCGTGCGGCCCGCCCACACACACACATCTGCCGTGCGGCGGGGGTATTTGTTTCGACAGATGTGGGTGTCTGAATGACGCGTGGCACTGCCACGCAGGAACGATCTGTTAGGTCTCGACCTCCATGGGATCCTCCGCTGGATCCTTCATCGGGTTCTCCGCGAACACGTAGTGGTAGAGCAATCCGGCTACCACCGCCCCCACCACGGGCCCCACCCAGTACACCAGGTGGTCCGCCCATTCCCCGCTGGCCAACGCCGGGCCCAACGCTCGCGCCGGGTTAATCGCCGCGCCGGTCAACGGGAACCCGGCGAGCACATCCATCGTGTACACCAGCCCGACAGCCAGGCCGCCGAGCAGCTTCGGTCCCCTGCCATCCAGCACCGTCCCGAAGAAGACGATGACCAGGAACAGCGTGAGAATCGCCTCGATCCCAACGCCCTGCAGGAACTCCACCTGTGGTCCCAGGCGCGGTGTTCCGAGACTGACGGCATCCCGCATGCTCTGCGGAAACAGCGCCACCAACGCGAGCCCGGCGATCACTGCGCCAATGAGCTGAGCGAGAATGTAGCCGATCGCCTTCGCGGTCCCGATCCGGCGTGTGACCCAGATTCCAATCGTCACTGCCGGGTTGAAATGCCCCCCGGAGACGTGCCCCACCGCCATCATCATCACCGCAATCGCGAGCCCGTGGGCCAGCGCGATGGCGACCATGTTGATGTTGGCGTTCGCAGCCGCAAGGACAATGACCCCCGCACCTGCGAAGACGAGCGTGAATGCCCCCAGTGCCTCTGCAACCAGAGCGCGAGGGTCAAGTGTCTCGCTCATCACACCCCCCGTGGGCCTGTCCGGCCCGGCCGACGAGAGGAGTAAAGCAAATATCCGCGCACTAGTCAACTCACGTGAACATATATTTCTCCAGCGCCACTTCGAGCTCCCGCGCGTGGGTGCTACGCTTTCCTGCGATCCGAGGGTGTCGCATCGGTGTGAGGCGCTGACGAGGGCGGCTCGATGAACCTTCTCCCCAGACTTCGAATCCTCCGGCTCGCGGTGGCGGCGGTGCTTGCGCTCCTGCTGACGGCTGCCTGCGGCGGCGGTGGCGACAATAGCAGCCCCGTGCGCGTCTCCCCCGCCTCCCCCACCCCAACGGTCGAGGGCACACAGGACCCCGATGCCACGGGCACGCCGGACCTCGTGCCGCTCCCGGACCGGCCCGACAACGTCTTCGATGGCGGCCGCGCCGTGGCGGACTACCTGGCCGGGGGCGAGCCCGATCTTGAGAATTGCCTGCCGGAGCTCGTACGTGAGTGGGACCTCGCACCGATTGCCGGGCGGCGCTGCTTCATCGTGGACATCGATGGCGACAACCGGGACGAGTTCATCTTCATCGTCACCTCCGCGTCCAGTGACAGCGTGCAGCTGCCAGGGGACATCTGGTTCTTCGAGGACGAGGAGGGCAACCGCGCGCTCTACCAGTCCGGCCGCGGGCTGGCCCACGCGCCGCTGGAGAACGTCGCGGTCGTCGGCCTGCAGGACCTCACCAACGACGGACGCCCGGATCTGGTCGCGATCTGGGAGACCTGCGGCGCCTCCACGTGTACCGCGCACTTGATCATCGCGAGCCACCACACCGGCCCCATGCTGAACCTCGCGCCGTCCAACCTGGAAATCCCCTCGCTCGAATCGTTCGAGATCGATGACCAGAATCGCATCCAGCTGCGCGGCGGGATTATCGGTAGCGTGGGTGCGGGACCGCAGCGATCCGTGACCACCCAGCTGCAGTGGGCCGGCTCCGCATTCCGCGTGACCGAGCGGCAGAACGAGCCGGAGTACCTGATCCACCTGGTCAACGACGCCGACGAGGCGCTGGCGGGCGGCCAGTACGCGGAAGCCATCGAGCTGTTCGAGGCCGTGTTGGAGGACGTCACGCTGCCGGACTGGAAGCTGGAGATTGGCGAGACCGCGGGCACCGAGGAACTGCACGCGTACTCGCTGTTCCGCGCAGGCCTCGCAGCGGCGCGGTCGGGGAATCCCAGTGGCTCACGCGCATTCATCTCGCGGGCGGCGACGGAGTACAGCAACACGCTGCACGGCAGCGGCGCGGGCGCCTACCTGAACGCGCTGGACTCCGGGCAGTCGCCGAACCAGGCCTGCACCTCCATGGAGCAGTTCCTGGAGCAGCCCGCGCTGGGCAACCTGATCAACGCCTTCTGGGATTACGGCTACGAGAACCCGGTGCGCACCGTTCACACCCTCTGCCGCTGATCCTCGGGCGTGTCGGGCTGCTTCGGATATGAGGCGAGCGTGATCGCGATCGAGGCGATCACGAAGAGCACGGCGATCAACCAGAACGCGCCCGTGTAGGCGCCGGTGCGGTCGTACCAGAGTCCCACGAGGAACGGCCCACCGGCGTTGGCCATCAGGCCAACCGGCTGCATCGAACCTCGGATCACACCCATGGAGCGACGGCCGAAGTACTCCGCATAGACCACCTGCTGCAGCGCCACCTGCACGCCGAAGACACCGCCGTAGAACGTGGCAAACAACAGCGCGGTCGGGATGCTGCTCACGTTCATCAGCAGCAGCACGCCACCCGCCATGCCCATCAACGCGGGCGCCATCGTGCGACGCATGGTGATGCGGGTCGCGATCGCGCCGCCGGAGAGCGCACCGACAACCGCCATCGCGGAGAAGACGAGAACGACCGAGGCGGCCTCGGTGCGGGTCAGGCCCTGGTCGATCATGTGCGGGATCTGGTGGAAGTTGATCGCGCCACCGGCAAACATCACACACGAGAGGCTGAGTCCCACCAGCCAGTACGCCCTCGTGCGAACGGCCTGCCGCAGGGTGAACGCGCGCTCGGCCGGGGCGGAGGGCAGCGTGTCCCAGTCGCTGGGCGTGGGGTCGCCGTCCGGGAGCAGACCCACATCCTCCGGCCGGCGCCGCATGAAGATCACCGCGGGGATGCCCGAGAGGATCGCGATCACCGCCACCGCGTACCAACCGGTGCGCCAGTCGCCGGACCAGTCAACCACCACCGCGAGCACCAGCGGCATCAGCCCGAAGCCCAGCCGCGATCCGATGCCGACAAAGCCGGCGACCAGCGCCCGCTTGCGGATGAACCAGTTCGAGACGGCAACGAAGCTCGCCGGTTCAATGGCGGCCATCGCGAAGGCACGGCCGATGGCGAAGAAGACGAGCAGGTGCCAGAGCTCCTGCATCTGACTGAGGATGAGCGCACAGATCGCCATGCCCAGCGCGCCACCGCTGATCACCCAGCGCCCGCCCCAGCGATCGATCGCGTGCCCCATAAACGGGGCAGCCGCTGCCGCCGTGAGGCCGCCCACGGAAATCGCGAGGGCGACCTCGGACCGGCGCCAGCCAAATTCCTCCTCGAGCAGCTGCGCGAAGAAGCCGAGGATCGGGTTGAAAAACATGACGGAACCGAGCATGGCGGAGAACGCCGCACCCGCGACGAACCAGCCATAGAAGAACCGTGGGCCCGTGTTCGGCGCGCTCAGGGGAAGCTCGATTCGCTGCCGCGGGCACCACCGGCTCCGCGCGCCCACATCATGCCCCCGCGCGCCCGTTGGAGCATCCCGGGTCGGACAGCCACGCCAATCCGAGTTGACCCGCCGTAGACATCGTGCCTACCGTCGGAGGTACCGGACGTCCTCGCTCCTGTCTCGGAGGTTCCCCATGTTGCGACGCATTCGTGCCCTGATTCTGATCCTGGTGGCCGCTACGGTGGGCGCGCTGGTGGGGAAGGT
>JBJHDC010000043.1:0-18432 GCA_050486345.1 Dehalococcoidia bacterium | reverse complement strand
TGCGAGCGGGGCCCGTGTAGCTTCCGTCCGACGCCGGGATCCCGTTGAGCACGAGCTCACTGCGGTTGGTCACCGGTGTCGGGAAGTTGCGATCGATCTCCCACTCCAGCTGCTCATGGATTCGGCGGACGTCCTCGGGGAACGCGGACATCGAGGGAGGGGGAGGGGGCGGGGGGCCGAAGGACTCGGGTCCGGGGTTCTCGAGCACCCACGCGCGCTCCCGGTAGCGCCGATCGACGAGCGCCTGCTGCGGCTCGCCGGAGGTGAGGGCGGTGGTGATTTCGTCCCACTCCAGCTGCATCACGTCCTCGGCCGCTGCCAGCTGGTCTCGAAGAGTCATGCGGCTGCCAGCCTCCAGCAGCGCGTAGCGGAGGAGCGCTACGGGAACACTGACCGTGTAGAACTCGTTCTCCTCGCGGAGCGGGTAGGCGCGTTGCCCGTACTTCAGAGCCTCCTCGAATCGCTCGAGGTCAGCCGGTCGGCTGGCGAGGGCTGCGCGTGCCTCTGCGACGGCTGCTGCTCGCTCTGCGGCGAGCTCTTCGGCGCGTGCGATGGGGTCATAGCCGGTGGCGAGCTGGTCGGCGATCCACTGGACGACGAGGTCCGGCGACTCTTCGAGCGCGGGTTCGATCACGTCGTAGCGCAGCGCGCGGCAGCCGAAGTCGTGGAGATAGCCATCAACGGCTGCGCCGATCTCCGCGTCGACCGAACGCACGCCCTCGAGCGTGGGGCTCACGGTGTTCAGGAGGTAATCGCGCACCGGTGCGCGCTGACTCGCGAGCGACGCCACCTTTGCGAGCTGCCGGGCGGGGGCGCTGGACATCTCGGAGAGGCCGCTCAGCAATCGGAGGCTCTGGCGGTCATCCCAGCCGAGGATCTCCTTGCAGGAGATCACCAGGTTGCTGACCCCGAGTCCGTTCGGCACTGCGACGCGCGTGTGGATATCCAGGGCGTGCTCGACTTGCGCACGCGTACGCTTGAGGTGCGCCTGGAATTCCTCGTCCGTGAGGTCGACCAGGTCGACTGCGCGAAGTGCGGCATTCTCCGCAATGATGGACGGTCGCCACTCCTGCTCCCAGAGGTCAATCCAGAGCCAGGCTTTGCCATCGCGGAGCGCCTGCTGGCAGGTGCGGATGCGACCGCGCAGGGGCGGGAGCCAGGTCAACACCTTCATGACCGGGGCTGGCGGAGCGGGACGGTCCTTCCCGCCCAGCGGCACGACTCGCTGGTAGACCCAGCCGCCGATCTCCCGCATCTCGATGTTTTCGAGGAGCAGTCCGAACTCGGTGAAGAGCGAGTGCCACGACCGGTTCATGACATCGAGCATCAACGAGCGGTTGGCCGGTGAGAGCGGCTGGGGATGATGGGTGGCCTCGCGGACCCAGAACCCCGGTGGTGGTTCAACGGGCACCGGAATCGGAGCATCGTTGCTCGGGGGGAGCTCGGTCTGTGTTGTGGTGGGAGCGGTCATGGTTAGCCTCGATCCTCTGAGGCGGACCCCTCCGCCTCAGCCTGAGCGCGTGCCGCGCGTTGATTGATCCGTTTGAGGTTCGCGAGCAGGAGGTCAATGGTGTGTGCCACGGCTTCGGCTGCCGTGGGGCCATCGATGCCCCAGTCCTCGCGCATCTGCATCCAGCCGATGGTGCCGCCGAGGGAGTGGATGACGTACGCGACGCGATCACGTTCCTCCTCGCTGGCGAACGGCGCCCAAGCCTGCAGCAGCTTCTGGGTCGCCTGAAGCCGCTCAGCGCGTTCCGTCGAGCGGTGGTCACTCACGAGGCGGAGAATGATGGTGGCGCGTACCCAGCGTTCATCCTGATCGAAGAGGGCAAACAGCTTCCGTACGTGATCGGGTGCTCCCTCGATGCTCTCGATCTTCCGCGCATTGAGGCCTCGCTCTTCCATCTGCTCGGCGGACCACGTGGACATCTCCTCGAGCAGTGCTTCCTTCGTCTCGAAGTAGCGGTAGACCGTGCGGTGGGAGATGCCGGCGCGCTCCGCGACGCGCTGGATGGTGAAGGAATGCACCCCTTCCTCGAGGACGACGTCCACGACGGCCTGGAAGATGAGCTCGCGTGTGAACTCGCGTTGCTGGTCTCGGAGGGAGGTCTTCGTCATGATGTCCGGGATTATGCGGAAGTGTCATATAGTGTGTCAATACCACATGGAGGATGACATGTTGGAGCGTGGGTGGCGGTGGTGAGGTTTGCCTGCATCGATGGGCGCGTACCCTGAGTTCCGGGTTGCCAATCGGGCACGGAGTGTGGCCGCCCGCCTGGGGACGTTGATCCATCGAACGGCGACGGGAGGGCAGCATCGAGAGTCGTGGGAGTTCTTCCCGGTTGCAGGTGGTGAGCGGGCTGGCTGGTATTGCCTCGCCGGTTGTCTTCGTCGTGTTCGTGGTGGTGGCCGGAGTGGTGGTGCCGGACTACGACCACGTGACCCAGCACGTTAGCGAGCTGGCGCAGCAGGGCGGTGAGCATGCGTGGGTGATGCGTACCGGCCTGGTGCTGGTCGGATGCCTCAACCTGGTGCTGGCTCGCGGCCTGCGCCACGGGATTGGGCAGCACGGCTGGCCGGGGTGGCTCGCCCCGTGGATGGTGGGGGCGATTGGTATCGCGACGATCGGGACCGCGCTGTTCTCGGTGGACTCAGACGATCACAGCGGTTCGCCTTCTACTGAGGCCAACCTGCACGTAGCTGCAGCGACGACCGCGTTTGTGCTCGATGTTCTGACGCCGCTGGCGTTCGCTGCGCGGCTGGGAGCCGACTGGAGATGGCGGCCGCTGCGTGGTCCCTCGATCGTTGCGGGTGCACTCGCGGCTGTGTTGCTCGTGCCGGTTGCCCTCGGGCTCTTCCCCGAGTGGAAGGGCATCGTTCAGCGGCTGTTCCTGGTCGTGCCGTTCGCGTGGACGGGGCTCATGGGATTCTGGCTGTTGCGCATGACGCGTAGCGATACCGCCAAGGCGCCGGGCCGGGCGTAACGTTCTTGTAAGCAATCAGGCGACAGTGATATGCGTTATCGGGGTACCTTGAGATCTAACGCGCAGGCTGACCATTGGGGCCAGTCGAGAGAGATCGAGGTTCGTCTATGTACATCGGTGGTGGACTGCTCACCCTTGTATTGATCATCGTGATTCTCATCATCATCCTCTAGCGGCGGGCGCAGCCTGACGCAGAGACGAACGCCAGCCCGGGGTCAACTCGGGCTGGCGTTGTTGATTCAGTTAGCTGAGAAGCGGCGGATGGAGCCGGAGCGCAGGCCCCGCTTGTGGACCTCGACCTACCGGTTGGGTGTTGGTGTGCCGGGGAGGCACGTCCTTACCACTGAACAAACATCGGCATGACGACGTGGACGAAGCGGTCGTCGCCTACGGGGCGGAGGACGCCGGGGCTGCTGGGGGAGGTGGTTTCGATGGCGACGCGGTCGGCGTCGAGGACGTTGAGGACGTCAGTCAGGTAGCGGCCGTTGAAGGCGATCTTGGCCTCCTCACCCTCTACGACGGCATCGATCACACCTTCGTTGTCGCCGACTTCTTCGGCGCGGGCGGTGATGACCAGGCGGCCCGGGTCGGCTGCGGCTCCGGGTGTGGCAATGACGCGAACGATGCCGGAGCCGTCGCGCGCGAAGATGGAGGCGATGCGGGTCTCGCGGATGAACTCGCCGACCGCGACCTCGGTCCGGGTTGTGTAGCTGGCCGGGATGAGCTGGTCGTAGTTGGGGAACGTGCCCTGGATCAGGTTGGCGAAGAGGCGGGCGTGGCCGACATCGAAGAGCACCTGGGTGCCGGCGGCATTGAACGTGATCGCCACCATCCCCTCCGCCGCTTCCTGTAGCAGGCGCGAGAGCTCGCCCAGTGCGCGCGCGGGGACGATCGCCTGGCGCTCGATGCTGGAGCTGACGTCCATCGTGTGGACGGAGAGGCGGAAGCCGTCTGCTGCTGCCAGGCGGAGTTGGCCGTCGCGGAAGCCGAAGTGCACACCGGTGAGGACCGGGCGGGAGTCATCGGTCGCGGCGGCGAAGACCGTCTGCGTGATAGCAGCGCGGAGGCGTGGGGCTTCGATGCGGATGACGTCCGCACCTTCGACCGTGGGGATGGGGGGGAAGTCGTCCGGGTCCATGCCGCCGATGGATGCGGTGTTGCGCGCGCAGGCGAGGCTGACCTGGCGGGAGCGCTCCGCGAGCGTCATGGAGATACGCTCGTGCGGCAGCGTGGCAACGAAGTCGGCGAGCAGGCGGGAGGGCATCGTGATGGTGCCGGGCTCCTCGATCTGCGCGTCAATGGTGTAGGTGATGGCGATGGTTTCCGCGTCGGTCGCGGAGAGGGTGATGGAGTCGCCCTCAGCCTCGACGAGGATATGTTGCGTGATCGGCAACGTGGTGCGTGCGGGGATCGCCCGGCCCACGGCCGACAGCCCGCGGTGGAGGTCTTCCTGATCGCAGGAAAGTCTCATGGGGGATCATCCGCTCACGTGCCTACTCTATTTCGCACGAAGTATACGGCGATATTGGATACGCGGCAATCGATCAAGGGCGATTGCAGACGTAGCCGCGCGTGCGGGGAAGGCGAGGCACCCGGCGGATCCATGCCCTGAGATCGAAACAGGAGAGCCCGCAAGGGCTCTCCTGTGCACGTTCAGAACGATGCTGTCAGTATCCGACGGCCCTGGGGCCGGCTGGCAGTCGTGTCAGAAGTGGTGCCTGATCGAGGCGAATAGCCTCGAACAGTAGGGCTTAGTAGTTGTTGCGACGGCCGTAGCCGCCACCGCCACCACCACCGCCGCGGTTGCCACCGCCGAAACCACCACCGCCGCCGCCACCGCGGTTCTCGCGGGGCTCGGCCTCGTTCACGCGCAGGGCGCGACCGCCGAAGTCCTGACCGTCCAGCGCACGGATGGCGTTGGTCGCGTCGTCCTTGGACATCTCCACGAAGCCGAAGCCGCGCGGGCGGCCGGTCTCGCGATCGGTTGGGAGGGCTACGGAGAGCACCTCACCGTGGGCGGCGAACAGCTGCTCGACCTCAGCCGATTCGGCCGAGAACGGGAGGTTGCCAACGTAGATTCTCTGATTCAAGTACATACTCCATGCCGGCATACACCGGCCTCATGGCCGCGCATCGATGGCGGCCCACACAATCTGGACTGACCAGCAGAACGCGACATGGAGGTTCGGACGACAACCAAGAAGCGGACTAGAAGGCATGCACGAAGTGCTTCGTGCTCACTCAGCGTAGCACATGCTTCTCCAATGAAACGGGGGCATCAGCGATGCCCCCGTGTGTGCTCGGCGGTGTGCTCGTGCTCGTGAACTATGCGCGGGATGCCTGGAACGCCTGACGCGCAACCTCGATGGTGCGGTCGATGAGGGCCTCGTCGTGCGCGAGGGAGAGGAACCAGCCCTCGTACTGCGATGGTGGGAGGTGCACACCCCCTTCGAGCATCGCACTGTGGAACCGGCCGAACGCGGCGGTGTCGGCCTGCGTCGCTGCGGCGTAGTCCTCCGGTGCGCTGTCGAGGAAGAACGGCGTGAGCACCGAGCCTGAGCGTGTCACGGAGATCGGCACCCCCGCTGCGGCGGCACCGTCGCTCAGTCCAGCCTCCAGGCGCGCGCCCAGGTTTTCCAGGTAGGCGTATGCGCCCTCGTGCGTGCGAAGGGTCTCGAGGGTGGCGAGACCGGCGGCCATCGCCAGCGGGTTTCCAGAGAGTGTGCCGGCCTGGTAGACGGGGCCAGCGGGGGCGATGAGCTCCATCAGCTCGCGACGCCCGCCGTATGCGCCCACCGGCAGCCCGCCGCCGATGATCTTGCCGAGCGTGGTCAGGTCCGGGGTCACGCCGTAGACCGCCTGCGCACCGCCGTACGAGGCGCGGAAGCCACTGATCACTTCGTCGAAGAGCAGCAGCGCACCGTGCTCATCGCAGAGTGTGCGGAGGCCCTCGAGGAAGCCCTCGGCGGGTGGGATCACGCCCATGTTTCCGGCGATGGGCTCCACGATGACTCCAGCGACCTCGCCGGGGTGAGCTTCCAGCTGCGCGCGCACCGAATCGAGGTCGTTGTAGCGGGCGAGGAGCGTCTGCTGGGCGTAGGCCTCGGGCACGCCGGGGGAGTCGGGCAGGGCGAGGGTGGTCTGGCCGGAGCCGGCGGCGACCAGTAGGCCGTCCGAGTGGCCGTGGTAGCAGCCTTCGAACTTCACCAGCAGGTCTCGCTTCGTCGCCGCGCGTGCGAGGCGGATCGCGGACATGGCCGCTTCGGTGCCGGAGGAGACGAAGCGCACCATCTCGATGGATGGCACCGCCTCGATCACCTGCTCGGCGAGCTCCGCCTCAGCCTCGGTCGGCGCGCCGAACGAGGTGCCGCGGGTCGCGGCATCGCGCACGGTCTCGATCACGGCCGGGTGGGCGTGCCCGAGGATGAGGGGGCCGTATGAGGAGACATAATCAATGTACTCGTTGCCATCGATGTCGGTGACGAGCGCGCCGGCGCCGGAGGCGAGGACGACGGGGTCGCCCGGCACGGCACGGTAGGCGCGAACGGGGGAGTCAACGCCCCCGGGGAGGACGCGGCGGGCGCGGTCCATCGCGGCCGATGATCGATCGTGGTTCATCATTCAGTCCCTTCGGGTACCTGTGACGTGTTCGGTTGCGGGCGGGAGCCCGGGCAGGATGTCGAGTAACTCGGTTAGGGTGGTGATGGTGATGTCCGGTGGCGCTACACCCTCCGGATAGCCCGGAGCGGTGCCGTCCTGTTCGGCCCCGGCCGCATGTTCGCCGCTGTCGATGCCGGGTCGCTGCACCAGGACCGTACGCAGCCCCGCGTTCCGACCGCCGCTGATGTCTGAGATGGCCGAATCTCCCACGTAGAGCACCTGGTGCGGCGAGAATCCGAGGCGGGTGCACAGGGCCTCGAAGCTCGAGCGGTGCGGCTTGTATGCCTGCAGCGACTCGGATGTCTGGATCACAGAGAACCGCAGTCTCGCCCCGGACAGCGCGCCCTGCAGAAAGTCCTCGTCCGCGTTCGAGAGCAGGCCGAGCGTGTAGCCACGCCTGTCCAGCTCCTCGATCGCCTCGTAGGCATCGGGGTAGGCGGGTGCGTGGGTGAGGACGTGGCGGAGCCGGTCGGCCGCGGCATCGGCGTCGCCTTCGAGGCTGTACTCTTCGAGGGCGGTGACGAACTGGCGACGCCAGATCTCCCGCTGCGAGTGCCACTCCGGCAGCGGCCCGTTCAGCACGAGGTCGTTCTCCGGGCGTTCCCTAGAGGGCCCCTCCATCCCCCACACGCCGCCGGCCGAGTAGGACTTCACCCACGTCTTAAAGAACTCGTCGAAGTCGGTCTCGAGCCCCTGCTCAGCGAGGATCACGGCCACCTCCCGCCGGAAGTCATCGATGTCATAGGCGAACAGGGTGCCGTAGCCATCGAAGCCGACGGCACGGATGGTGGTGGGGTCGAAGGGGGGCAGGCCGTTGGTCACGCGACTTCCACGAGGCCGGCCTGGGTGGAGGGCTCGGGGATCGGCTCGCCCTCGAGCTTCAATCCCTCGATGTGGAACTCGATGGCCTCTCTGATCGTGCGTTCGACTTCACCTCGGGACGCGCCGGTAGCGACACATCCCGGCAAGTCAGGGACGTATGCCGACCAGTTGTTTTCTGTGTGCTCATACACAACGACGTACTGCTTCATGCTCACCGCTCCCGGAGTCCGGCCTGCCTCAGGATACTGAGCCAGGTACCGCTCGCGAGGTCATCGCGTGGGTGTCCTGCAATCGTAACGAGCCCGGGCTTCTCCGGGTGCTTGTACTGACGGTGACTGCCTCGTGTCCGCACGAGCGCCCAACCGTCCTGCTCCACTAGTCGAATCGCATCTCTGACTTTCGGCACCTGTCCGCCCTCACCCCCGCAGCCACCGTGCGGCCTCCTTTGCGTGGTAGGTGATGATGATGTCTGCGCCGGCACGGGCGATCGAAGTGAGCGTCTCCAGCACGACCCGCTCCTCATCCAGCCAGCCGCGCTCCACGGCGGCCTTCACCATCGCGTACTCGCCGGAGACGTTGTAGGCGGCCACGGGCAGGTCCGTGCCCTCACGCACGGCGCGGATGACATCGAGGTAGGGCAGGGCGGGCTTCACCATGACGATGTCCGCGCCCTCGTCCGTGTCGGCGTCGACCTCGCGGATGGCCTCGCGCACGTTGGCGGGATCCATCTGGTAGCCGCGGCGGTCGCCGAACTGTGGGGCGGAGTCGGCGGCTTCGCGGAAGGGACCGTAGAACGCAGAGGCGTACTTGGCGCTGTAGGACATGATAGGGACGCGGCTATGACCGGTCTCATCGAGGGCATCGCGGATGGCGATCACGCGGCCGTCCATCATGTCGGAAGGGGCGATGATGTCTGCGCCGGCGTCCGCGAAGGAGACGGCCGACTGCGAGAGCATCTCCAGCGAGGGATCGTTATCGACCTCGCCGTGGTCGTTGAGGACGCCGCAGTGGCCGTGGTCGGTGTACTCGCACAGGCACACATCGGCCACCGTGAGCAGATCGGGGTCGAGTTCCTTCAGGCGCCGCAGTGCCTGCTGCACAATGCCGTCGCGCGCGAAGGCCTCCGACCCGATGTCGTCCTTCTCCGCGGGCAGGCCGAAGAGCAGCACTGCGCGCACGCCGAGGTCGCGCAGCTCCTCGACCTCCTGATCGAGCTGGTCGATCGAGAGTTGGAACTGCCCTGGCATTGACTCGATGGGATTGCGCACGCCGTTCCCGTGAGTGACGAAGAGGGGGTAGATGAAGGTGGAGGGATCGAGGCGCGTCTCACGGACGAGCGCGCGCAGAGTCTCGGTGCGCCTCGTGCGGCGGGTGCGGGTGAACTGGAGGTCGCGGACCGAGGTGACCATCAGGCGTTTCCTTCGTTCGACGTAGCCGAGGCAACCGATGATATCGGTCGGAGCAGATGCGTTCGCAGGGCGGCCATGAGGCCCTCGATGGTGTGTTCCTCGGCGACCACAGTGGGTTCGAGGCCTGCCTCACGTGAGGCGTCGGCGGTGGCCGGGCCGATGCACGCGACCAGCGTATCGCGCAGCGGCGAGAGATCGCCGTCCAGCAGGCGGGCGAGGTTCTTCACCGTGGACGACGAGGTGAACGTCACGATGTCGATCTGGCCGTTGCGTACCGCGTCCAGTACCTCCGCGGGCGGATCCGCGGGAGGGGCTGCGAGATAGAGCGTCAGCTCGTCCACCTCGATGCGCTGCGCGCGCAATCCTTCGGGCAGTACGTCGCGTGCGCCCTCTGCGCGGGGCAGCAGGACTCGCTCACCATGGCCCACGGACTCGAGGAGTGCGGCGAGCATGCCTTCGCCCGTCGCATCGTTGGCCACGAGGTCGGCTCGCAACGAGCGTGCAGCGAGGGCCGCCTGGGTTGCCGGGCCAATCGCTGCGATGCGCGTGGTGGCGAGGATCCGGCTGTCAGAGCCGGCTTCAATGAGTGCGTCCAGGAATACCTCCACCGCGTTGCTGGAGGTGAAGACGGTCCACTGGGTCCATCCCATGCGGAGCGCTTCGATGGTGACGTTGAGCCGTGCCTGGTCGACGCGGCGCTGGATCTCGATTGCCGGGAGCTCGATCGGGTGTGCGCCCTCGAGCTGTAGTGCCTCGACCAGGGTTGAGGCCTGCTGACGGGTGCGGGTCACCAGCACGCGCATGCCCGCGAGCGGGGCGAGGTGGCGCGGATCGAGGGCGGCCTGGAGCCCGGCGACCTCTCCGACGACGAAGAGGGCGGGTGCGCGGATGCCCGCGTCCCGGGCGACCTCGGCGATGGTGCCAAGCGTGGCGGTCACGCTGCGCTGCTGAGGGAGAGTCGCCTGCTGGACCAGCGCAGCGGGGGTCTCCGCGCTGCGGCCGGCCTCGATCATTGCGGTGGCGATGCCTTCAAGGCGGCCGACGCCCATCAGCACCACGATGGTGTCGACGGCGGTCGCGAGTCGGCTCCAGTCCACGCCCTCGGCGGGCTTGGTAGGGTCCTCGTGGCCGGTCACAACGGCGAAGGAAGTAGCGACAGCGCGGTGCGTCACCGGTACGCCCGCTGCGGCGAGGCCGCCGATGCCGCTGGTGATGCCGGGGATGACGGTGCAGGGGACACCGGCCCCCACCAGCGCCAGCGCCTCCTCGCCGCCGCGGCCGAAGACGTACGGATCGCCGCCCTTGAGGCGCACCACACGCTGTCCCGCGCGCCCGCGCTCTATGAGCATTGTGTTGATGTCATCCTGCGACATGGTGTGGTCGCCGGCGGCCTTGCCCACGTTGACCAGCTCGCAGCCGGCGCGCGTCTCCTCGAGCAGGGCGGCGGGGGCAAGGCGGTCGTACAGCACGACGTCGGCGGCTCGGAGGGCGCGCAGGCCGGCCACGGTGAGCAGGCCGGGATCACCCGGTCCGGAGCCGACGAGCCAGACGTGGCCGACAGCGGTCATGGCGCGTCTCCCGTGGCTGCGGTAGTCAGTTGCAGCAGCTGTGTTCCCAGGCCTCGGCCCAGCGTCTCTGCGCCGTCCAGCGGGCCGGTTGCGTCCCCGAAGATGGGTGTCCCCTGAACTTCGTTTCCCACGAAGGCGCGCAGGAGCAGCAGGTTGTCCTCGATCCGTGCGTACGCGCCCACTGGGAGCTCGCATCCCGTTCCCAGCGCCGCGAGCACACCGCGCTCCGCCTCGGCCGCGACGCGCGTGCCACGGTGGTCGAGGTCCTCGAGGAGTGCACGTGTCTCTGCGTCATCGGCGCGGCACTCGATCGTGATCACGCCCTGGCCCGGAGAGGGGAGGAAGGCATTCGCCTCGAAGAGCTGGGAGGCCTCGGCGATGCGGTCGAGGCGTGCGAGGCCGGCAGCAGCGAGGACGGCGGCGTCATAGTCGCCGTCGCGCACCTTCTGGATGCGTGTGTCCACGTTGCCACGAATCTCCGCGATCTCCAGGTCCGGGCGCAACGCCTGCAGCAACGCCATGCGGCGCGAGGAGCTGGTGCCGACGCGTGCGCCCTCGGGGAGTGCGGCGAGGGTGGCACCCTTGCGTGAAACGAGGCAGTCGCGGGGGTCGCCCCGTTCGAGCATGGCTGCGAGGACGAGTCCGTCCGCCGGCGTGGTGGGGACGTCCTTCAGAGAGTGCACCGCGATGTCCGCGCGGTCCTCGAGGAGTGCGGAGCGGACGGCCGCCACGAAGACACCCTGCCCACCGATCTGGGAGAGCGGGGTGACACGGTCCTCATCGCCCTGCGTGGAGATCTCGACGATGTCGACCGCGAGGTCGGGCTGGTGTTCCCGCAGCGCGGCGAGGGCGAGGTCAACTTGAGCCAGCGCGAGGCGCGAGCCGCGGGTGGCGACACGGAGTGTGCGTGGTCCGGGTGAGGTGTCTTGCATGCGTCGTTCAGCTCGCGTCGGCGCCCATGAGGCCGGTGTGCGTCACTGCTCGCGGCTGTCACGCTGGCGCGTATCTTCCGGCCGGCTGTCCTGCAGACGGAAGAGCGTGCGGATGGCGTCCACATACATGTCGCGATCGCCCCGCTCACGCAGTACCGCAATGGGGTCCGCGAGGACCTGGTTCACGATGGAGCGCGACATGACATCGACGAGCTCCTCGACCTGCGCGCGGTCCTCGGGGTCCAGGCGCAGGCGGCGGAGGGTCTTCGCGACCTCGCCGCGGCGGAGGGCGTCCGCGCGATCGTGGAGGGCGGTGATCGTGGGCACGATCTGGAGCTGGTTCCACCACTCCTCGAAGTTGCCGACCTCGACGTCGATCAGCGATTCGACGGCCTCCACCTCGCTGCGGCGGGCCTCGTTGTTGCGCTCGGTCACTGACTGGAGGTCATCAAGGTCGTGGTAAGCGACACCATCCAGATGGCGCACCGCGCCGGGGAAGTCACGGGGGATGCCGATGTCGACGATGAGCAACGGACGGCCTGAACGCGACTCGGTGATGTGTGCGAGGTCCTCGGTGGTGACCAGGGCGTCCGGCGCACCGGTGGCTCCGACGACGACATCCGCCGCCTGGAGTGCGCGGTGGAGGTCCTCGAACGGCACGGTGACGCCCCCGAGGCTGGTCGCGAGGCGGGCGGCGCGCTCGTGCGTGCGGTTGGTCACGACGATCTCGCCCGGCCCCTGCGCGGCGAGGGCCTCCGCGGCGAGCCGTCCGGCCTCGCCGGCACCGATGATGAGCACGCGCGCGGTGGCGAAGTCCGGGAAGAGCGCACGCGCCTGCTGCGCGGCGATCGATGACACGGAGAGTGCGCCGAGGCTGATGGCGGTCTGCGCCCGTGCCTTGCGGCCGGTGCGGATGGCGGTGTGGAAGAGGCGTGAGATGACGTGGTTGTCCGTGCCTGCCTCGACAGTGGTTGCGAAGGCAGTGCGTACCTGTCCGAGGATCTCCGTCTCGCCCAGCACCATGGAATCGAGGCCGGAGGAGACGCGGTAGAGGTGGCGGACGGCTTCGGGGCCGTGCGCGACGCGGAAGTAGCGCTCCACGGTGTCGGCGTCGGTGTCCACCTCGCTGCGCAGGAAGCTGAGTACCGGGCCGGGCTCGTGGTGTCCGCCGAGGTAGAGCTCCAGGCGGTTGCAGGTGCCGACGACGGCAGCGCCGGAACCGAAGATCTCCTGTGCGCGTTGCAGCACGCCTGGCAGGACCTCCGCGTCCAGGGCGAGGCGTTCGCGCATCTCCACGGGTGCGGTGTGGTGGCTCATGCCGGCGTACGTGATCATCGGGCGTGCTCCTCTTGCTGCCACCAGGGCGCGGGTTGCAGGGTCTCGCGGCCCAAGGAGCGCCGTAGCTGCGCCGCTGCCGCCTCGGTGTCGCCGGCCCCCACGAGGGTGAGCAGCGGCTCGTCGATCGCCGCCTGCCAGCGGTCCGGCGGGATGCGATTTGGACATTCTTCGCAGAGCAGCGGGGTCTTACCCTCGCGCCCGCAGCGCTGTGCGCAGACGCGGTCGTCGGCGCGGATCTCGCGGCGCACGCTCGCCAGTACTTCGTTCAGGGTGGAGACATCTTCGGTGAGGAACTCCTCCAGCCGTTCGCGCAGCCAGCGGGCCATTGCGGGGCTGCTGCCGCCGGTGGACGAGGCGATCTGCAGGTTCCCGCGGCGCACGAGGGAGGGAAGGATGAAGTCGCAGTTCGCCACGTCATCCGCGGCGTTGACCAGGATCCCGGCGGCGCGTGCTTCATCGGCCACCTGGCGGTTCACGACGCCATCATCCGTGGCGATCATCACGAGGTAAGCGCCGGCTGTATCTCCGGATGCGAAGGGGCGGGGGAGCCAGCGGGCGCGCTGGGCATCGACCTCGGCCTGGAGGGGGGGCAGGAGTTCCGGCGCCACGATGGTGACATCCGCACCGGCGTCCAACAGGCGGAACAGCTTCTCCTCGGCGACCCGACCGCCCCCGACGAGGAGCACCGGCCGGTCACCAACCTCGAGAAAGATCGGGTAGTACCCCATACGCCGCTGTGCTCGTCCCGTCTGACCCTACGCGCTGATGTTGACTATTTCTCTCAACAATATCATGGAAACAGGAGGTTAGTTCTGCTCGTCGTATACGGCCGTCAGCGCAATCAGCACGCGGTCGGCCAGCCCGGCAATCTGCTCGCGCGCCATCGCGGCTTCGTCCGCGCCCATGTGGTTGCGCTCCGAGAGTTGCTTCGCGGTTTCATCCAGAGAGCGCCGGAAGAACGTGAACGCTTGCACGGCCTGGGAGAGCGGCATCCCGCGTCGCTTGAGCTCCTCGCCGTACTGCGCACCAATGTCGTGTACTTCCTCTTCCAGCTCCGGACGCCGTCCGCGCCGGGCGATGTAGTCATCGACGATTTCGACGAGGCGTCGTCCCAGCGGACGCAGGGCATCACGCTCGGCCTGCTCGATCTCGCGGTACCAGCCGGCGTCCGTGTGCGGGGAGTGCAGCTGCCGCCGGATGCGGCTGATGGCTGCGCTGCCCAGCTCACGGTCCGGGCGGCGTCCGCCACCTTCGACGAGGGCCAACAGCTCCTCTTCCGCGAAGCGCCGATGGCCGCCGGGCGTACGGAAGACGTGGATCTCACCGGAATCCGCCCAGCGACGAACCGTCGACTCGTTGACCCCGAGGATCTCGCAAGCTCGCGCGAGGCTCACCCATCGCCGGGGTACGGGACGGGTGGCGCTTCCCTGATCGTGACTGACCACTGATGGCTCCGAAGTGTCATGGCCTGGTCTGAGACCAAACCCGTGCAGCGGCATATCTACGTAAAGTTCCGCCATGTCGTTTAGATTTCTGACGCTACTTCAAAGCCAGTAAGTAAGGCAACGGTGTTTGTGTGACGATCATTCAATCCCGATGTTCCCGATCAGGCGATCCAGATTCAGGCGACGGCAGGTGAACATGGGTGTGTCGAACAATGTGTACGCGGAGGCCTCGGAGTCCCGGAGTTCACGCACCAGTGCGAGGAACTCACCGGGGTCATTGCCTTCAAACGCCACGACGAATTCCTGGTCGTCCAGGCCATAGGAGTACGTCGTGTTGATCTTGATGCCGTGGTACTTGTGACCGATTTCGATGTGCTCCGCCATCATGCGCTGGCGTTCATCGGATGGGAGCGCGTACCAGGCGCGCGTCTTGGTCATGGGATAGACGAAGAGGTACTCGTCCTGGCCACCGTCCGAGCGCAGGCGGTCGCGCTGCTCTGAACCCTCGTGCAAGGGGTTCGTGTAGACGGACCGCATGGTCATCGAGAGGTAGGAGTGGGGCCGCTCCAGCCACGGTCCCACGTCGCTGGTGAGCAGTGCGGCGTGCCAGTCCATGATCGGCGGCAGCTCATCGTGGGCCTGCCAGATGACGAAGTCTGTATCTGCGCGCGTGCCCACGGTGGAGTAGACCCGCGTCAGCATCGTGCGAGCGGACTCCTCCAGCAGCGCTCGCAGCGACGCACCGAGGGCGGAGCGCTGATCCGCGGGGAGCCGGCGGGCATCGTCGCTCACGCGGAAGAAGGAGAACTTCACGCTCTGCACGCCTCGCGGCGTGGGGCGGGGCGATGCCGTGTCGGTGGTAGTGTGGGCGCCCGCGTGGGGGTGGGTGGCGGTCATGACTTCACCTCCTGCAGGCCGGAGGCTGCTGCGACGGTCGCGCAGAGGTCCTCCCACTGCTCGTACTCGGGTACGAAGTACGGGAGGCGGATCTTCTTGTACTCCGTGGTGGAGTAGAGGATACGGTAGTCATCGACGCCCGTGTCCGCGGAGATGGCGAGCGCCGTCTCCTCGACACCGGAGGCCTTCGGGTGGTGGAGCATGGAGAAGACCGAATAGGGCCAGTCCGGGTAGGTGGGGCGCTGGTAGCAGTGCGAGACGTTTCGGTAGCCCGCGACGGTCTGGCCGAACTCGAGGATTTGATCCTCCGGTACGTTCCACACTGCCATGCCGTTGGCGCGGAAACCGGCCGTGCGGTGGTTGAGGATGCCCGCCCACCGCCGCAGGTGACCGCTGGCGGTCAGGCGCCCCGTCCACTCGAAGACGCGATCGAGGTCCCAGCCGAGCGTGTCCGCGATCACATCGAACGGTTCCGCTACGTCTGGGAGGTCACCCTGGGTGGCGAGGACGTAGGCGATGTCGTCGTCGGTGATTGCGTGGCCGGTGGCCACGTCGCGGCGCTCCTGCGTGTACTCGGGCTCCCCGCGCGCATCGAGGGCACGGGTGCCGGTCATGTCCAACGTGACGCCGATCTTGAACAGGCGCAGCGTGGGCATGGGGCGGGTCGATTCAGCACCGGTGAGTACGTGCAGGCGATCGATGACCGCGCCGAGGCCGTGGCCCGGCGGCATGGCGACGGTGAACCACATGTTGAACTCGTGGTTGCGGCGGTAGTTGTGCGAGACGCCTGGGTGGGCGTTCACAATGGCGGCCGCCTGCTTCAGGTGATCCTCGGCGACGCGCATTGCGACCAGCGCCGAGGAGTACCCCAGCGCCTTGGTGTCGTAGATGGCACAGACCTGGCGGATGATGCCCGCCTCGCGTGCCTCAGCCATCCGCGCCAGCACGTCCGCCTCTGAGAGGCCGAGGCGCTCACCGAGGGCCTGGTAGGGGCGGCGCACGACGGGGAACTCGTCCTGGACGAGGTCGAGCAGTGCCCGCGTCTGGTCGTCGACAGCGACGCCGGCCGCACGTTCCGTGGTGGGTGTGGTCACGCTGACACCGCCGCTTCCGTGGTTTCCGTGGACTCGATGCCGTAGTTCGTTTCGAAGAGGTGCTCGATGCGTTCCACCTGGGTGTCGTTGATGTCCGCGACATCCGATGCGCCGGCGAACTCGATCACCTGCTCGCGCTCGTAGATGTTCGGGAGGGCGGAGACGACGGAAGGATGCCGCAGCACGAAGCGGAGCGCGGCCTGACCGATGGTGCAGTCGTTCTCCTCGACGAGGAACTGCAGCTGATCCACCTTCTGCAGGCCCTCGATGAGCCAGGAGCGCGGGCGGTGGCGGCGGTGATCGTTCTCGCCGAAGGTGGTGTCCTGCGTGTACTTGCCCTCCAGCATGCCGGAGGAATGCGGCACGCGGACGATCAGGCTGGTCCCGGTGCGTTCGGCGACCTCGATGAGGGCGCGGCCGGGATCGAGCTCCAGCGCGTTGTAGATCATCTGCACGCCATCGATGGGCAGGTGCTCCATCGCGTAGCGGCCCTCATCCTCCCAGCCGATGGCGGGACCGAGGGCGACGCCCACGGCGCGTGCTTTGCCCTCGCGCTTGATGCGCTCCACCCAGCTCCAGATGGCGTCATCCTGCAGGTGCGGCATGCGCGGGTTGTGGAGCTGGTAGAAGTCGATGTGATCCGTGTCCAGGCGGCGCAGTGAATCCTCCAGCGCCTGCTCCAGGAAGGGGATGTCCGTGCGGTGTGGGGCCTCGCGGTGGCCGGCGTCACGAGGGTTGCGAGCCTTCCAGTCGTAGCCGAACTTGGCGCCGATGGTGATCTCGTCGCGATCGGCGCCGGGGAAGGCCTGGCTGAGGATGCTCTCGCCGCGTCCCTGACCGTAGGTGTCTGCGGTGTCGAAGAAGGTGATGCCGCGATCGAAGGCCTGGCGCAGCAGGCTGATCGCCTGCTCGTCGCTGTACGCGCCCCACCATCCGGCGGCCACGGTCCAGACACCGAAGCCCACCTCCGACGTGCGCACGCCGGTGTCCGCGATCTCCCGGTACCGCATCGCTTCCCTCCACTTCCTCTGCACACTCAGGTGTGCCGAGTCTGCGAGCAATATGGGGAATGGCGCGTTTCCGGGGGATTTGCGGGGTTCGCAGGATGCGGACGGTGAATTAAATTCTCACGTACATGGTGATTAGGTGAGATTTATGCAGGCTGCGGATCAGGCCCGAGGGTCGCGATTCGAGCGAGCCCCGCGCGCGACTGAGTCGTTGCCAAACCGCTCCCGGATACCGTCCAGCGTGCGGTCCAGTTGCTCATCGCGGAGCAGACTGCCGCCCGTCAGCGCGTCATCGAAGTCGAGCTGCACGGCATCCTCGACGATGTTGGTGACGCCGACGCCGATCAGGCGGACGGGATGGAAGCCCTCGCTACGGATGACCTCGTCGAGGAGCGCTACGGCGGTTTCGTGGATCACCGGGGTGGCGTGGAACGGCTGCACAAGCGTGCGGCTGCGGGCGACGGTGGAGAAATCGGACCAGCGCACCTTCAGGCTCACGGTGCGCGCACGGCGCTGCGCACGGCGGAGGTCCGCGCCGACCCGCTCGGCGTGCTGCGCCAGTGTCCGTCGTAGGGTATCGAGGTCCGTGATGTCTTCACTGAAGGTGACCTCACGTGAGATCTGACGCTGGCGATGCTCACCGCCGTCGACGAGGGTGGGGTCCAGACCGCGCGCCCGCGCGGAGAGCACCTCGCCGGCGTGGCCGAACATCGAGGCCAGCCAGCGCGGATCGGCCGCAGCGGCCTGGCCGATGGTGTGGATGCCCGCCGCGCTGAGCGCTTGTTGCATCTTTGGTCCAACCAGTGGCAACTCGCGCACCGGTAGCGGAGCGAGGAATGCGGCGTCCTCGCCGGGAGGCACCTCCAGCAGACCGTCCGGCTTGGCACGGTCGGAACCGACCTTCGCGGTGCTGCGCGAGCCAGCAATGCAGACGGAGACGGCAACGCCGAGTTCATCGCGCACGCGTGCGCGGAACGCCTCCGCGGCCGCACGCGCACCGAGGCCGTCGTCGCCGATCCCGGTGAAGTCGGCGTAGGCCTCGTCGATACCAACTGACTCCACGACCGGTGCGAACTCGCGCAGGATGGCGTGGAAGCGCTCCGACACCTCGCGGTAGGCCTCGAAATGCGGCGGCACCACCACGGCGTGTGGGCAGAGCCGGAGCGCCTGCACCATTGGCTGCGCGGAGCGGCAACCGAATGCGCGCGATTCATAGGAGGCGGAGGCCACCACACCTCGACGGCCCGCGTGTCCGACGAGCACGGGAACCCCGTGG
>JBJHDC010000042.1:12969-18599 GCA_050486345.1 Dehalococcoidia bacterium | reverse complement strand
GACGAACGCGGTGAGCGCGACGCCCACGAGGACACCAAGCGTGACAACCGCCACAATCGCCGCGAAGATCCGGCGCTCCCAGCACCCCATCCGTCCGCGTCGCCCGCCACGTTCGAGGCGGTCGCGCACGATCGCCTTCGCACCCTCGGGCTTGCGGGTGGAATCGAACCCGCCGGGGATGAAGCCTCCGCCACCATGCATACTCGACTCCCTATGCTCTCCTTCACCCTACACCCGGCTGGCAACGCTGCTCCTTGCCGCGCACACCCCGCCCGTCTACGATCGAGCCTGGCCGGTGGAGGGGTCGCATAGTGGCCTAGTGCGGGCGCCTGCTAAGCGCTTGTCCTGGTTTTTCCGGGACCGAGGGTTCGAATCCCTCCCCCTCCGCCACACAACGTCTACCCCCTCCGTTCGTCCTGAGCCTGTCGAAGGACGCGCTCGCGGCGGCGAGAGGCCTGTGTCGCGTCCTCAAGGTCGAGGGTGCGCCCTCCGGAGTCATGCGCGATGTCCACCTTCTTCATCTCCACCCTCGGCTGCCAGATGAACGTCGCCGACTCCATTAAGCTCGCGGCTGGCTTGGAGCGGCTCGGCTACCGCCCCGTGGAGGAACAGAGCCAGGCCCAGCTCGTGGTCATCAACACCTGCTCCGTGCGCCAGCACGCGGAGGACCGCGCCTACTCGCAGCTCGGCATGCTCAACAAGCGCCGCCAGCAGGGCGATCACGTACAGATCGCCGTGATGGGCTGCATGGTCGGGCCGAAGACGAAGGAGCTGGAACGCCGCTTCCCCTACGTGGACGCCTGGGCCCGTCCGCAGGAGTTCGACTCCATCCTGGAGCTGGCCGGCGAGGCACGTGATGTCTCCGGCGGCGAGCTCGGAGCCCTCGGCGCGCTGCTCGATGGCGGCATGGAGCGCACCTACGGCCTGCCCAACGGCCCCACCGCGTACGTGCCCGTGGTGCACGGCTGCGACAAGTTCTGCACCTACTGCATCGTGCCGCTCCGCCGCGGCCGCGAGCGCTCGCGTGAGGTCGACGACATCCTCGCCGAGATCCAGTTCCTCGCCGACCACGACGTCCACGAGGTGACCCTGCTGGGTCAGACCGTGGAGGCCTTCGGCAACGACCTCCCCGGCAACCCCGACCTCGCTACGCTCTTTGAGGGCATCGACCGCATCGACGGCATCCACCGCGTGCGCTTCCTCACCTCCTACCCGAAGGACATGACCGACCGCATCATCGACTCCGTCCGCGACGAGCCGAAGGTGTGCGAGTACTTCAACATCCCCGTCCAGTCCGGCTCAGACTCCATGCTGGAGCGCATGCGCCGCGGCTACACCGTCGCGGAGTTCGAGGAGCGCGTGGAGCGCATCCGTCAGGTGATGCCAGACGCCGCCATCGTCACCGACGTCATCGTCGGCTGCCCCGGCGAGACGGAGCAGGAGTTCCAGGACACGCTCGACCTCCTCGAGCGCATCGCCTTCGACACCGTGCACGTCGCCACCTACTCGCCGCGCCCCGGCACCTTCGCCGCCCGCAAGATGGAGGACGATGTCCCCCGCGAGGTGAAGAAGGCCCGCCTGCAGGCCGTCGAGGCGGTGCACCGCGCCTCCTCGGAGCGCATCAACCAGCACCTCCTTGGCCAGACCGTCGAGGTCCTCGTAGAGCGCGAGGCAGACGGACGCTCCACCGGCCGCACGCGCCGTGGCCAGCTGGTCCACTTCAACGCCACCGGCCGCATGGGCGAACTCGTCACCGTCACGGTCAACGAAATCACCGCTTGGTCGGCCCAGGGCCACCTCGCGGACGAGCTCACGCTGGCGGTGCTGTAGGCGCGGAGCTGGCAGCGACCATGTTCAAGCCCCGGTTCGAGTTCTCGTGGCGGGCCGCCTTCATCGGATGCTATGTCACGCCCGAGCGCGATCGGGTCTGGTTGTGCCTGATCCCCTTCTTCCCGCTCTACATCAGACTCCGTCCGACTCCGCCAGGTGAGGCGAACTGAGGAGATGAGCAAGCACCTCCCCGCTCAGAGGTGAGGGCCAACGATTCCGCTCGTCCTGAGCCTGTCGAAGGACGCGCACCACCTGCCATCAGCCCGATCACCCCACACCTACGAACCCCACCGCACCTACAACCATCTCCGTTACGCTAGCGGTATGACCTCCGCCAACACCGATCGCACCTCCGCCGACATCACGGCGGCTGCCGCCCGCGAGGGCGGACCGGTCATCGCCACTATCGTCGTGATCTTCGCGATCATCGAGGAGCGACTGCAGGTGCTCCTCGTGCACCGCTCCGCCGACCCGGAGCAGGGGCGCTGGGCGCTCCCCGGCGGGCGCTGGCGTGGCAACGAATCGCTGGATGCCACCGCCGCGACACGCCTGGTGATTGAAACCGGCGTGGAGGATGTTTACCTGGAGCAGCTCTTCACCACGTCCGGCCTCGACCCGGAGCAGCCCTCCGTCGCCGTCGCCTACTTCGCGCTTGTTGAGGCCAGCGAGGTGCGTCTGCGCGAGGAGGAGGCCTGGCAGCCGGGCTGGTTCCCCGTCGACGATCTCCCCGCGCTCGCCTTCGACAACAACCTGGTCATCCAGCAGGCTCGCCAGCGTGTGGGGGCGAAGCTGGACTACACGAACATCGCCTACGGCCTGCTCCCGGAGCGCTTCACCCTGCGTGAACTGCAGCGCACCTACGAGGCGATCCTCGCCCGCCCGCTAGACCGCCGGAATTTCCGCAAGCGCATGCTCTCCGCTGGCATCATCGAGCCCACCAGCGAACGCCGCCGCGAGGGCGCCCACCGGCCCGCGCAACTCTTCCGTTTCTGCTCACGTGAGCCGGTGGTGCTGTGATCCCTGATGTTCGAACCCCCGGCACCCGCCCGGCGACGCCGGCCGAGCACCGGGGCCCATGATCAGCCCGCAGCCCTACGCAGGCACCGGTACATCGAGGCGATAGACGAGTACCTCGCCCACCTCGTCATCCTGCACCGTGCCGGCTGCCGACATCCCCAGCTTCTCCGCGACACGAACGGACCCAACGTTCCACGCCGGAATCGTCGCCTCGATTGCCCGCAAGCCCGGCTGCGCCTGCGCCCAGCGAACCAGGGCCGCCGCGAACTCGGTCGCGAAGCCGCGCCCCTCGAACGCCGGATAGCAGGAGTAGCCGAGGAACGCGACGCCGCCCTCGTCCACACCAAACCCCGCGCCGCCCGCGCAGACCACGAGGCCCGTGACACGCTCGACGCCATACCACGCTGGCCAGGTTGCGGGATCCTCGACCATGCGGTCGCGGATGTACGGCAATGCGTCATCCATCAGCGGCGGGGCCACCAGTGGATCGGGGAATCGCCCACCGGCCGCAGCCTCGAGCGAGGTACGGTCGCCAGCCAGCAGGCCATCGATCATGCCCACCGTGAACGGATGCAGCCGCAGCCGCTCCGTCTCAATTGAATCGAAGGTCAATGCAGTCTCCAGAGTAATCGAACGTGCGTGGCTCTTATCGCGCGCAGCATCCCTCGGACACGTCGGTATCCGAGACGTTCGCGCGGCACCTACGAACGATGACAGGCCCACCGAGGAGAGCGCTGTACAGAGGCCTACTCCGGAATACGCGAGACAGGGGTGCCTCGCGGCGTCGAGTGTACCGCAGATCTAGGCGTAGCAATCGACGGATCTGGTACGATCATGAAAACTGGGGAGCCGAAGGAATCTGGGATGACATCACCTTCTGGGACAAACACTCCCACCACCAGGATCGTTGCTCACCCCCGCATCGATGCGCAGGGCCGAATCGTCATCCCGGCGGAGATCCGCCACGCCCTCGATATCGAAACCGGCGACCCCCTGACCCTGATCCTCGAGGACGGTGAACTCCGCATCTTCACGCTCGAACAAACCGTACGGCGGATCCAGGAGCGCGCGGCGCAGTACATCACGCCCGGCGCATCACTGGTGGACGAGCTAATCGCAGAGCGCCGCGCGGAAGCTGCCCGGGAGGAGCAAACCACATGACATCTTCGTCAAGTACCGACGAGCGAGCCACCATGAACACGGCACGTGCGCGGGTAGACGGACAGGGACGCATCGTGATCCCCGCCGATCTCCGGCGTGCGCTGGGCATCAAGGAGGGCGAGCGCGTGATCGTTCGGCTCGAAGATGGTGAGCTGCGGATCACCACGATCGATCACGCGATCCGCCAGGCTCAACAGATGGTGCGGCAGTACATCCCTCCCGGACACTCTCTCGTGGATGAATTGATCGCTGAACGCCGGGCTGAGGCCGCGCGTGAGTGAGTGGGTCGCCGACGCGTCAGCGCTGCTTGCCCTCCTCAGCGAGGAACCGGGGTGTGATCGCGTCAGCGAAGTCCTTCGCACCAGCGAGGTGCTAGTCGGCGCACTCACGGTTGCGGAGGTGGTCTCGAAGCTCATCGATCAAGGCTCACCCGAGGACCACGCGATCGCAACTGTGCGGGTGCTCGAGCTCCCGGTAGCGGATCTCGACGAGGCACTTGGAGCGCATGCGGGGGCATTGCACGGCCGCCTTCGCCGCCGCGGGCTCTCCCTGGCGGACTGCGCCTGCCTCGCCCTCGCACTGCGCGAGGGCGCGACAGCACTCTCCGCGGACCGTGCATGGGCCGACCTCGATGTCGGTGTGCGGATCGACATCATTCGTTAACCAGACATCCGTTAGACTCGCGCGATGGCCGCTGCTCGCGAGTCCCGCATCCCACCGCCGCGCATACCACCCGCGTACCACGTACTGCCCAAACGGTACTTCTACGGCTGGTACATCGCGTTCGCCGCCTCACTGCTGACGCTGATCACCGTCGGCGTCGGCTACTACGTGCTCGCCGTCTTCCTGCGGCCGCTGCAGGAGACGCACGGCTGGTCGAACACCGTTGTCTCCGCGGCGACCAGTTCCTACTTCATCATCGCCGGGATCTCGAGCGCGATCGCTGGCCCTCGGGTAGACCGGCGCGGGCCGATCCCATTTATCGTCGTGGGCACGATCTGCGTCGGCGTCGCCATCAGCCTGTTGGGCATGATCAGCGAGGTGTGGCACCTCTTCGCGCTCTACACGCTGCTCGCGATCGGGTACGGCATCTCCTCGTCGGTGACCATCAACTCCATCCTCACGCGCTGGTTCGTAGAGCGCCGCGCCGTCGCGCAGAGCATCTCCGCCACCGGCATCTCGCTGGGCGGCATGATCCTCGTGCCCTTCGGTGCATGGCTGATCGATCGAGGTGGCATGGAGCTCGCCGGACCGGTGCTCGGCCTGTTCGCGATCGCGATTCCGATCCCCATCGCGCTGCTAGTGATCGTCTTCGACCCGCGCCAGATGGGCCTGCGTCCCGACGGCGACCGCAGCGCCGAGGAGGCAGCCGCCCGCCCTCGGCGCCTCAGCATGAGCTCGCAGATGCGCATCTGGGACATCCGCGAGGCGATGCACACGGTCTCCTTCTGGGCCCTGCTCACCGCCTTCGTGCTCATCCTGATGGCGCAAACCGGCTTCGTCATCCACCAGATCGCCTTCCTCGAAGACCGCATGGGCTCGAGGAGTGCCGCGGCGTTCACACTCTCCATGACTGCGTTCGGCAGCATCTTCGCCCGGCTGCTGATGGGGCTCTTCGCCGA
>JBJHDC010000042.1:0-12959 GCA_050486345.1 Dehalococcoidia bacterium | reverse complement strand
CAAGCGCCGCCTCGCGATCGCGCTCTTCGTGCTGCAGGCGGCCACGGTCCTCGCACTGGTCTACGTGGATGCGAACTGGGCGATCATCGGGCTCACGCTGATCTTCGGCTTCACCCTCGGCAACATCTACATGCTGCAATCGCTGCTCACCGGGGAGATCTTCGGCATGATGTCGTTCGGCGCGATCTTCGGGCTCATCATCATGGCGACGCAGGGCGGCTCCGGCGTCGGCCCGCTCATCGTCGGGGTGCTCGAGGACCGCACCGGCAGCTACGACGCTGCGTTCCAGGTCACCGCGGGCATCACTCTGCTGGCGGCGGTCATCGTCTTCTTCGCCCGCCCGGTTCCGCAAAAGGCAGTCACCGAGGGGCCCCCATCGCCCGAACCAACCACCGACGATCCAACCCCAGCGAATCCGCCCGAAGGCTAGGTATGAACGTGTATCGCCCGGGTCGATCTCTCGTTGACACCGCCTCGGAGTAAGCGTAACGTGTACACGAACTGAGTTAGTGTACTCAGTACGCAAAGTCGACACCTGAACCGGCGACCGCGCCGGTCCCCCTCAACCACATCGAGGCAGGCGAGGCGAGCGACGGATTTGAGCACGGTATGACCACCATCCCAACGATCGACAAGTACCCCATCGCGCAGCTTCAGTGCGAGACCGACGCCGGCATCGACACCATCCCCCTCTCGGAGGAGATGGCGTTCTCCAGCTGGCAGCCGGAGATCCCGGAGCGCTACTGGTCCCTGGCCGCCGAGGAACTCACGCGCCGCATCCACGCCGCGCGCGAGACGCTGGGCGACCGGGTCGTGGTGCTCGGCCACCACTACCAGCGCGAGGACATCATCCAATTCGCCGATGAGCGCGGGGATTCCTTCGCCCTCGCCCAGTACGCCGCCGAGCGCGGCGAGTCGCAGTACATCGTCTTTTGCGGCGTCCACTTCATGGCGGAGGCCGCCGACATCCTCCGCGCCGACCACCAGCAGGTGATCCTCCCCAACATGGAGGCCGGCTGCTCCATGGCGGACATGGCCGCGGAGCCCGACGTGCACAGCGCCTGGCGGGAGCTCGAGGACTTCTTCGGCAACACCGAGGACATCATCCCCATCACGTACATGAACTCCGCCGCCAGCCTGAAGGCATTCTGCGGCGCCAACGGCGGCGCCGTCTGCACCTCATCCAACGCCGCAACCGTCCTCGAGTGGGCGTTCGAGCAGGGCAAGAGGGTCTTCTTCTTCCCGGACCAGCACCTGGGCCGCAACACCGGCCACGCCATGGACATTCCGCTGGAGGAGATGGCGCTCTGGGACTGGCGACAGCCCGCCGGCAACCTCGGCGGCCTCAGCGCAGAGGCACTGGAGCGTTCTCGCATCATCCTCTGGCAGGGCCACTGCTCCGTGCACCAGCGCTTCTCGCTGACGCAGATCGAGCAGGCGCGGGAACAGTACCCGGACGTCCAGATCGTCGTCCACCCCGAGTGCCGCTACGACGTCGTCCAGGCCGCGGACGCCAACGGCTCCACCGCCTACATCGCGAAGTACGTCGCGGAAGCACCCGCCGGCTCCGTCATCGGCATCGGCACGGAGATCAACCTGGTCTCCCGCCTCGCGAAGGAGAACCCGGACAAGACCGTCTTCTGCCTGGACCCGGTGGTCTGCCCCTGCAGCACCATGTACCGCGTCCACCCAGCCTACCTCGCCTGGGTGATGGAATCACTGGTGGAAGGCGAAGTCGTCAACCGCATCCAGGTCCCCGACCACCACCGCCACGACGCGAAAGTCGCCCTCGACCGCATGCTGGCGCTGAAGTAACGAGGGGTGGCCGAGCACTCTAGCCCTCCAAGGCCCACCCCATGACCACCACCCACGACGATTACGACCTCATCGTGATCGGCTCCGGCATCGCCGGCCTCTACGCAGCCCTCCAGGCGCGCGAGCACGGTGCGCGCGTCCTTATCGTCACCAAGGGCTCGATGGAGGAAGCCAGCACCCGCTACGCGCAGGGCGGCATCGCTGCTGCGGTCGGCCCGGGCGACTCACCCGAGGCACACCTCCAGGACACGATCGAGGCCGGAGCAGGGCTGGTGGACGAAGAAGCCGCCCGCGTGCTCTGCTTCGAGGCCGCTGACCGCATCGCCGACCTCGTCCGTTACGGCGTGCACTTCGACAGTAGCGGCGGCGCGGTGGCGCTGGGTCGCGAGGCCGCCCACTCCACCTCGCGCATCCTCCACGCACGAGGCGACGCCACCGGTCTGGAGATCGAACTCTCGCTCTCTACCCTTGCCCGCAACGAGGCGACCATCCTCGAACACACCCTCGCCAATCGCATCATCGTCGAGGACGGCCGCGCGGCCGCCGTGACCGCGTTCGACACCGTTGACCGCACTCAGCGCACCTACGGCGCCGGCACCGTCATCCTCGCCACCGGCGGCGCGGGCCAGATGTACCGCACCACCACCAACCCCCCCGTCTCCACCGGCGACGGCGTCGCGCTGGCCTATGCCTGCGGCGCCGAGGTGATGGACATGGAGTTCACCCAGTTCCATCCCACCGCTCTGGTCCTGCCGGAACGCCCCGTCTTCCTGATCTCGGAGGCCGTGCGGGGCGAGGGTGCCCAGCTCTACAACACGCAGGGCGATCGCTTCATGCTCCGCTACGATGACCGCGCCGAGCTCGCCGCACGCGACATCGTGGCCCGCGCAACGGTCGAGGAGATGGAGCGCACGGGCAGCGATCACGTGCTGCTCGACATCACCGACCGTGACGCCGGCTGGCTCGCCGCCCGCTTCCCGCAGATCTACCGCACCTGCCTGGAGGCCGGCCTCGACATGGCCAAGCACCGCATTCCCGTCTCGCCGGCGGCGCACTACACGATGGGTGGCGTGCGCACGAACACCTGGGGTGAGACCACCGTCGCGGGCCTCTTCGCGGTCGGCGAGGTCGCCTGTACCGGCGTCCACCGTGCGAACCGACTCGCCAGTAACTCGCTGCTCGAGACCGTCGTCTTCGCCCACCGCACCGTGGAACGCCTCTTCACACCACCCGACCCCGTCCCGCCGCGCCTCGAACCAACGTCCGAGGTCCACGCCCTCTCCGCACCTATCCCCAATGGCGCTCCGCCCACCACGGCCGAGGTCCGCGCGCTCACCTGGCGGCACACCGGCATCAACCGAGACGCCCACGGCCTCACCGAGGCACGCGACCGCCTCGCGCACTGGGCCGCCTCGCTCCCGCAGCCGCGCGACCGCGAGGGATACGAGCTCGCCTCCATCGTCACCTGCGCCCGCCTCGCCACAGAGGCCGCGCTCCTCCGCGAAGAATCCCGCGGCGCCCACTACCGCACCGACTTCCCCGAACCGTCCGAGGCCTGGCGCCGCCACCTCATCTTCCGCGCCGAGGGTGCAAGCGCATGACCCCGCCGCACCGACCACACTCCATCACCACCGAAGGGGCGCAGCGTGCTGCGCCCGCTCTCCCGTCTCCCCCCTCCCCCGCTCGCGGGGGAGGGTTAGGGTCGGGGTTCCGCCGCCCCGGTGTCACCCCTGTTCACCGTCGCCAACCTACGGACACAGCGCTCTCCGCCCACGAATTCCGACCCCCTCTCCCTTCACCGGAGAGGGCCGGGGTGAGGGTGGCGCCGACAGACGCACCGCCCGTCGTCTCGCGTACGACAACCGTCACGAATAGCCCGCGAAGGCACCGAGCATGACTAACCACAACCCACCTACCCCCCCACCCCCTGACGTCGTCAACGCCATCGTCACGGCAGCCCTCGCCGAGGACCGCGCCGGCTACGACATCACCACCCACGCCACCGTCCCCCCGGACCAGCCCGGCGAGGCGACCGTGCTCTATAAGGAAGCGGGAGTCGTCTGCGGCCTCGACGTCATGCGCGCCACCTTCGCCTCCCTCTCCGCCGCCATCACGATGCACGCCAACTTCGAGGACGGCGCATACGTTGAGCCTGGCACCGCCGTCGCCGACGTCCGCGGCCCGCTGGCCGCCATGCTCTCCGCCGAGCGCGTCGCGCTGAACCTCCTTCAGCGCATGTCCGGTGTCGCCACCATCGCCTACCGCTACGTAGAGGCCGCCGCCCGAGGCGGCCCGGCACGCGTCGTGGACACGCGCAAGACGACGCCCGGCCTGCGCGCCCTCGAGCGCTACGCGGTGCGTACCGGCGGCGCGTACAACCACCGCAACACGCTGGAGGACGGCGTGATGATCAAGGACAACCACGTGGAGGCCGCCCGCCGCCGCCGCGCATCACTCGCGTCGGTCGTCGCGCAGGTCCGCGACCGCATCCCGCACACGATCCGCATCGAGATCGAGGCAGACACCCCCGAGCTCGCGCGCGAAGCCATCGAGGCAGGCGCGGACATCGTGCTCCTCGACAACATGCCCCCCGAGACGATGCGCACGATCGTGACCGAGGCCCGCGCGCAGCCCACGACGGCCCACGTGCTGTTCGAGGCCTCCGGCGGTATCCGCCTGGAAACGATCGAGGCGATCGCCGCAAGCGGGGTGGACCTCATCTCGGTGGGCGCCCTCACGCACTCCGCGCCCGCCCTCGACATCTCGCTCGACGTCCGTCCCGTCTAACCCGCCGCCCCACGGCCCGGGCACGCACACATCCGAGGCCGCACGGCAGTGCTGCCGTGGCGTGGTCGCGCGCGCTGTGCACAGGTTGATGGATCTATCCGATTAAAGGCTGATGCCCTTGTACAAAACCAGCAGAAATCAGTATGCTGTCGCCGTCTCCCCACGGAAGCGGAATTGCCATGCTGACGAACCTCACCCACCCGTCTGGCCAGGTGCGCCGGTCAACATTCGTTGTTCTTGCGGCACTGATCGGCGCGCTGGCGCTCACCCTCACCCTCGCCATCGCCCCCCGCGCGAGCGCGCAGGAGGACACTGCCTACTGGGCCTTCGCGCCAAACATGCCCTTCGCCGACACCCGTGTCGCCGAAGCATTCGCCGCCTACATGGACTTCGACGCCGCAGGCGATGCCGCCGGTGTCACGCTTGAGCATGGTATCGAGGGCGTCACCTTCGCCGCTGGGCCGGACGACGCGCCCATGCTGCTCGCCGCCGCCGGCCTGATGCCGCCAGAGGGTGGCGACCTCGGGCTGGTCGAGGTCCGCACCTGCGCCGTCTGGGCCTCGGAGGATGACCTGCTCCCGGCCGCGGAATCGCTCGGAGCGGACCTCGTAGCCGCCCTCGATGACCTCGGCCTCTCGGTCGCCGCCTGCGAAGTCGCGGACGATCCGGACGCAGCCGACATCGTGGTCTGGTCTGAGGCCAACGACCCCGAAATCGACTTCTTCCAGGAGGGCGAGGGAGGCTTCCTCGCGCTCGACACGGACGAAGCCCCCGCTCCGGACAACGGGGACGAAAACGGGAACGGCAACGGTGATGAAGACGGCAAGGATGACGGCGACGTGCCTGACCCGGCCGTCGGTGGCTTCGGAGTCTTCAACGACGCCGCTGGCGCCGTGGTCCCAGCGTGGCTCCTCGCCGCGATGATCCTCCTCGCCGCCCTCTCCGCCGCCCGTCTCGCCACCGGTCGCTTCAGCCGGTAGTACACGGCACGACACCAACCACCGCGGGGCAAGCGCACATGAGCGCTTGCCCCGCGGTGCGTGTCCTCCGACGATGACGTCAGGAGGCAGCCATGAACCAGATCATCATCCTCTCGGGCCCGCCGGGCTCCGGGAAGACGTCCGTCTCAGTCGCGCTCTGCGAACGTTTCGATCGCATGATTCACGTGCAGGTCGACTGGCTCCGCGAGTGGGTCCGCGCTGGCTACCGACACCCGAGGCAGGCGGAGCAGGGCGACCGCCAGGCCATCGAGCAGCTACGCATGGGCATCGCCAACGCCGCCGCCGTCGCCCGCACCAGCATCGGCTACCGCTACGCGGTGGTCATCGATGACGTCGTGGTCGCGGAGCAGGCGCCCCACTACCGCGAGGAGTTCGCCGCCCTCGGCGTGCCGGTCCACCTGGTCACGCTGCTCCCGAACCTCGAAACCACGCTCCACCGCGACGCCACGCGCGGCCCCGACTCCATCCCCGACCGAGTGCACATCCTCCACGAGCGCCTCAGCGCCGAGGCAGCACGCGGCAATCTCCCCGGCGCCATCCTCGACACCTCAACCGACGCGGATGCATGGGTCACCGCCGACCGAGTGCAGGAAGTAGTGTCGAGGGGAGAAGCGGTGCTGCTGGAAGGGTGATCGCGGGCGAGCGATCGCACCGCAGGCCTCCGGAGCGTGCGCAGGCGCGCACCGGGCGATAAGACATCCCCGTCCCCGTTCATCCTGAGCCTGTCGAAGGACGCCGCCCTCGGCGGCGCGGGGACTCGTGGCGAGGCAGACGAAGCTCGTGATCGCGACCACTCCTGCTCGCGATTCCCCCTACCCCCGTCGCGGTCGCTCCCGATCCGTGCTGTCGAGGATGATTGTGGTGGGACCGTCGTTCTCGGACTCCACCAGCATCTTCGCGCCGAAGCGGCCGCCCGCCACCTCCAACCCCGCGAGGCGAAGCGCGTCCATCACTCGCATCACCAGCGGCTCGGCAATCTCAGGCGGCGCGGCATCCGTGAACGAAGGCCGGCGACCGCGGCGCGTGTCGGCGTAGAGGGTGAACTGCGACACCACCAGGACCGCGCGGCCATCCTCCTGCACGGAGCGGTTGAAGCGCCCCTCCTCGTCGGGAAAGATGCGCAGCTCCGCGAGCTTCTTCGCCAGCCACACCACCTCGGCGTCGCCATCATCCGGCGCGATCCCAAGGAGTACGAGGAGCCCGCGGCCGATCTCGCCGGTCGTCGCACCATCCACGGTCACCCGCGCCCGATTCACCCGCTGTACAACCGCACGCATCAGTCTGCTCCTCCCGCACGGGCGCAGCCTACAGGCGCGCGAGCCATGGGTGCTCCGCCTGCTGAGAAGCGATCGCCGCGCGCAACCACGCCCGCGCCACATCAGACAGCGCGGGCACGGTTGCCTCGAAGTCCAGCGCGTTCGAGGCAGCAGCCGGGTCCGATGATTTGTAGAGCAACGTGATCTCCGGCGTCACGTACGGAACGCCAGATGCCGTCCGCGCGCCGAACTCCGCCGCCGGCCGCATGATCGAGGGGTCCCGTCGGTAGCGCCACTCGACATCATCGATGTCCTCCAGCAGCACCTCGAACGCCCAGCGCGGGCCGCCCGGTTCGCGCACCCAGAATTGGTGCTGCGGCGCGACCAGCGAGGAGCCATCCCACGCCGTCAGCGCACCATCGTGCGCCACGAAGAACTCCCACCCGGCCATCACCAGCGCCAGCAGCCGCGGCTGTGCGCCGCGGGGCACCGCGATGTCGAGGTCCACGTGGGGTCGAATCGAACGTCCGACAGCCAGCTCCAGCGCCCAGCCACCGGCCACCCACCACGGCATCGCCAACGCATCGAAGAGACCGACGACCGTCTCCGGCTGCAGCCCGATCCACGGCGCATCCGGGTCCGGCACGTCACTGCCACCTGGGAGTTGGTTCATCGAGACTGGTCCATCCTGCGAGCGTACGAGGAGATGCCCGCCGTTGGACAGATCAGCAGTGGACAGCCCGATATCGGGGCCTACCGGCCCCGATCGCGTTAGTGGAACAGGATGGTCGGACCGCTAGTCGTCGGAGGAGGCAGCCGTGGAGGTCTCGGCGGTCGATTCCTTCTTCGGGGGCGACTTGGAGCGGTTGCTGGTGGTACTGCCGTTACCCTCGAAGCCCGTGCTGGCGGACGAGGTACCGCGGCCGGACGTCTTGTAGAAACCCTGCCCCTTGAAGACCAGGGGCGGCGCGAACAGCACGCGACGTGCCTCCTTGCCGCAGCGCTGGCAGGGGTGGACCGCAGGCGAGCCAAACGGCTCCCGTACCTCGTACTTGTGGCCCGCCTCACAGCGGTAGTCGTACCTGGGCACTCGATGCCTCCCACAGATCGCACGGTCGCCCGTGTCTACACACGGCGCGGAGCCTAATACCCGGAACATGACGAGTCTCAAGCATACGGCGCTACCCCGTGTCCGACAACGGCCTGCGCACTTCCGGTAAGCCAGCGAGGTGTAGCCGCGGGAGTAGGTCGGGAGTAGATGCAGTGGAACCGCCCGATCCTCCGGCATCTGGTCCTACCCGGATGAGGGTGCCATACTGATCATTCGGTACGAACACAGAGAGGCTGGCGTCAGCCCTCGCACCCAGCGAGGGCAAATCTATGCGCTGGCAGGTAGAGAGAGGCACAACCATGGCAGCTGGCGTCAGCATGCGCCAAATGCTGGAGGCTGGAGTTCACTTCGGCCACCAGACCCGTCGCTGGAACCCCCGGATGCGACGGTTCATCTTCACAGAGCGTAACGGCATCCACATCCTGGACCTCGCACAGACGGTCCGGCTGCTGGACTCCGCACTCGAAAAGGTCCGTGAGGTAGCCGCCAGCGGCGACCAGATCCTCTTCGTCGGCACCAAGAAGCAGGCGCGCGGCATCGTCCAGATCGAGGCCGACCGCTGCGGCATGCCGTACATCAACACCCGCTGGCTGGGCGGCACGCTGACCAACTTCAGCACCATCTCCCGCCGCATCGACTACTTCAAGCACATCGAGGACCGCATGCAGGCGGGTGACGACGTGCTGGAGGCCGAGGGCATGACGAAGCGCGAGCGCATGGTCATGCTCAAGGAGTTCGAACGCCTGGAGCGCTCCTTCGCCGGGCTGCGCAACATGAACCGCGTTCCGGGACTCGTCTTCATCGTGGACCCCACGATGGAGGAGAACGCCGTCCGCGAGGCGAACCGCCTCAACATCCCCATCGTGGCGATGTGCGACACGAACGCCGATCCGGAGCTCATCGACTTCCCCATCCCGTCCAACGACGACGCCATCCGCGCCATTCAGCTCATGACCGCGCGCATCGCGGACACCGTCCTCGAAGGCATCGCCGTCGGTGAGGTGGAGCAGCAGTTCGAGAGCGTCGCTCCGACCGCTGCCGACGACGAGGACCCCGGCGCCGCCGCCGTCCCCGCTACCGAGACGCCGGAGGAAGCCGGTACCCCTGAAGCGGTTGCGGAAGCCGCCGCGGCAGCTCCATCCGAAGCAGAGCCCGAGACCCAGTCCTAGCACCAACGCGCGCCGGCCCGTCCGGCGCGCGCACTGGCCCATGCGGTGGGAGACCTCCACCGTGTGCGGCCGGCTGGTGGCGTCACCACGACACCGGCACCACCAATCACACCACCCGTCGCGAAGCATCAGCGACAGAACTGAGGAGTACAGCAATGCCAGTCAGCACGGAGGACGTGAAGCGGCTACGTGAAGAGACCGGCGCCGGCGTCATGGACGCCAAGCGCGCCCTGGACGAGGCGGACGGCAACTTCGACCGCGCCCGCGACCTGCTGCGCGAGCAGGGCATGGCGGCAGCCGCGAAGCGCGCGGACCGCGAGACCGGGCAGGGCATGGTAGAGGCCTACATCCACGGCCAGGGCCGCATCGGCGCGCTCGTAGAGCTGCAGTGCGAGACGGACTTCGTCGCCCGCACGGAGGCCTTCCGCGACCTCGCCCGCGACATTGCCATGCAGGTGGCGGCCATGAACCCCCTGGCGCTGACGCCGGAGGAGGTCCCCGCGGACCACGCCGGCACGCCGGAGGAGAACGCGCTGCTCACGCAGGCCTTCATCAAGGAGGGCGGCAAGACCATCCAGGACCTCGTCCAGGACGTCATCGCCCAGACCGGTGAGAACATCCGCGTGGCCCGCTTCTCACGCTTCGAGCTCGGACGCTAGCGACCCATCGCGAGGCACACACTCGCGGGCGCTCCGTGCCCGCGCTATCGTGAAAGACGGAACCCGCATCGGGGCGGGTTCCGTCGGGGGACGAGGGGGACATCGTGACCGATGAGATTCTCCTGGACGCGGAGGAGCGCATGGAGAACGCGGTCAACGCGTTCAGCCGTGACCTCGCCAGCGTTCGCACCGGCCGCGCCTCCACCGCCCTGGTCGAGCACCTGCCGATCGAGGTCTACGGCTCCACCATGCAGCTGATCCAGCTCGCAAACCTCGCCGCCCCGGAAGCACAGCTCATCACCGTCACCCCGTTCGACCGCGCCGCGCACGACGCGATCATGCGCGGCCTCCAGTCCAGCGACCTGGGCATCACGCCTCAGAGCGACGGGCGCATCATCCGTCTCCCCATCCCCCCGCTCACGGAACAGCGCCGGAAAGAAATGGTGCGCCAGGTCAGCACCAAGACGGAGGAGGCCCGCGTCTCCGTCCGCAACGCCCGCCGCCACGCCAATGACGAGCTCAAGAAGGCCGTACGCAATAGCGAGATCTCAGAGGACGAGGAGTACGGCGCTGCGCAGGAGGTGGACCGCCTGACCTCCCAGTACGTCGACAAGATCGAGGAGCTGGCGAAGGAGAAGGAGCGCGAGCTCCTGGAGGTGTAACCACCCGTGGTCGCCACCCCCGCCCCCTCACTCCCGGTCCTCCGCACCCGGCCCCGCCACGTGGCGATCATCATGGATGGCAACGGCCGCTGGGCGGAGGAGCGCGGCTTGCGCCGCTCCGAGGGCCACCGCGCCGGGGCAAGCACCATCCGCCCCGTCCTCGAACGCTTCGCTGAGCACCGCATCCCGGTCGTCACCCTGTTCGGCTTCTCCACCGAGAACTGGGGCCGCCCGCGTACGGAGGTGCAAACGATCCTCAAGCTGGCCAACGAGTTCATCGATGAACACCTGGAGGAGTTCGCGGCGCGCGGCGTGCAGCTCCGCCATCTCGGCGATCTGGATGGCCTCCCTGACACCCTCCAGCACCGGATCACCACCGCCATGGATCGCACCGCGGTAAACGCGGACATGATCGTGAACCTCGCCTTCAACTACGGCGGGCGCGCGGACATCCTGGACGCCGTCCGCCGCCTCGTCGCGGAAGGCGTGAGCCCGGATGATGTGACGGAGGAGGCGATTACCTGTCGCCTCGCCACCGCCGGCCTGCCGGAGCCAGACCTGCTCATCCGCACCGGCGGCGACCACCGCATCTCCAACTTCCTCGTCTGGCAGGTGGCCTACGCGGAGTGCTACTTCACAGACGTGCGCTGGCCTGACTTCGCCGCCGCCGAGGTAGACGAAGCGCTGCTCGCCTACGAGCGCCGCCAGCGCCGCTTCGGCCTCATCCAGCCCCCGGCCGAGAACGGCCACCGCGGTGAAGTAGAGGCCTGAGCGCTCGTGCTGCTCCAACGCGTGCTCGTCGCCGCGGTCGGCCTGCCGCTGCTCGCCCTGTTGCTGTGGTCGCCGGAGCCGGTCTTCTCCGGCGTGCTGGAGCTCATCCTCGCCGTCGCGGCATTCGAGATCGTCCGCTCCGCCCTGCGCGACGCTCCACTCAGCGTCCCCATCAGCGCTGCAGCGGTCACCGCCCTCTTCGTCGCTTTCGTGCGCGTCTACCCGGACGTTCCGCTCTGGTCGTTCTTGCTGGTCACGATCTTCGCGCTCTTCGCCCTCTTGTGGCGCCGTTCCTGGCTCACGGAACACGCCGGCGGCTGGTGGCTTGTCGCCGTGCTCTACACCGCCGTGCCCGGCGCGCACCTCGTGCTCACCCGCAACACCGAGGACGGCGTCGCCTGGCTCATCGTGCTGCTCGCCGCCGTCTTCCTCACCGACACCGGCGCCTACGCCACCGGCCGTCTCTTCGGGCGCCACAAGCTCGCCCCCGGCATCTCACCCAACAAGACGGTGGAGGGCGCCATCGGCGGCTTCGCCCTCGGCGCGATCGCCGGTGCGGTCGCGGTGCTCGCGCTCGACCTCGATATCTCCATCCTCGGCCACGCGCTGATCGCGCTCGTGCTCCCGGTGGCGGCAATCGGCGGCGACCTGCTGGAGTCCGCGATGAAGCGCCGCATGGGCGTGAAAGACATGTCCGGCCTGCTGCCGGGCCACGGTGGCGTAGCCGATCGCCTCGATTCCATCCTCGTCGCCGGCACGTGCCTATACTGGATCTTGCGATGGCAGATGTGACCGGCCTGGCGATTCTCGGCTCGACCGGGTCGATCGGCGAGCAAGCGCTCGATGTCGTGCGCGGTCTTCCCGACCGCTTCCGCGTGGTCGCCCTCGCCGCCGGCCGCAACACGGACCGCCTTCGCGACCAGGTGCACGAGTTCCAGCCGCTCGCAGTCTGCGCTCGTCCCGGCCGTGACGCCGATGCCCTGCGCGCCGAGCTCGATACTGCCGGCCGCGCCACCGACTGGCAGACGCCCGAGGAGATCGCGGTACGCGACGACGTGGACGTGGTGCTCGTGGGGACCAGCGGCCTCAGCGGCCTCCGCCCCACCCTCGACGCCCTCCGCGCCGGCAAGCCCGTGGCCATCGCCAACAAGGAGGCCCTCGTCGTAGGCGGCCCCGCCGTGCGCGAAGCGCTCGAGGCCGGACGCGCCCTGGGCGCGGAGTTACGCCCGGTGGACTCGGAGCACTCCGCGATCTGGCAGTGCCTCTGGGGCGAGCCGGAAGACGCCATCGACCTGCTCACCCTCACCGCATCCGGCGGCGCGTTTCGCGACTATGACCTGGAACGGCTGGAGCACGTCACCCCGGCAGAGGCGCTCCGCCACCCGACGTGGAACATGGGCGCGAAGATCACCATCGATAGCGCCACCCTCTTCAATAAGGGGTTGGAGGCGATCGAGGCCCGCTGGCTCTTCGATGTGCCGCTGGAGCGCGTCGAGATCCTCCAGCACCGCGAGAGCATCGTGCACAGCATGGTGACCTTTCGAGATGGCTCCATCAAAGCGCAGCTTGGCGAGCCGGACATGCGCCTGCCCATCCAGATCGCACTCACCTACCCGGACCGCGCCAGCGCACGCCCCGCGCCGCCGTTGGACCTCGCCCACCACGGGACCCTCCACTTCGGCCAGGTCGACCACGCGCGCTTCCCCGCCCTCAGCATCGCGCTGGAGG
>JBJHDC010000041.1:0-18667 GCA_050486345.1 Dehalococcoidia bacterium | reverse complement strand
CCCGCAGGCCGCCCGCCAGTGTGCTTGATGTCCGCCACCGGCGACTTGATCTGGTCGTCGTACTCATCGTCCAGCGGCATGCGCCACAGCTTCTCGCCAGTCGCCTCCGACGCACGCTCCAGGTCGCGCATCAGCCGGTCGTCGGTGGCGAAGACACCGAAGCGCACGTTCCCCAGCGCGACCCCCATCGCCCCGGTGAGGGTGGCCACATCGATCATCACCTGGCACCCGTTGTCGCGGCCGTAGAGCAGCGCATCCGCCAGCACCAGCCGCCCCTCCGCGTCCGTGTTGATGACTTCGATGGACTGCCCGTCCATCGCGTACACCACGTCCCCCGGCTTCGTCGCCGATCCGCTGGGCATGTTCTCCGTGCACGGGGCGATCGCCATCACGTTCACGTTCGGCTTCAGCCGCGCAATCGCGCTCATCGCGCCGATCACTGTCGCCGCCCCGCTCATGTCGCCCTTCATGGCGTCCATGTTCTCCGCCGGCTTCAGCGAGATCCCCCCGGTGTCGAACGTGATCCCCTTCCCCACCAGGCCCACGTACCGCCCCCGCTGCCGCGACCCGTGGTACGTCAGCACGATGAACTTCGGCGGCTGGATCGACCCGTTCGAGACCGACAGGTACGAGTTCATCCCCAGCCGCTCCGCCTCCGCCCGCTCGAGGATCGTGCACTCCAGTCCGAGCTCCGCCGCCAGCTGCTGCGCGCGCGTGGCGATGATCGTCGGCGTCATCAGGTTCGCGGGCTCATTCGCCAGGTCGCGGGAGAGGTTCGTCGCCTCGCCGAGGATCACGCCCTGCTCCGCGCCTCGGCCTACGGCCTCCGCCACCCGCGGCCGCGATTCCACTAGCGTGACGTCCCCCATCGCGTAGCGCGGCTTGTCCTGCGCGCGCGTGTGGTGGTGGTCGAAGCGGTAGAGGCCCAGCACGAACCCCTCCGCGAGCGTCCGTCCGGCCACCGTGTCATCGAGCGCGGCCGTGGCGTCATCAACGGCCACCGCCACGGTACCGGCGTTCATGTCACGCAGCCGGCGCGCCAGCGTCGCCGTGCGATTGCGCAGTCGGTCAGCCGTCAGGTCGTCCCGCTTCCCCGCGCCGATGACCACCACGCGCTTCGCGGTCAGCGCTCCGTTCGTCGGGAACGTCGCGATCTCGCCCGATCGCGTCTCCAGCAGCCCGTCCGAGAGCAGCGACCGAATTGCGCCGCCCAGCGCCTCATCCACCTGGGCCGCCGCCCCGCCCAGCCGTCGAGTGTCCTCGAAGACGGGCACCACATAGGTGTCGGCGGTCTGCTCCGTGATCGCACCGGTTGCAACGGTGATCTGCATGGGGTTCCTGATCCAATCCACCAGCCGGAGCCGGACTGTTACGTGTCCTGATCTACGTGTTCTGAGAGTACAATCATAGGGATGGGCCGCCGGACGCGCGCGTCCGGTGAGCCGCAGGATACGGCCATGCGCACCCGCTTCTTCCACTACGTGCACCGCTCGACGTCCCCGAACCGGACGTCGCTCGCCTGGTTCGATCTCATGGAGATCGGGCTGGTGGCGCTCGGCTTCCTGCTCTACTTCGTCGTACGCGGTGGTGTCGTCGATCGCACACCCGAGGCACTCGCCCATGCCCGCTGGATCATCGATGTCCAGCAGTCGCTCGGATTCTTCGTGGAGCCCATGGTCAACCGCTGGACACTGGATGCGGCGTGGCGGTTCGACTTCTTCAACTTCGTCTACTTCTGGCTGGACTTCCCGCTCATCGTCGGCGTCGGCCTCTTCTGGTTCTGGCGCAGTCGCCACCACTACACGCTGCTGCGCGACTCGCTGCTCATCTCCGGCGGCATCGCCCTCATCTTCTACTACATCTTCCCCGTCGCCCCGCCCCGCTACCTGCCGGAGTGGGGCTTCGTCGACACCATCGAGCAGTTCGCGAACCTCTCCTACCAGGCGCAGTCCATGGAGGCCTTCGTGAACCCGTTCGCCGCGGTCCCCTCACTGCATGTGGGCTGGTCGGTGCTGCTGGCGGTGGTGGTCTTCCAGTACACGCGGAACCCGTTGCTCCGCGCCGGCGGCATCGCGCTGCTCACCCTGCAGACCATGGCCGTCGTCGCCACGGCGAACCACTATCTCTTCGATGCGTTCGCGGGCACAGTCGTGGCCCTGGTCGCCTTCGCCATCGCGTGGTGGCTGCAAAGCACCGGCTACCCGCGCATCAGCAACTGGTTCGGCCAGCGCGCCCGCGCCACCGCCGCCCCCGTCAGGGTCTAGTCAGCTCGAGGCTCCACCGCATCCTCCGCTACGGAGCGGGCGCCTCGAACGCCGGGTCGCGCACCCACGCAATCCCGATCATCCCCGGACCGTAGCGAGCCGCCGCGTGCCGGGTCAGCGGCGCCACCACCACCTGCGCGGCATCCGTGTTCCGCTCGATCCACAGCGCCATCGCCTCCGCCGCGGGCGGTGTGCCCGCGTGGTGCACCGCCACCCGCAGCGCCCCCTCGTTCCCGGTCACCGCATCCACGCTCACGAGGTCGCTGAAGCGATCGCGCAGCAGCACCAGCCCCCGGTCGCGGCGCGGCAGCGAGGCCACCAGCGCACAATCCTCCCCGTGAATCCGCGTCACCGCGCGTGCGGTCGGCGAAGGCGTGTCCGCGAGGCCCACCAGCTCCGGGTGTTCCAGGTACGCGATCAGGTGGGCCGCGCCCGCGGCGCGCGAGGCCGCCTCGGCGGCTTCGGACGGACTCGCGCCCCGTTGGGCGGCCTCCGCGGCGATCACCGCCGGCCAGCCCGCCGCCATCAGGGCATGACCGGTCGCGCAGGCGGCGAAGGGGATCTCCCGCTCGCGCATCACCTCGCCGGCCCGCTCGATCGCATCCGGTGCGTTGCCGTAGGCATCACCAACGCTCACCAGCACCACCCCGCCGGCCTCGGCTGCGACGGCGCGGCAGGTGTCGATGACCAGGTCTGCCTCCACGGGGATGCGTTCCAGGGAGAGGCTCGGGATGGGGACGCGCTCCATGAGCAGCGGCGGATCCTCGGGCATCAGGCGCAGTGGAAGCCCGGCGCGAAGCAGGTCCGGGATGCTGGCGTCGGCTTCAATCATGACCACGGCGTTCACGATGGGGCTCCGTCCGAATTGCGGCGTGTCGAAGGTCGTAGGGGCGGCCGCCTGACTCACCGGCCCCCGGGCGTGTGCCAGCGGCCGAGAATGGGTACGATACCTACGTGAGCGCGATACGTGCTGGAGGCCCTCGTGCCTGCCAGTGCGCGTCAGGCGTAGCACCTGTGATGGGGCTGTGCTAGCGTAAACAACTCGCGGGCTGGCTTCGAGGGCGGTTCGCGAACACACCCGGCCCAGCGCTCTCGTTCATGCCGGTCCAACCCGGTTCAGGGAGCAAGCAGGTCGGATCCTGGAAGCAGTGTAGGGGAATTCGAGACAGTAACGAATGCAAACGGCTGAGCGTAAGAACGAGATCATCGAGCAGTACCGTCAGCACGAAGGGGACACGGGTTCCCCGGAGGTGCAGGTGGCGCTACTGACAGACCGCATCGTCCACCTGACGGACCACCTCAGAGAGCACAAGCACGACTACTCCACACGTCGTGGCCTTCTGAAGCTGGTCGGACAGCGACGCCGGCAGCTCCGGTACCTCGCGGGCAAAGATGTCACGCGGTATCACGAGCTGATTCAATCACTGGGGCTGCGCCGATAGGCGCGGCCCGTTTCGTTTGCGGGGCCGGCGCCCCGGGAACGTTGGCACGCGAAATCGCGCGCACCCGCAGTTCGGGTCAGTTCCGCCAGGTACGCGAACTCAAGTACTGGCCTGCTGACCTCAGGGTGGCGCACCCGCTCATGACACCACCTGAATCGACGACCCTCACCCGCACGCTCGCACCCGGCGAGCGTCCCTTGACCCCCACCCCGGCGCCCTCGAACGCCACGCGTACCCTCTCCGATGGCCGTATCCCGCTCGCAAGCGGCATCCTGGGAGTTTACGAGGCGACGCTGGGGGTCCCACGACGATCCGATGTGATGCGTGGGAACAGATGAGTACGTTGCGAGAGATAGTGATCAAATCAGAGTGATCAAATAGAGGTCCCCGACATTGAATAACCAAATGACGACTGGTGCGCAGACGCACGTCTTCACCCGCGAGATCGGTGGGAAGACATTCGAGATCGGCCTCGGCCGTCTGGCGCAGAACGCCACCGCCTCCTGCACGATCCGCTACGGCGACACCACCCTGCTGGTCACGCTCGCCGATGGCGAGCCGCGCCCCGGCATCGACTTCTTCCCGTTGACGGTCGATTACGAAGAGCGCATGTACGCCATCGGCAAGATCCCTGGCTCGTTCTTCCGCCGGGAGGGCCGGCCCGGCACCACGGCCACACTGGCCGCGCGCATGACCGACCGCCCCATCCGCCCGCTCTTCCCGAAGGGCTACCGCCGCGAGGTGCACGTGGTGGCGACGCTGCTCGCGTCCGATCGTGAGAACCCCGCGGAGCCGCTGGCGACCACCGGCGCCTCCACCGTCATCAACATCTCACCGTTGCCCTTCGAGGGTCCCGTCTCCACCGTTGCGGTCGGGCGCATCGACGGCGAACTGATCGCCTTCCCGACTTACCAGCAGATGGAGGAGTCCGACCTCGAGCTCACCGTCGCAGCCACGAACGACTCGATCATTATGATCGAGGCCGGTGCGAAGCAGATCTCCGAAGACGACCTGATTGCAGCCCTCGACTTCGCCGAAGGCGTCTGCCGTGAGCTGAACGACCTGCAGGCAGAGGTCATCCGCGAGCTCGGCCAGCCCAAGGCGGAGTGGACCCCGGCTGACACCTCGGCTGCGGACGCACTGAAGTCCCGCGTAGCCGCCGTCCTGGAGCCCCGCGAAGAGGAGATGCTCGCCGCGGTGCAGGGTGAAGGCTTCCGCGGCCTCGATGAGATGGGCCGCGTGGTCTACCGGGAGCTGTCACAGGACGACCCGGACGTGGACGCGAAGGCGGTCAGCGCCGCCACCGAGGCCTACATCAAGCAGTTCGTGCGCGCTCGCGTGCTGGAGGACGGCACCCGTGCCGACGGCCGCAAGCCCGCGCAGATCCGCCAGCTCTCCGCGGACGTCGGCGTGCTCCCCCGTGTGCACGGTTCCGGCCTCTTCCAGCGCGGTCAGACGCAGGTACTCTCCGTGGCCACGCTGGGTGCGATCCGCGATCGCGCCCGCCTGGACAACATCGCCCCCGGCGACTGGAAGATGTTCTTCCACCACTACAACTTCCCGCCCTTCTCGGTCGGTGAAGCCCGCCCCATGCGCTCACCGGGCCGTCGCGAAATCGGGCACGGCATGCTCGCCGAGAAGGCAATCGAGGCCGTCCTCCCGGACTTCAACGAGTTCCCCTACACGCTCCGGCTCGTCTCGGACGTCCTCTCGTCCAACGGCTCCACCTCCATGGCCTCGGTCTGTGGCTCCATCCTGGCGCTGATGGACGCGGGCGTGCCCATCGAGGCGCCGGTCTCCGGCATCGCCATGGGCCTCGTCACGAACGCGGATGCCAGCAAGTACGAGATCCTCACGGACATCGCCGGCATCGAGGATGCCCTCGGTGACATGGACTTCAAGGTCGCCGGCACGGAGCGTGGCATCACCGCCGTGCAACTGGACATCAAGCTGCCCAAGCTCCCGCCGAATTTCATGCAGGAAGTCTTCTCGCGGGCGCGCGATGCGCGCATGGAGGTCCTCAAGGTCATGCTCGACGCCATCGAGGCGCCGCGTGACGAGGTCGGCACCTACGCGCCGAAGATCAGCATCATTCACATCGACCCGTCGAAGATCGGCGCGGTGATCGGCCCTGGCGGCCGCGTCATCAACGCCATCATCGAGGCCACCGGTGCCTCCATCGACATCGAGGAGGACGGCTCCGTCTTCATCGGCGGCTCCACCCCGGAGTCCGTGCAGATGGCCATGCGCCAGATCGAAGGCCTCACCAAGGAGATCCAGGTTGGCGAGGTCTACGAAGGCCCCGTCTCCCGCATCATGTCCTTCGGCGCCTTCGTCGAAATCCTCCCCGGTAAGGACGGGATGGTGCACATCTCCGAGCTGACCGAGGGCCGCGTGGAGCGTGTCGAGGACGTCGTGAACGTCGGCGACGTGGTCAAGGTGAAGGTCATGGAGATCGATAACCTCGGTCGCCTCAACCTCACCATGCGTGACGTCGACAGCGACCGTGTCGGCATGGACGACGACGCCGTGGCCCGCGAGGGCAACAGCGGTGGCGGCCGTGGCGGTGATCGCGGTGGCGACCGAGGCGGCGATCGCGGCGGGGACCGTGGTCCCCGTGGTGGTGGCGGCGGTGGACGCAGCGGCGGCGGTGGTGGTGGCGGCCGAGGTGGTCGCGATGGCGGCGGCCGTGGCCGTGGTGGTGACCGTTCCGGTGGTGGCAACGGCGACCGCGGCGGCGAGCGCTTCGGCTCCGGCGGTGGCTACCGCGGCAACCGCGAATCGAGCGGCGGTGACTCCGGCGGCAACACTGGTGGCAACACCGGCGGTGGCGGAGACGCCCCTCGCCCCGGTGGCGGCGGTGGCCGTCGCTGGTAACCGCTACCCGGTAACCAATCACACACCCTCTCCCGGCAACGGGGGAGGGTGTTCTCGTGTACGCCCCCGGCGCCACCCCCACCTCCAGGCACGCCGCTCACCGTGTTACAAGAAGTCATCAAGAAGAGTGGTCGTGAAGAGCATCACAAACGGACAGAAACGGTCGAGCAATGCACACCCCGCAGGAGTGAATCGCCCCGCAACAAATTTCTCGTAGGAGTGAATGGGGCACCATGAGGTAACGCTCGCGTGTACGATCAGCCGCACCCCGGATCACCCCGACCAGGCCTTCGAAGGCGGAGCAGCACAGGGAGCACCCCATGATCCGAGTAGCCGTCAGCGGCGCAGGCCAGATGGGCAGTCTCGTCCTCGCCACCATCGAGGCGCAAGAGGACATGCAGCCGGTCGGTATCGTGGAGCCCATGGGAGTGGCGACCGCAAAGGGTGGCCCGGACAGCGGTTCCGTCTACCCCCTGCACGGCGACCCCGCCGCGCTCTTCGAGGCCACGCAGCCGGATGTAGTGGTGGACTTCACCAACGCCGCCTTCACCCCGCAGCTGATCGAAGCCGCCCTCGCCCACGGCGTCCGCCCAGTGATCGGCACCTCCGGTGTCACCGCTGAGAGCCTCGATCAACTCCGCGCCGGCTGCGCCGCGCAGGGCCTCGGCGCCGTCTACGCTGCCAACTTCGCCATCGGCGCCGTCCTCCAGATGCACATGGCGCGCATCGCCGCCCGCTTCTTCGACTCCGCCGAGATCATCGAACTCCACCACGACCACAAGGTGGATTCCCCCAGCGGCACCGCCCTCACCACCGCCCGCCTCATGCGTGAAGCACGGGGCTCAGACTTCATCGCCAACAACCCCGAACTCGAACACCTCGAACATGCGCGCGGGGCCCGCGATGGCGGCGTACCGATTCACTCCGTCCGCCTGCCGGGCTTCGTCGCCTCCCAGGAAGTCATCTTTGGCGGAACCGGCCAGACCCTCACCCTCCGCCACGACTCCACCGGCCGCGACTCCTTCATGCCCGGCGTCACCCTCGCCGTCCGCGAAGTCATGCAACGCACCGACCTCGTCGAAGGCCTGGGGGCGCTGGTGGGGCTCGAGTAGCGATGCAAACAAGAACCGCCCGAGGTGTTTGCCTCGGGCGGTGCGCTTTGAAACTAGTCGGGGGCCGCGTCGCTGCGGCCTACCCCCCGCGGCTGAACGGCGGGTAGCGGTCGGTGAGTCCGTACATGTAGGCGCTCACGCGCGTCGCCCAGCGCCCCACACTCACCGCGAAGCTGTGCATGCTCGCCGGGAAGCTCCCCGAGAACAGGATCGCGAACTGCGCAATGAACACGATGATCATCGTGATCAAGTACAGGATGTAGATGATGATCAGGTGCGGGATGAGCAGAATGATGCGGATCAGCATCCCGATGAACAGTGGGAAGTTCAGCACTCGCGACGACTGCTCCGGGTAGACGACCGCGAAGCTCAGCGGGTAACCCTCAACCGCCGTCAGCGAGAATGGTGGGTAGCGGTCGTGCAGGTGCAGGTAGTACGAGCCAATGTTCGCGTTCCATCGCATCACGTTCACGATGAACCGGAACATGCCCGGCGGATACTTGCCGGTGAACAGGATGACGAACGTGGCGATGAAGTACACCACGGCCGCGGCCAACTGCAGGAAGTAGAGCACGATGATGTGCGGGATCAGCAGGATCGCGCGAATGAACGTGCCAATGAACAGCGGGAAGTTGGTGATCCTCGACTGCTGTTCTGCACGCAGCACGTCATACGCTACGGGGTAGCCAACTGGCTCGGCCGTCATCGTGTTCTCCCGTCGGTGAGCAATCGTGTCGGTATCGTCGGTTCGGCGGAATATGTGCCCCACCCAATGAAATGTCAAGGCGGTATATCTGGTCGCCATTCGGTTACAGACGCCGAGAGCGCCCCGTGGGTACTCAGAGCCCCACCATCTCCACCGGTGCCACCTCATCCGCCGGCTCGAAGCCGAACAGCCAACCGTAGAACCACAGCTCGGCCTCATGCGCGCGCTGGATATTCTCAGCACGGCGGAACCCGTGCTGTTCACCCTCGAATGGGACGTAGGCGTACGGAATCCCCTTCGCTCGCAGCGAAGCCGCCATCTGCTCCGACTGCGAGGGCGGCACGATCCGGTCCTCCAACCCCTGGAACATGATGATCGGACAGGAAAGCTGATCCGTGTGATGCGCGGGCGAGCGCGCGAGGTAGACGTCGCGCGCCTCCGGGTACGGCCCGACCAGCGAATCGGGGTATCGCGACTCAAACTTGTGCGTGTCGCCGACCAGGGTCTCCAGGTCGCCGATGCCGTAGTAGGACGCCCCTCCGGCGAAGACATCGCGGAAGGTAAGCGCCGCCAGCGTGGTATAGCCGCCGGCGGATCCGCCGCGAATGGCCATGCGCGCGCCGTCCACGTCTCCGCGCAGGGCGAGGAAGCGCGCCGCCTCCACACAGTCATCGACGTCCACTTCGCCCCAGCGATGGTTGAGCGCCTGGCGGTACTCCCGCCCGTAGCCGGTGGAGCCCCGGTAATTCACGTCCACCACGGCGAAGCCGCGCGACGTCCAGAATTGGGTGCGCAGGTTGAGCGTGGAGTCGGTCGCACTGGTGGGGCCCCCGTGCGACATCACGATCAGCGGCGGGCGCTCCTCGTCAGCCGCGCGGTAGTCGCGACTTTGTGGCGGATAGGACAGCGCATGCGCGGTGACTCCGTCCGTGGTGGGAAACTCGATGGCTTCCGGGATCGAAAGAAACCGCGGGTCCAGCGCAATCTGCATGCTGTGTTGCACGATCTCGATCTCGCGGGTGAGCAGGTCGAGGGCGATGACGGCGGGCGCCTCCGTGGGCGACGCTGCGATGAACACAGCGCGAGTGCCATGGATGCTGGGGGCGCTATACGTGGTGTATCTGGTGTGCACGAACTCCACCGTGCCCGCTGCCGAATCGATGAGCGCCAGGTGCGCCTCACCGCGTGTGCGCACCACACAGAGGATGCGGCCGTCGTCGAGAAACGCGTACGTGCCCAGGTCGAACGTCCAAAGCGGCACGCCGCACTCGGCATCCATCGGCGCCAACGGGACAGTCTCCCCATCTCGGAGGGCGTACAGGTTCCACCACCCGGTCCGATCTGAGATGAAGTGCAGCACACCGTCCGGGCTCCACGAGGGCTGAACGATGCTCTCCTCCGGGCCTCCAGCGACCAGCATCGTGTTTGCCAATTCGCCGTCCTCGAGGTCCGCGACCCAGAGTTCCGTCCCGTCCCACGGCATGCGCGGATGCGTCCAGGAGAGCCACGCCAGCTGGCTGCCGTCAGGGCTGACTCGAGGGGTCGCATAGAAGTCAGCGCCTCCGGCGATGATGCGCGGCTCCGCGCTGCCATCCACGGGCAGGGCGACCAGCTCGTTGATCGCCTCGTCCGACTCAGGCTGGCGCTCACGTACGTAGATGAGGGTGGAGTCATCCGCCGTGTACGTCGGGTCGGCGTACCGGTGGGCGGCCGGTTGGTCCGGCTCGGGTGTGATGGGCCCGGCCTCGCCGGTGACCGTGTCCAGGCGGTACAGGCGCTGGTCAGCGAAGTTCGAGTAGATCACGGTGTCATCCAGCAGCAGGCAAGCCCCACCGCCGTACTCGTGCACGCGGGTGCGCACGTTACTCTCTGCGGGGGTGACGTCGCGAGGTTCCTCGCCCGGGTCGCGCCGCACGAGCACGATCCGCCCGCCCTCCGTGGGTCGCCCTTCCAGCCATGCGGTACCGCCATTGGGAAGCGACCACGCGCGCACGAGGCCAATGCCGGCGCTCGCGATCATCTCGGCGCTGATGGGCGAGGCCCATGAGCCGTACGGAGCCACGTAGGGTTGGAACTGCGTCATGCGCCTGCCTCCATTCGCGTCACTCCTTCCCCCGTCCTATCATCGATCCCCTGCCGCCGCCAACTAACGGGGCGGCTAGATGTGAGTTCGATACGAGGAGTAGAGCCGTGCAGCCGACTGCAGCACTCATCGGGGCGACCGGCGCCGTGGGGGGCGTATTCCTCCGCGTGGCCGAACAGCGCAAGCTCCCGGTGGCGAAGCTCAAGCTCCTCGCGTCGGCACGATCGGCCGGAAAGCAGCTCGAGTACGCGGGCGAATCGATCACCGTCGAGGAAGTGACGCGAGAAGCGCTCGAGGGCGTGGACCTCGTCTTCTGCGCTGCCTCCTCCGAGGTGTCGAAGCAGTGGGCGCCTGTGGTGCGGGAGCTCGGCGGCACGATGATCGACAAGGGATCGGCCTTCCGCATGGACCCCACGGTGCCGCTGGTGGTGCCGGAGGTGAACGGCGACGACCTCGAGTGGCACGATGGGCTCGTCGCAACGCCGAATTGCACCTCAACCCCCCTCGTGATCGCGCTGCATGCGATGCGCCAGGTGGCGCCGCTCGCACGCGTGACCGCAGCGACCTACCAGGCGGTGAGCGGCACTGGCGCCGAGGCGATGGACGAGCTCCGCGCGCAAATGAGCGCAATCGGTGACGGGCAGCCAGTCCCGCCGCACGAGGTCTACCCGCGCCAGATCGCGATGAACGTCCTGCCGCACGTCGATGACTTCGTGGCGGAAGAGGATTTCTACACCAAGGAAGAGCTCAAGATGCGCAACGAGACGCGCAAGATCCTCCACGAGGATGATCTGCGCGTGGCAACCACGTGCGTACGGGTCCCCACAATGGTGGGCCACGCTGAGGCCGTGCATGTCGAGTTCGCCAGCGAAGCGCCCATGGCGCTGCTGCGCGAAACCCTTCAATCGCAGGACGGCGTGAAGTTCCTCGCCGACCCGACGCAGTACGTGACACCGCTGGAGGCCGAGGGTGACGACCTGACCTACGTCAGCCGCCTGCGCCCGGACCCCACGGTGGAGCACGGAGTGGTGTTCTGGTGTGTAACCGACAACCTGCGCAAGGGAGCGGCCACAAACGCCATCCAGATCGCGGAGGAGCTCGTGCGCCGCAACCGCCTCAAGCGGTAGCCAGCTCGGACGGAGCGGGCTGCTCCCGGCTCCACATCGCCGCGCACGCTGTCGCCACCACGGGCTACACTGGGCGCCGTTCCCGGTCGTGGACCCCTCATTGATCGGGTGTCCGCGTTGGAGGTTCCTATGACTCCCCCCTTTGGCCGACTTCTGACCGCGATGGTCACGCCGTTCACCGAGAACGGTGACGTGAACCTCGAAATGACCCGCACGCTGGCTCGCGCGCTCGTCGCCTCCGGCACGGAGGGCATCGTCGCCACCGGATCCACGGGCGAAGCGCCCGCACTCTCCGAGGAGGAGACGATCGCCGTCTGGCGTGCCACGAAGGAGGCAGTCGGCCCGACTGTCGCGGTGATTGCCGGCGCCACGAACAACGACACCCGGCGCTCCATCCGCCTCGCCGCCGCCGCAGAGCGCGAGGGCCTGGACGGCGTACTGCTCACTGTGCCCGCGTACAGCAAGCCGCCGCAGGCGGGCCTCATCGCGCACTTCACCGCGATCGCCGGGGCGACCTCGCTCCCGTGCATGCTCTACAACATCCCCGGCCGCAGTGCCCTCAACATGACGGTGGAGACCACGCTCGCGCTGGCCGAGGTGCCGAACATCGTAGGTGTCAAAGAGGCCAGTGCGGACCTCGATCAGATCGGACGCATCATCGCCGGCGCACCGGAGGACTTTACCGTCTGGTCCGGGAACGACACCGACACGCTCACGGTGATGGCGCTGGGCGGTTACGGCGTGGTCTCGGTGGCCGCGCACGTGGTGGGCGCGCAGATCCGCGCGATGATCGAGGCTCTGGCGGACGGCCGCACAGCCGAGGCCGCCACAATCCACCATCGGCTCGCTCCGCTGGTTGACGTGCTCTTCATTGAGAGCAACCCGATCCCGGTGAAGTACGCCGTGCAGCGCGCCGGCCTCGATGTCGGCTCGTGCCGTCTGCCCCTGCTCCCGCCCTCAGACGCCGCCCGCACTGCCATCGACACGGAGTTGGCGCGTCACGAGATCGACCTGGCGGTCGGTGTGAGGGCGTAGGGGGCTACTCGGCCTTCGCGTTCGTCGGGGTCTTCTTCCCGTTGTGCAGATCGCGCTCCGCCACCCACGCGTCCCAGGACGCACGCGTTCTCGCGCGGGCCTTCTCGTAGCCGATGCGGTCGCCGTAGTAGCCGCCGAGGAACCCCGCGAGCATGCGGCCGCCGACGAGCAGGATGATCCCGTAGACAAGCGTCGCCCAGATCAGGCTGTCCTTCAGCACCGGCATGGCGAGGACGAAGACGAGGCCGGCGATGGTGGCGGTGAGCAGTCCGAGGTACGCGAAGCTGTTGACCCACCGTGACTCGGTCTTGCGATGCACACGCAGCATCTCCGTGATGGTGTCGGGGACATGCGCCACCGCGTGGCGCCCCGTGGAGACGTCGTTTTCGCAGTGCGGGCACACCCGGGTATTGCGCGACAAGGGCGTATAGCAGTGGCCGCAGAACCGTCCAGAATTGGGCGCTTCGCCACGCGAGACGGCGACCAAGTGCTGTTCCAGCTGCGTACTGAACAGGGGGCAGCCGTCATCATCGGCGCGCATGCGCTCCTCAGGGTGCACGTCCATGGTCATCGGTGTGCTCCTCGTCCCAGCGATGCTGCGAGTGCAGTCAGGATCTCATGGTTGCGGCTGTGGTACCCGGAGGCACGGCCAGACGGAGAAGGCATCACCCACACCTCGGCGCCCTCGAGCGGCGGCACATCCTGCCGGCCCCAGTTCCGCGCCACCCACGCGCGAGGGTAGACCGCGGCGAACGGGCGGGTGGCGGTGAAACAGACGGCACGAGGGCGGGCGTAGGCGATCCGTTCGCGGAACGCCGGGACTGCCGCGCGTAACTCTGCGTCGCTGATCTCGCTGCTGTCCGTGTGTACCCGCTTCACAATGTCGGTCAGGCCGATGCCCTGTTCGAGGAGTGATTGGTCGTCCTCGTGCGTGACCGGGCCGTCCACGAGCGGGCTGGCGGAGAGCATGCGCCAGAAGGCATTGCCGGGGTGTGCGTAATAGTGCCCGAGCGCCGCCGAGCGCTCCCCCGGGTTGATGCCCACGAAGACCAGGTCCAGCCCGGGCCGGAGCAGGTCGGGCAGTGTGGGTGGCATCGAAGTCGTCATCGGCGACACAGGCTCGCGTCTAGCGCGGGGTGAACGAGAACGTGTGGTCGCCCATCATCACGCCGAGCCACAGCGTCACCACGGATGTGACGAGGATGAGCAGGGAGAACATGAACGAGGTCGTGCGGGCCCGCTCCAGCTCTTCCTCGTCGCCATGGCCTTCGAGCACGGCGTCCGAGAGCCGCGCGATGCGACGCGAGAAGACGAAGGCGTGGATAAAGATGAGCGCCACCAGGAGCGTGAACGTGGTCATCTTGATCGTGAATACCAGTCCCCAGCGGTACTCCATCATGTTTTCCGTGATGGCGCCTGGCACGCTGGAGTAGAACTGGTAGAGCCCGGTCGTCAGCAGCACGAGGATCGCGATCCCGGCCATCATCCCGAAGCGCCGAGCGATGGTCTTCGTGACGTTGCGGCGAGTCTCCTCATCGTTGATGAACCAGGTGGAGGGGACCACTGCGAAGAACATCAGCAGTTGGGGTCCTACGAGGACCACCGCGGCCGTAACGTGCAGGATCAAGGAGAAGGTGGTCATGGTGCCTCGTGATTCCTCACCGCGTCGTGTCGGTCGTGTCGCGAGCTAAGGGATGACCGCGCCGAAAATATCGCGGGTCACGATCGCCTGGTGCCGCTCCGGCCCCACCGAGATCATGTCGATCGGCACCCCGAGGAGTTGCTCGATGCGTCGCACGTAGTTGCGCGCTTCGGTTGGAAGGTCGCCCAGGTGGCGGATGTGGGAGACATCTGTCTGCCAGCCCGGTAGTTCCTCGTAGACCGGCCGCGCGCGTGCGGCGTCGCGCACGGTGGCCGGCAGGGTGTTCACGCGCCGGTCGCCCAGCTCGTAGGCGACGCAGATCTTGATGCTCTCGAAGGCGGAGAGTGAGTCGAGGCGCGTGAGCGCCACGGAGGTGACGCCGTTGCTGCGTGCGGAGTACCGCGCAAGCACGCCGTCAAACCAGCCCACCCGTCGTGCGCGTCCGGTGGTGGTACCGTACTCTGCGGTCCCAGCCACGCCGCCGACGCCTTCGCGCAGCATCTCCATGTCATCGCCGCTGGTGATCTCCGTGGGCATGGGACCGTTGCCAACGCGCGTCTGGTACGACTTGTAGACGCCCACCACGCGGTTGATCGCCGTCGGTCCCAGGCCGATGCCGATCGCGCCACCCGCGGCGACCGAGGCAGGCACGGACGAGGTGACGTAGGGGTACGTGCCGGTGTCGAGGTCCAGCAACACGCCCTGCGCCCCCTCGAGGAGGATCATCTCCCCGCGGGCATCCGCCTCCTGGACGTAGGAGACGGTATCCGCCACATACGGGCGCAGCCGGTTCGCGTACTCCGTGTAGCGGTCGAAGATCGGCTCGTACTCCAGTGCCTCCAGCCCGTAAAGGTCCGTCAGTACGCGGTTCTTGTAGTCGAGTGCGTTACGGAGCTTCCAGGCGAAGTAGTCGGAATCCATCAGATCCGCCACCCGCACGCCGATGCGCGCGACCTTGTCGTAGAAAGCAGGGCCGGTGCCCGTGCCGGTGGTGCCAATGGCGAGGTCGCCCTTCAGCTCCTCCTCGGCGCGGTCGATCAGCGGGTGCCACGGCATGATCACGTGGGCATGCTCACTAATCTTGAGGTTCGCGGTGGAGACACCGCGATCGGTGAGCATGTCGATCTCAGCGATGAGCTTCTCCGGGTCGATGGCGACCCCGTTGCCGATGATGCATGTCTTGTCGCCCCGGAAGATGCCTGCTGGCACCAGGTGCAGGGCGAACTTCCCCTTGTCATTGATGATCGTGTGCCCGGCGTTGTTCCCGGCTGAGTACCGCGCGATGACTGAGCAGTACTGCGAGTGGAAGTCGACGACGCGCCCCTTCCCCTCATCACCCCATTGCCCACCGATCACCACGACTACGGGCATGACAACACTCCAGGGGACGGGGATGAGGGACTGGGTTGGGGGCGCAGCGGCGTGCTGCACGTGTGATCATAGCGAGCCCGACCGTAAGGCGGGAGGGCCGAGGTCACGCAGATCGACTGTCGCGTTTGCGCGCGATCCTCGCCTGTGCCCACGATGATTGCATGACAGCAAGGACCTCGCGCCGCGCCATGCTGGTGATCGCTGCCCTGCTCGCGGCCGTGCTCGCCGTACTCGCCGTGTCGCTCGTGGCATGCGGTGCCACCGATGCGCCGCCCACGAGCCCGTTCGATGATCGCGGCCCCGATCCCACGCTCCCGCCGGGTGTGGCCACGGGCACGCCGCCGCCCCTCGGTACACCCGCGCCGACCGCAACACCGCTCGACCCGGATGCGCCCGTGACCGGCACGCCCGGCCCGATGCTAGACGACGAGCTAGCTGCCGCGCTGGCGATCGAGGTGGTCGCGGAGTGGCTGGCGATGCCGCCGTCCGCGCTCACGGTCGCCGAGGTGACCCAGGAACAGTGGATCGATTCCTGCATGGACGTGTACCGGCCGGCCGTCGCTTGCGCCGAGGTGATCACTCACGGCATGCGCGTGGAGCTGCAGACGATTCTGCGCGCCAGTGTGCACGTGGTGCACATCGCCAGCCCCGGCGACATCGTGTGGGTGCCGGACCGCGTGGTGGAGGCCGCCGAGGTAATAGCGGTGGATCCCGTCACGAGCACCATCGAGGTGCGCACGGACGACGGGACGGAGACGTGGCGTGTTGTGCCCGGTTCAACGCTCGAACCGTCGGTGAGCGCACTCACGCCCGGCATGCCGGTGGCGGCGGGCCTCGATGGTGTGTACGAGGACGATGAGCCTGGCGAAGCAATCGTCTGGCTATCGAGCCCGGCGGCTCCTTAAGTCACCTGCTCCCGGCGCTCGATCGCCTCGGCCTGGTCCAGCAGCTGGCGGGCGTGCTGCACCGTGCGGCGATCCACGATCAGGCCGTTCGCCACTGACGAGAGCGCACCGGTCTCCCGGATCCGCTCCCATTCCTCCACCACAGCGCGAGCGTTCTCGACCACCTCCGGATCCGGGGCGAAGAGCAGGTTCATGCCACGTACGGAGGCCTCCGTGCGCACGATCGCGCCCGACGCTCCGAGGCCATGCGCGCGCGAGTTGAGGTTCGCGGCGCTCGCGTCGGCCATCGGCGTGGCGACCAGCCAGGGCAGCCGTGCTGCGTGTGCGGCGATACCAACCTGCGCCATCGCATGCGCGTAGAGCGCCTCCGTGCCCGGCCCCAGGTGGAGGTCGTAGCGGAGTCCCTCGAGATTTGCGATCACACCGCTGTGGCGGTCCACGGCAGAGATCAAGTTGGGGAGGGCCGTGAGGCCCTCGGCAGAGTCGATCTCGGGCAGGAGGCGGATGCTGCCGGGCTCAATGCCCAGCTGCATCTCGTGCTTGCGCAGGAGCACATCGACATCGCGTACATCCTGCGGCTCCTCCACCCCGGGCAGAATGACCGCAGCGAGCGGAGTGTGGATGACGGCCTCAATGTCGTTGGCGAGCTCCCCGGACCGCGTGTCGGAGATCCGCGCGATGATCGGCCGTCCGGCCTCCGCGATCGCGGCGAGCGCAACCGCCGCCGCCGCACGTGCCTCATCACGCTGCTCATAGTGCGGTGCCGAGGCGATGTCGATTGCCACCGCGTCTGCCGCCGATGCCGGCGCCGCGGCGAGGGTGATGGGATTGAGCGAATTCACCTGCAGGATGCTGCGAATCGCGAGCACGGTGGCGATGGGCATCAGGTCGGCCTTTCTAGCTGGCGGTATCGGAGCCTACGATATTTGCGGGTCGCCGTCTTGAGGGTGTCATAGACGGCGGTGTTCGGGCTAATCGATCAGGCGTGCGCACCGTCTCCACCCCCGCCCCGATTGACAGAGGCAGAGGCGAACCATAGCCTCAAAAGCGACATCGATGGCCTCTGGGTATCACATCGATGGTTCATCCAGAGCGGTGGAGGGCCCGGCCCTGTGAAGCCGCGGCAACCGGTCGTCCTTTCCCGGGACGGATACGGTGCCAACTCCGGCCTGATACGGAAGTCGTATCAGGATAGATGAGCGAAGGGTGAAGGCGGCCATGTCCGGTTCGTTCGTGATCCACCTCGATGCTTCGGGTCGATCTGGCGGTACCTGTGGCGCATTGCGCATGCGCTAGGCTCGCTCGCCGGGATGCTCCCGGGTGCGAGCCCCGAACCCCGTCAACACTCTGTAGCTTCGAGGAACGATCTCATGACCTTTAGTCGCGCACTACGTTGCCGTGAATGCGGGCGGGAATACCCCCTCGCACCCATCTTCTCCTGTGAGTTCTGCTTTGGCCCTCTGGAAGTCGCCTACGACTACGACGGGATCAGGGAAGCAGTCAGTCGCGATTCGATTGAGCGCGGTCCTGCGACGCTCTGGCGCTACGCGGAGTTCCTCCCGTGCGAACCGGAGTACCGGGTTGACCTGGGCACGGGCTTCACGCCGCTGATCAAGGCGGACCGGCTGGCAAAGGCAATCGGCCTTGACACCCTCTGGGTGAAGAATGACACCGTGAACCCCACGTGGTCCTTCAAGGATCGCGTGGTCTCTGTCGCCATCGCGAAGGCCCGCGAGTTTGGCTTCGACGCGATTGCCTGTGCCTCCACCGGTAACCTCGCGAACTCCGTTGCGGCGCACGCCGCCGGTGCGGGGATGGAGTGCTTTGTTTTCATCCCGGACGACCTGGAGCAGGGCAAGATCGTCGGCAGCGCCATCGGCTCGAAGGCACCAGCGACCGCCGCGAGCAGGGTGACCGCGGCGACCGCCCGCCAGGCCCGTTCCGGGGAGCTGTCGGGGCGGGCGAGGACGTCGCCGGCGGCGACGAGCCCCGGCAGGGCGGTCGCGACCACGAGGGCACCGAGCCGCCCCGTGGCGAGCGTCGCCAGCATCGGCGGCGACAGCACGTAGACCGTGGCGGCGACGACCCGGGGCAGCCGACGGT
>JBJHDC010000040.1:0-19127 GCA_050486345.1 Dehalococcoidia bacterium | reverse complement strand
CTACCGACCACCGAGACGCTCCCGGACGGGCGTGAACGCACGACGACGGAGTTCGTCCTCCAGCCGTTCACGCTCCAGGAGATCGATGTCGGTTCGATCACCATCGAGTGGCTGCGCGAAGACAGCACGGCGGGCAGGATGCAGGTGGAGGCCCCGCCGATCGAGGTGGTGGCCCTGCGCGCCGCTGATGATGCGGAGCTGCGGCCGCTCAAGGAGCAGGCAGAGGTGCCGGGTGCGCCACCCGCATGGGTACGCCCCCTGACGATCGCCGCCGTCGCCATCGGCAGCCTCGCCTCCATGGCCATCGTCGCACTCCTCGTGTGGCGCCGGATGCGCCGCCGGCCGCTGCCACCGGCCGTGGACTACACCGCCGAGGAACGCGCGCGGGAGGCGCTCAACCGGCTCACCGGGCGACGGCTGGTCACAGAGGATGATTTCCAGTTCTTCTATGGATCGCTGTCGCTCATCGTGCGGCGCTATCTGGAGGACCGCTTCGCCTTCAACGCCACCGCGCTCACCACCACACAGCTGGAGACGCGGATGACAGAGGCCGGCCTGGACCGTTGGCAGGCGCGCCTGGTGGCGGGACTGCTCCGGCGGGCGGACGCCGCGATCTACGCGCGCCGCTACCCGGACCCGGACTCCGCCGACCATGATCTGACCATGGCCTACGAGATCGTGGAACTCAGCCGCCCCGGCATCCCAGCGGAGACCGTGGAGGCGACGGCATGATCGACCGCCTCATGGACTGGGAGCTGGCGCAGCCGTGGTTCTTGCTGGCGATCCCCGCGATTGCGCTGTTGCTGCTGCCGCAGCTCTTCGCCGGAGCATCACGGCCGGTGCTCCTCGTTGCCGATCTCAACCCGCTGCACGCCGCCGCCCGGCATACCTGGCGCATCCGCCTGCGCTGGCTGCCAGCGGTCCTCCGCGCGCTGGCCATCGTGCTCCTCATCATCGCGATCGCCCGCCCGCGCGAGGGGCTCGCGGAGACACTGCTGCCCGAGGAGGGCATCGATGTCATCGTCTCCGCAGACATCTCCAGCTCAATGTACCAGCGCGTCCCAGGCGGACGCACGCGTGTCGAGGCGCTGCGGGACGTGCTCTACGAATTCGTTGATGAGATGGACCAGGGGCGTATCGGTCTCGTGGCCTTCCAGTCACGTGCCATCGCGCTCTCGCCGCTGACCAGCGACCACCGCGCAATCTCCGATCGCATCGAGCAGTTGGAGCCAGGCCTCGTGCCGGACGGGACGGCAATCGGGCTGGGAATCGCGGAGGCATTGAACCTGCTCCAGGATTCGCCCGCCCTCAGCCGCGTGGTGGTACTGCTCACGGACGGCCAGAACAACACGGGTGAGATCGAGCCCATGACCGCCGCCCGCATGGCGGAGGCGCTCGGCATCCGCGTGTATACGATCGGCTTCCACAGCGGCATGGCGATGTTCGAGGAGGTGGACCAGGCCGGCCTCAGCCAGCTCGCGGAACTCACCGGCGCCCGCTACTTCAACGCCACCTCCGAGCAGGAGCTCTCCGACGCCTACCGCGAGATCGCGGAGCTGGAGACCTCGTTCCTGGGCGAGCGCCAGTTCACCACCTACCGCGAGTTCGGCCCGTGGTTCGCCGCGGCCGCGGTGGCCGTGCTGATCATCGATGGACTGCTCCGCGTGACCTGGTTCCGGAGGCAGCCCTGATGCCCGCGATCGACTTCGCCTGGCCAGCCGTACTCTTCCTGCTCCTGGTCGTGCCAGTCGTGGTGCTCGCCATGCTGCGCGGCCTGCGCTCCCGCAACCGCGCCGACCTCCTCTACGGCGGCGGCGCGGACCTGCGCGTGGGGCGGAGCGATGTACTGCGCGGGCTACGCGCGGCGCTCTTCATCATCGCGCTCATCGTGCTCATCGTCGGTGTCGCCCGCCCCCGCTGGGGCGATGCGGACGCCGTCATCGAACAGCGCGGCATCGACGTCGCCATCGCGCTCGATGTCTCACGCTCGATGGAGGCCCCGGACATCGCCCCGACGCGCGCGGAGGCGATCGTGGAGGGGCTGCGCCAGATGCTCCCGCACATGCAGGGCAACCGGGTGGGCCTCACCATCTTCGGTGAGAGCGCGTTCGAGCGTGCTCCGCTCACCCTGGACCTGACCGCCATCTCCACGCTCCTCGGGCGCGCGCAGGCGGAGTCTGCGTTGGTTGACCCGGGCACCAGTCTCGCCGTGGGCATCGAGGCGGCGCTCGAGGTGCTCGATGTCGATGACCCCGCGCACGCCCAGGCGATCATCCTCGCCTCAGACGGCGAGGACCTGAGCGGCATCCCCTTCGAAGATGCGATCGCCGCTGCAGCAGAACGCGGCATCCCCGTGTTCACGCTGTACGCTGGCACCGGTGAACCCTCGGCGCTGCCGGAAGTCGCAGGACACGAGGACATCACCACCGCAGACCGCTCCACGATGGAGGCGATCGCAGCAGGCACCGGCGCAGCCGTCCGCGAGCCCCAGAACGTCGCTGGCCTCGCGGTCGAGTTCCGCCGCATGCGCCAGACGGCGTTCGAGGTGGACATCGAACAGGCGCGCGTGGAGCGATTCTCGTGGTTCGTCGGCGCAGGCCTCGTGCTACTGGTGCTCCAGGCGATGGTGCCGGAGGCGACAACCATCCGGCGCACCCGCCCGCGTCGCGGGGTGATGACGGCAGGCATCGGCGGGCTCGCGCTCTTCATCGCCGGCTGTTCCGGCACGCTCGTGTGGCAGTACGTGGACTTGGGGAACCAGGCCTACCTCGAAACGCGCTACGACGACGCGCTCGCGCACTACCTGGACGCGGCGGAGGCCGCCGCGGAGAGCGAGCACCTGCCTGCCGTCGAATACAACACCAGCAACACGCTGCATCAGCTGCTGCGCTACGACGAGGCCGTCGAGCGCGCGCTTGCGGGCATCGAGGGTGACACGCACCCCGACCTGGGTCTGAGGCTGCGTTACGCGCTCGGCAACCACTACTTCCGCCTGGGCGACCTGGAACGCGCGCGCGACGCGTACATCGGCGCGTTGCGCCTCGATCCCACGGACCGCGATTCCAAGGCGAACCTGGAGCTGGTGCTACGCGAGCTCGAGCCGCCCCCACCTCCCGAGGAGACACCACCGCCCGTCGAAACGCCGGAACCCGGCGAGCCCAACGGACCGGACGATGGCAATGGTGAAGGGGAGCAGCCGGGCGAGGATCCCAACGGAGAGCCCGGCGATCCAGCCAACGGCGAACCGGGTGAGCAGCCGGGCGAGGATCCCCAGCCCGGGGACAACGGCGAGGAACCCCCCGACGGCCCGCCGGACACCAACGGCAACGGCGGCGAACCGGGCAGCCCCACCCCCGCGGACAGCCTCGAGGACCTGCGAGAGCGTCTGGAGCACATGCTGGGCGAGCTCGGTGACGAGCTCACCGCCGAGGAGGTCGCACTGCTCATCGAGCTATACCAGCGCATGAGCGAACTGGACCGGCTACCCGGAGCGGCTCCGCAGAACGGATCGCCGCCCCGGTAGCGACTCATCCGGCACCCGTCCGAAGCGAACGATTCGCCGGAGCACCAGCCGCCAGAGCTGACCACGGATGGCACGGTAGTAGCGCGACTGCTCGCGAGCCGTCGCCTCGCTCTCCGTCGCCTCTGCATCGTGCGGGCCGTACCGTTCGCGCGTGTAGGCCCGGGCGAGCGATTGCAGCGCTGGCGCCAGGGAGCTCCCCAGCGCAAGCGTCATATCCTGCGCACCCTCCACCGAGGTGCGGTGGGACTCCGGCGCGATCCCGGCCCAGTGCGCCAGGCGCTGCACCTTGCCCCAGCGACGCGTCGCGGGCGGCAGGCCTCGGAAGCGCCGCTCCCACAGGAACTGAATCGCCAGCAGAGCGGCGAAGAGCACCGCACTGGCGAGCACAATGAACGAAAGAATGCGAACGATGAGCCCACCGGCTGACTCGGACGCTCCGGCATCGGGCTCCAGGGGATCGAACGCCCCACCGCCCATCAGGTCGTCTTCCATCGCCAGCTGCTCCAGGTAGAACTCCTCGAACAGCGGGTCGAAGAAGAGATCGAGCTCGCCGGCGGCCTCGCGATCCCGTTGAGCCGCAGCATCATCGCCCGGGCGCTGGAAGACACCACGGGCAGGGGCAGGGTTGAATTCCACCCAGCCGTAGCCTGGGAAGTAGACCTCCGGCCACGCCCACGCATCCCGCTCCGAGATGCGGAACGCGCCGGTCTCTGAATCCAGCCGGCTCGAATCAAGCACGAAGCCAACCGAGACCCGCGAAGGGATCCCCACAGTACGCAGCATCACCGCCATCGCGGACGCGAAGTGATCAAAGTGTCCGGTCGCATCCTCGAACAGGAACGTGGCGACCGCATCCTGCCGCGGCGTTGGGCGCGGGGCGTCCAGCGTGAACGTGTAGTTGGATCGCAGGTACGACTCAATGCGCAGCGCCGCATCGTATGGCGTCGGCGCGTCCCCGACGATCGTCTGCGCCAGCGTATGGATCTCCTGCGGCAGGTCATCGGGCAGGGCGGTGTAGGTGCCATAGATGGTCGCCGGATAGCCCGTTCCGGCCCCCCGCAGCGTATCGATGGCCGCCGCAGAGACCGCTCCCACCGTGGTGTACTCGGTCCCCACATCCGCCGACTGCGCGGGCGCGATCCCGAAGGGCTCCGAGGTAGGTCCGAGTACGAAGTCACCCTCGACGCTCGCCGCCAGCGGATCACCCGGCGTCAGGAGCATCGATCCAGGCGCGAGCTCGCCCACGACGGTGATCTCCGTCACCACCGCCTGGCGGAGCATCAGCCGCGTCTCGACCGTGCCAAGACGGGCCGCCGCCACACCGTCTCCGCCCAGCGGCACGCTGTCGGAGGATGAGAGCCGCCACCCGTTGCCGGTGTACTCGTCGTAGACCGCGCCGCGCAGCAGACCCGGCTCCTCCGTCACCACTTCGAACAGGGTGTCCGGCCGCAGGTTCACGCTGCCCTGCAGCGGCAACGTGGCGCCAAAGGCATGCACGGGCAACGGCTGCCGGGACCGCACACCGATGAACAGCTGGCCGACGTTGTCCACCTGGGCGCGCACCGGCGCGGTCACGCGCATCCACGCATCGGACACCGGCCCCCAGTTGTTCGCGGTCGGGACGGTCCACGCGAAGAGGATGAGGATCAGCGCGATCAGCACCCCGGCGCCCAGCACCTCCCCGGACATGCCCAGCGGCGCGTTCACGCGTGCCGTCTGCCAGCGTGTGGCGGACTTCAGGTACTGCAGCCGCGTCACCAGCAGCACCGCCGCGAGCAGGAAGATCACGAAGGCGATCGAGGGCTGACCGGGGAGGTAGGAGATGTTCGTGAGCAGCACGACACCACCCGGCACCAGCGCCACCCAGGGGTTCCGCCAGCGCACCACCGACCACGAAGCCAGGTAGGCGACCGCGAACACCAGCGTCACCATCAACACCACAAACGGCAGCGGATCGGTGGAGATGCCCCCATCGATGAACGCCGCGCCCCAGTCGCGCAACCGGAGCCAGAACTCCGACCATGCGCCGCGCAGACCCTCGCCGAGCTCAAGATCCACCCGTTCCATGGTGTGCAGCACCATGCCGATCACAATCGTCGCGGCGACCGCGATCCCGCCGACGATGGCGTACCCGGCACGCAGGCGCGAATGCGCCATCAGCCAGCCGGCGAAGACACCCAGCACGCCCGCTGAGAAGAGCGAGGGCATTTCGTCGACCCAGTTCGCGGACTGCAGCGATCCGATCACCGGGATCTGCACCAGCAGCACCAGCGAGAGGGTGAGCCACTCCTCCCACGAGGCGAACCAGTGCCGGCGCTCCGGCTCCATGCCCTCCACCGACGGAGCGCTCGTTGTGGCGAACATCTCGTCAAAGGTCGTCGAGGCGGACGTCACTGCCATCGTTAGCCTCGTACCCCGGCGCCCTGGCCGGTGTCTGGCGCCCCGGCGGAGAGCACCCGCCGCAGGTCGTCGTCGTGCTTGATCGTGTAGGTGTAGATGCCGCCCGCCAGCAGCGTGCTGTACACGTCCAGCGGACCGGTCTCCGCCCCGAAGGTATCCGCCTCCAGCAACACAGCCGCCACCTTCACGCCGCGTGCGGAGAGCGACATCAGCGTGTACGCCCACTCCTCGTCGATCGACGGCGTCACCACCACCACGGTGGTGTGGCGGCCGAACCGCCGGGACTCCTCCCACAGCAGGTTGGACAGCGGCACATCGCCCACCGCACGAGCGACGGCGAGCGATTCGAGGATGCGTGTGTAGTGGTTCTGGCCCCGATCGGGTTCATCCACGCGCAGTTCTTGGCCGAACGACACCATCCCTACGGTGCGATTCGCGTTGATGAAGTAGCGCGCGATGGATGCGGTGATCTGCACCGCCGCCTCCTCCGTGCTCTCCTCCGCCTCACCGATGTGGTGGGGCTGGTGGAGGTCGAGCACCAGCCAGATGTCCGAGGCGGGATCGAGCTCGAACATCTTCACCATCGGCTCCCCGGCGCGAGCAGTCGCAGGCCAGTGGATGCGGTTGTAGGAGTCACCGGGCGCGTAGGCGCGGATACCAGCCACGTTCGGCGTGACGTTGTGGGTGCGACGGCGGAAACGGCCCTCGCCGGGCAAGTTCGCGGGCGGAATGTAGAAGTTTGGGATCTCCGGCGCGTTCGGGTAGACGAGGACATCCACGGGGTCACCAAATGTACGGGTGACGCGGAAGAAGCCGAAGGGATCCATCGCGGTCACGGTGATCGGGCCCAGGCGGTAGAGCCCTCGCACGCGGGTACGGGTGCGGTAGTTCCACGCGAACATGCCGTGCGAACCCAGTGTGACGATGCGCCGTGAGGAGTGACCGGGAACGGAGGACGGGTCTTCCACCTCCAGCCAGATCTTGGGCAGTGGAGAGCGAGACCTGACGGTGATGCGCCCCTCCAGCGCCTGCCCCTGCGTGACGCGGTGGGTCTGGCGGATCACCTCCACCTCCAGGCTGTCCGCCATCGACCGCGTCCAGAGGTAAAGAAGCGGGATGGTCAGGCCCACGAAGTAGGCCACCCGGAACAGCAGCCAGAAGCCGGTCGCGAATCCCACCAGGATGCAGACCACGACGAGGATCACCGCCATCGTCACATTGGAGTGGCGGCGAGCAGCCGCGACGATTCGCAGCACTCGCTCAATCACTGCGGCTACGCCGTCCCCCCGCGCGCTCGCACGCCGGGCACCGGAACACGCTCAATGATGTCATCCACGATCTGCGCGCTATCGATGTCTCGCACGCGCGCGCTGGGGCTCACGATGATGCGGTGGCCCAGCGTCGGATAGGCCAGCAGCTTCACGTCGTCCGGCTGCACGAAGTCCCGGCCATCCAGCATTGCGTGCGCCTGCGTGGCGCGCATCAGCGCCAGCGACCCTCGAGGCGATGCGCCCAGGTAGACGGCCTCGTGGTCACGCGTCGCGTTCACCAGGCTCACGATGTACTGCTTGATCAGCGGGTCCACATAGATGCGGCTCACCGCCTGCTGAATCTCCACCACCTCGCCCGGCGAGATGACCTCCGTCAGCGTGTCGATGGGGTGACTCTCCTGCTGCGCATCCATGACCAGGACCTCATCGGTCGGGCTCGGATAGCCCAGGTGGATACGCATGAAGAAGCGGTCGAGCTGGGCCTCTGGCAGCGGAAAGGTACCTTCGTACTCGATGGGGTTCTGCGTCGCCATGATCATCGACGGGCGAGGCAGCGGGTGGCTGATGCCATCCACGGTGACCTGGTGCTCCTCCATCGCCTCGAGGAGCGCGGACTGGGTCTTCGGGGTGGCGCGGTTCACCTCGTCTGCGAGGACCACCTGCGCCATCAGCGGACCGGGGCGAAAGGTGAACTCACCGGTGCCCTGCTGGTAGACCGAAACGCCGGTGACGTCCGTCGGCAGCAGGTCGGGCGTGAACTGCACGCGCGAGAACGTGCACCCGGTCGACTTCGCGATCGCCCGCGCCAGCATCGTCTTGCCGACGCCGGGTACGTCCTCGATCAGCAGGTGGCCGCCGCAGAAGAGGGTGACCAGCGCGAAGCGCGCCTCGTGTGTCTTGCCAATAATCACGCGCTCAACGTTGTCTAGCACGCGCTCAGCGATGAGCCTGGGGTCCTCCATGAGGCCGGCCTCCATCGGGATCGTCCGCGCGGCGATGCCGGGGTCCCGGAGAGCTGTTGACGCCCCGCATGGACGCCGTGGTGTGGGGAAGCGGTCGTTGACCAACGAAATACGGTCGGATCGCCGCCAATGCCGACCGTGCTTCAAAGTATAGCAACGTTGCACACCCCGGTTTCCACCCGCTGGTTAACCTCGATAGCATGGATCTACCGGGAGAGCGGGGGCTGGTTCCCGCGTCCGGAGGGAAGAACTGGAGGAGGCGTGACCGGCCCCAGCCCATCACACGGTCGATCGCTTCGTACACGTCGCGCGCTGCTCCGCACGATGGCCGCCGCTCCGGCTGCGCTGCTCGGGGCGCGGCTCCTCGCCGCGTGCGGGTCCGATGTAGACGGCGCCACCATCACCCGCGCTGACTCCACCCCGCCGCCGACCGCCACCACACCCCCCGAACCCACCCCCACCCCCGTCCACATCCCCGCCACCCTGGCCGTGGAACCGCGCGATGTGGGCAACGGCGAGACCTTCATCGCCCACGCCACCGCACCCGGCGCCGCCCGCGCCTCCGTCGAGGTCTTCGGACGCTCCTACTCGATGGCGCGCGATGGCGATCGCTTCTGGACGCTCATCGGCGTACCGGTACTGATGGAACCTCGCCCGGACACGATCGCCCTGTCCACGTACGACTCGTCGGGCGCCGTCATCGAGCGCGTCGAGGAGCCGTTCAACGTCGTGCTCCTCGATCGTCCCGTGGACATCCTGGTGCTGACACCGGAGCAGGCATCCGTGCTGACACCGGAATCGGCTGCGCTGGAGACCGCGATTCGCTTCGATCAGTTCGTGGTCTTCGATCGCGCGCCGCACTGGGACGGGCACTGGCTGATGCCCGCCGAGGGCTGGATCAGCACCGAATTCGGCGAGGGGCGTTCGTACGATGGTGGCCCCGTGACGGGACAGCACCTGGGCACGGACATCGCCAACGATTTCGGCACGCCGATCATCGCACCCGCCGCCGGCCGCGTGGCGTGGGTGGGCGAGATGCCCATGCGCGGGCTCTCCGTGCTCATCGATCACGGCGCAGGGGTCGTAAGCGGCTACCACCACCTGCAGGAGTGGTCCGTCACGCCCGAGCAGCGCGTGGAACCCGGCAGCCTGGTCGCGTTGATGGGATCCACGGGGCTCTCCACCGGACCGCACCTGCACTGGGAGCTGTCGATTTACGGGATCAACGTGGACCCGATCACCTGGACCGAGCGCACCTTCAGGTTGTAGCGGCCACCTCCAAGCGCCGCGCCACGAGGCAGCGCCAGTCGCCCTCCGCCGTCAGGCTCACCTCGTCCAGGCCGGCCGCCTCCGCCGCCGCGCGCACCTCGCCAGCGTCGCGCTCGATGAAGCCGCTGGCCACCAGCACCCCACCCGGACGCACCGCCGCCGCGAGGTCTGGCATCAACGTCACCACCCACGTCGACGAGATATTCGCGAGCACGACGTCCGCGGCATCCACCGGCGGGCGCTCCGGCCACGGCCAGTCCGCACCCATCGATCCCTCCGCCGCGAGGATCCGGTCCGCGACGCCGTTGATCACCGCATTCTCCTCCAGCACCGGCACCGTCGTCGCATCGTCGTCCACGCACAGCACCTCGCGTGCCCCGAGCTTCACAGCAGCGATCGCGAGAATGCCGGATCCGGCACCGATGTCGTACACATCCATGCCGGGCTGTACGTACTGTTCGATCGCCTCCATGCACAGCCGCGTGGTCTCGTGCTGCCCGGTCCCGAACGCCGCGCCGGGATCGAGGTCCACGACCACCTCACCCGGCTGCGCCTCGTACGGCTCCCAGGAGGGACGGATCACCAGCCGCGATCCAATGTGCATCACGGAGTAGAACTGCTTCCACGTCTGCGACCAGTCCTCCGGCACGACCTCCGCAAACGCCAGTTCACCAAGGTCCGGCGCAAGCTCGCGCAGGCGCGCCTCCAGCTCCTGCTGCGCGGAGGCCTCGAACGGCGCAGGAACGTAGCCGCGCACTCGCCAGGCCCGGTCGCGCAGCTCCTCGTAGGCGAAGTTCGCGGTGTCCGAGATCAGCAGCGCCGGCTCGATCACCACGCCATCCGCGCCACCCTCGCGCAGCAGGTCCGCAACCAGGTCACTGGCATCCGCGGAAACATGCGCGGTGATCTCGATCCAGCGGTCAGCCTTCGGCGGCGGCGTTACGGGCATGGGATCTCCAGTGCGTCACCCGCCGTCCCGAGCGGGACAGCGGTCGAGGGTCATCCGGGAACATCGAGCGACGCGCCTACGTAAACGCATCCTTCAGGCGCTCAAAGAGCGAGGACTCCGGCACGTCCGGCGTACCGAGCGATCCGGCCAGCTGCTTCAGCAGCTCCTTCTGCTCGTTGTTGAGCTTGGTCGGCGTCACCACATGCGTACGCACAAGGAGGTCACCGCGCCCGCTACCTCGAAGGTGCGGAACGCCCCGCCCCTTCACCACGTGGATCTCGCCGTGCTGCACGCCGGGCTTGAGCTTGAGCTCCACCTCGTCGCCCTCCAGCGTGGGGATCTCCACCTCGGACCCCAGTGCCGCCTGGGCGATGTTCAGCGGGAGATCATACACCAGGTTGTGGTCCGCCCGCCGGAACACCTCGTGCGGCTCGATGGCAAGCTCCACATAGAGGTCGCCGTGCGGACCACCACGCGGACCAGCGTCGCCCTCGCCGGAGAGGCGGATCTGCGAGCCTTCGTCCACACCACCGGGGATCTTCACCGCGCGCGTCTTCTGCTCACGCAGCAGGCCGTTGCCGCGGCAGGTCTTGCACGGGTCGGTCACCATGGAGCCCTCGCCCCGACAGCGGCCGCAGGCGGCGACGTTCACAAACTGCCCGAAGAGCGACTGCTGGACGCGGCGAATCTCGCCGGTGCCGTTGCAGTCTGTACAGGCGGGGCGCTCCGCGCCGTCTGCCTGGCCGGTGGAGCGACAGTCGTTGCAGCGCTCCGTGCGGTCGTAGGTGATTTCCTTCTCGACGCCGAACACTGCCTCGCTCAGCGTGAGCGTGAGGGTGGCGCGCAGGTCGGCGCCCTGTTGCGGCCCCGCGCGGCGGGACGCCGTCCCGCGGAAGAAGGCATCAAAGATATCGCCGAAGCCGCCGAAACCCTCGAACCCCGCGAAGCCCTGCGCGCCCGATCCGCCGACGCCGGACATGCCGAAGCGGTCGTAGCGGGCGCGCTTCTCCGGGTCCGAGAGGATCTCGTAGGCGGCGTTGACCTGCTTGAAGCGGGCTTCCGCATCCTCGCTCTTGTTGCGGTCGGGATGGTACTCCATCGCCAGGCGACGGAACGCGCGCTTCAGCTCATCCTGGCTCGCATCGCGTGCGACGCCCAGGATGCCGTACAGATCTTCGGTTCCGGTCGTCATCTGCACCCCCGTGTCATGAAGGGGTCATTGTAGCAAGCGCCCCTGTGGGGCCTGCCACCGCCTGGTGGTGTGTCGAGGCTGCCCATCCAGTCTGCCGTCCCGCCTCCGCGAGCGCTACGGGTCCCGCGAGGAATGCGCAGAGCCCGCTCATCTCCCGGATCCCTTCGAGAATCCAGCGTGAGCAGGCTCCGGTTTACCGAGAGTGAGACGCTAGACCTCGCGGAATTCGCCCTCGATGGTGCTGGCCTCTTCGCCATCCTCACCGGTGTCGTGGGTACCACCCTCACCACCGGCGCCGGGGGCGTTCGCTGCCTGCTGCGCACCGTAAACGGCCGCACCCACCTCCTGCATGACGTTGGTCAATTCCTCCGTCTTCGCGGTGATGGCAGCGGCGTCAGTGCCCTGGAGCGCCTCGCGGACCGCGGCCACCGAGGCAGTCACGCGTTCCTTCTGCTCATCCGAGATGATCTCCGCGTTGTCGCTCACCATTTTCTCGGCGGAGTACGCGAGCGAGTCCGCCGTGTTGCGAGCCTCGACCGCAGCCCGGCGCTCCTGGTCTTCCGCGGCGTGCTCCTCCGCCTCCCGGCGCAGGCGCTCCACCTCGTCGTCCGTCAGACCGCTCGTCGGCTGGATGGTGACGTGCTGCTGCTTGCTCGTCGCCTTGTCCTGCGCCGACACCTTCACCATGCCGTTGGCGTCGATGTCGAACGTCACCTCGATCTGCGGCACGCCACGCGGCGCGGGCAGGATGCCATCGAGGATGAAGCGCGCCATCGACTTGTTGTCCGCGGCCATCGGACGCTCGCCCTGCAGCACGTGGATCTCCACCGACGGCTGGTTGTCCGCCGCCGTGGAGAACGTCTGCGAAGCGCTCGTCGGAATCGTCGTGTTGCGCTCGATGATCCCGGTCATCACACCGCCCAGGGTCTCGATGCCCAGCGTCAGCGGCGTGACGTCCAGCAGCAGCACATCCTTCACGTCGCCCTTGAGCACGCCCGCCTGGATCGCCGCGCCGATGGCGACGACCTCGTCCGGGTTCACGCCCTTGTGCGGCTCCTTGCCGAAGAACTCCTGCACCTTCTGCTGCACCAGCGGCATACGCGTCATGCCACCCACCAGCACGACCTCATCGATCTGCTGCGCGGAGACACCGGCATCCTTCAGCGCATCGCGCACGGGGCCAATGGTGCGGTCCACGAGGTCGCCGACCAGCTGCTCCAGCTGCGAGCGGGACAGCGTCATCACCAGGTGCTTCGGCCCGCTGGCGTCCGCGGTAATGAAGGGCAGGTTGATCTCGGTCGATTGCGCGGAGGACAGCTCAATCTTCGCCTTCTCCGCCGCCTCCTTCAGGCGCTGCAGCGCGGTCCGGTCCTTCGTCAGGTCCACGCCCTGCTCACGCCGGAATTCGGCGGCCAGATGGTCGATGATCGCGTCGTCGAAGTCATCACCACCGAGGAACGTGTCGCCGTTGGTCGCCTTCACCTGGAACGTGCCGTCGCCGATCTCGAGGATCGAGATGTCGAAGGTGCCGCCACCGAGGTCGTAGACCGCGATGACCTCCTCCGCCTTCGAGTCCAGCCCGTAGGCCAGGGAGGCAGCAGTCGGCTCGTTGATGATGCGCAGCACGTCGAGCCCCGCGATGCGGCCCGCGTCACGCGTCGCCTGGCGCTGAGCGTCGTTGAAGTAGGCCGGGACCGTGATTACCGCCTCGGTGACCGTCTCACCCAGGTACGCCTCGGCATCCGCCTTCAGCTTCTGCAGCACCATCGCGCTGATCTCAGCGGGCGAGTAATCCCGGTCACCCATCTGCACGCCGGCGTCACCGTTGTCGCGTTCGACCACCGCGAAGCCCGCTGCGCGGCGGAGCTTCTCCACCTCAGCGTCGTCAAACTTGCGGCCCATCAGGCGCTTGGCGGAGTAGACGGTGTTCTCGGCGTTGGTCACCGCCTGGCGCTTCGCCACGGTGCCTACCAGCCGCTCGCCCGACTTCGTCATGGCGACCACGGACGGTGTCGTGCGACCGCCCTCGGCGTTCGGGATCACCCGCGCGTCACCGCCTTCCATGACGGCCACGCAGGAATTCGTGGTGCCCAGGTCGATGCCGATGACCCTGCTCATCTGTTCCTCTCTCCCCCGCGCTGTTCGCGGTCAACTGTCCGAATCGAATCCACCTGGCACGCAGCCCGGGGACGAATGGTTCCTTCTGCTGGCTTCCTACTGGGTACCCGACTCGCCATTCCCCACCACCACAGAAGCGGCGCGGATCACGCGGTCCTGCAGCATGTACCCGCGGCGGGCGACCTGGATAACCTGGCCCTCCGGCCCCGGCGCACTGGTCACCGCTTCGTGACGCTCCGGGTCAAATGGCTGGCCCAGCGCCTCGATCTCCGCGACCCCGGCGGCCTCCAGCACCCCGCGGAACTTCTGCTCCACCAGGCGCACACCTTCCAGCCACGCATCACCGGCGCCCTCGCCACCATCGCCGCCCCCGGCCAGCTCCACGGCACGCTCGAGGTCATCGAGCACTGGAAGGAAATTCAGCACCAGAGACGTCACCTGGTAGCGCCCGAACTCGCGGCGTTCCTCCTGGGAGCGCCGCTCCAGGTTCTGGTAGTCAGCCCGGGCGCGCATGAACTGCGCACGCGTCTCCTCTAGCTCTGCCCGCAGCGCGTCGATGTCGTCCGTGACGGGCTCCTCGCTGTGCGGGTCGCCATTCGCGGCTGCTGTGGCATCGATGCGATCTTCGGTCATGCTCTCTCCGACTCCTCACGGGCCAGCCGGCGCTTCCGCCGCCCGCCCGTCCGGGTTTCCGCACCGCTCCGGCGCCTGCGCCGGCCTGCGATGCGCTGTTCGGTTACGACTGACGAACGTCGTGGATCAGCTGGCTCATCAGCGTAGCGATGTATCGAACACGCGGAATCGTGCGCCCGTACGCCATGCGGGTGGGGCCAATCACCGCCACCGCGCCGCTGGTCTCGGTATCGCCGTAGCGAGAAACCACCACACTCCAGGAGTGCATGGACACCTCGCCATGCTCGGTTCCGATCACCACGCGAGTGCTACCCACCGGAGCGTCCGCGGCGGACTCCAGGAAGGAGCGCAGGCGGTACGCCTGCAACCGCGCCACGGCCTCTAGCATCCGATCGACGTCCGAGAACTCCGGCTGACGGAGGACGGCGTTCACGCCATCGACGAAAGTCTCCTCCGCGATCCGCTGCTCGTCGATCAGCTCGATGATCGAGCGCACCGTGGCGATCTCGTCGGCGTCCTCCAGCTCATCCAGCAGCGCACGAGCCGTGTGCATGTCCGCCCCGGCCAGCGTGTAGTTCAGCCGGTCCGCCCGGTCCTGCAGGATCGCCTGCGTCACCGGCTCGTGCTGTGGCATCATGCGCTGCCGCACGCGGCCATCGTCCATCACCGCCACCAGCAGCGCCGTCTCGCGGTTCAACTCCACCAGCTGCGCATGCCGCAGGCGCCCCGAGGTAGAACGTGGACGCGTCACCACCGCGGCGTTGCCCACGGACGCGGAGAGAATGGTCGCCGTCAGGCTCAGCCACTCCTCCAGCCCGCCCATGACCTGGTGCAGCTGGTGCTCGATCATGCGCTGCTCGGCCGCGCTCACCGGCTCCTCAGCCATGAGTGCCTCGACATACGTGCGGTAGCCGAGGTCAGACGGCACGCGACCGGCCGAGGTGTACGGGTGCGTGATGTACCCGTCCTCCTCCAGCCGTGCGAGCTCATTCCGAATGGTGGCCGTAGATACGTCCAGCTGCCGGCGCTCCACGAGCGCGCGCGAACTCACCGGCTCTGCCGTGTGCACGTACTCGTCTACGACCATCGAAAGAATCGATGCGCGACGTTCGTTCAGCAACGGTCTGCCTCCGCATTAGCACTCTCAACGGGAGAGTGCTAACTTTCGTGCCACCATTGTATTCAGCCCGGCCAGCGTCGATCAACGCCACACCGGGGTAGAGGCCTCGTTCGGGGGCACACGCGTTGCGAGCGGTGGCGGCTGCTCGCCTATACTGCACCCTATCGTGATCACATCGTGCGCGATGACGTGACGTGGAGACCGCACACAGGAGGTGCGGACAACGGGGCAGGCCTGCGGAGCGACTTACGGCAGACTCATCATCGGATCCCACGCTCCGCGCAGCGGAGGAAGACCGCCTGGCCCGCCTGGCGGTCTCTGATCGCAGCGCCTTCTCCGCCCTCTACGAGGCACACGCTGACCGCGTCTACCGCTACCTTCTCTCGCGCACTTCGGACCCCGCAGAAGCCGAGGAGCTGACCTCACGCGTCTTCCTGAACGCACTCTCACGGCTCCACCAGTACAAGGGGCGCGGCGCGGGCTTCGGATCATGGGTGATGAGCATCGCTCACAACCTGCTGGTCAACTGGTACCGCGACCGCGGACGGCGCCCACCGATGCTCGACTTGGACGAAGCCCTGCACGTGGAATCCTCGATCCCGGGCCCGGAATCCAGTCTGGAACGCAACGAGCGCATCTCCCTGGTGCGAGAAGCGGTCTCCGCGCTCTCCAACGATCGCCAGCAACTGATCGCCCTGAAGTACGTGGATGGGCTCTCCAATGCGCAAATTGGACGTACTATGGGCCGAACCGAGGGCGCGGTGAAGGCTCTCCATCACCGGACCCTCCGAGAGCTCAGCACACTGCTGGCCGAGGAAGACGACCCGGCCGCATCAGATTCCGGAGGGACGCACCAATGACGTTCCGTGCGCGCATCGCCGGCGTCGGTCGCTTCGTTCCGGAGCGCGTGATGACAAACGCCGAGCTGGAACAGCTCGTCGAGACCTCCGACACCTGGATCCAGGAACGCACCGGCATCCGCGAGCGCCGCATCGCCGCACCGCACGAGTCCACCAGCACGATGGGGGCGGAAGCCGCCCGCGCCGCGATCGCCAACGCCGGCATCGATCCCACCGAGATCGACCTCGTCATCACCGCCACCTGCACGCCGGATGGCATGTTCCCCGCGGCCGCCACGCTCATCCAGCACGCCGTCGGCGCCACTCGCGCAGCGGCGTTCGATGTCAACGCCGCGTGCAACGGCTTCCTCTCCGGCCTCAACGTCGGCATGCAGTTCATCGCCAGCGGCCAGTCGCAGCGCGCCCTCATCGTGGGCGCGGAAACCATGTCGCGCATCCTCGACTGGAGCGACCGCGGCACCTGCGTCCTCTTTGGCGATGGCGCCGGCGCGGTCGTGCTGGAGCGCGGCGTCGAGGGTGAGCCGGGCGGCATCGAGTCGCTCCTGCTGCGCTCAGACGGCAGCCAGGCCGGCCTCCTCTACGCAACCGGACCGTGCACCCTGCAGGACGAAGGCCTCGCGCGCGAGGCGCGCATCATGATGGACGGCCCCGCCGTCTTCAAGCACGCAATCCTCGCGATGGCGGAGTCCACCAGCGAGGCGATGGCCATCGCGGGCGTGATCGTAGACGACATCGCACTCTGCATCCCCCACCAGGCCAACCTGCGCATCATGATGGGCACCGCGGACCGCCTGGGCCTCCCCCGCGACCGCGTCTTCGTAAACGTCGACCGCTACGGCAACACCTCCAGCGCCACCATCCCCATCGCGCTCGCAGAGGCGCACGCAGCAGGGCTGCTGCACCCCGGCGACCACGTGCTCTTCACCGCCTTCGGTGGCGGCCTCTCCTGGGGTTCCGCCGTGGTCGAATGGGCCGCCGTGCCCGCCGTACACGCCCTCACCGGCGCCGCGACCTCCACCGTTGCGGCCGAGGTCAGCCGCGGCACCTAACGCACGCAGCACTCCAACGCAGGGCAGCCACCTCGGCCCCCACCAGCCACTCGGGTCCCCGGGCGCTCGCTGGTCGCCTGCCCTCCCCGCCGGTACGATCAGCCCGAAGCCCCTCGCGCCCCAATGCGGCGCCGGCAACGCACCCTGCGGAGGTCAGATGGACATTACGTGGCTCGGTCACGCTGCTACTCGCGTGCGCACGCGCACCGCGGCCGTGGTGATGGATCCGTACGACCGCTCCGTCGGCGGCACCATGGGGCGCCCGGACGCGCACATCATCACCATCAGCCACCCGGACCCCATGCGGCAGGGCGTCGCCGGCGTCGCCCCCGCGGACGGTGAGCCCATGGTCCTGGACGGTCCGGGCGAGTACGAGATCCGCGGCGTGATCATCGAGGGCTTCCCCTGCACCCTCGCGCCGGCTGACGATGGCAGCGCCGAGAAGAGCACGCTCTACCTCTTCGAGGCTGACGGCATGAAGTGGGCGCACCTCGGTGGGATGGGCGTGCAGCCAGCGGCCGGCTACCTGGATCAGCTCGCCAGCGCGGACATCCTCATCGTCCCCATCGCGATGGCGGACACGCTCAACGCCGCCGATGCCGCGCGGGCGATCCGTCCGCTGGAGCCGCGCATCGTGATCCCGGTCGGCTACGACCCTGCCGATGACACCACGCTCAAGGCGTTCCTCTCCGCACTGGGCGTCGAATCGACGGAGGCCGTCTCGCGGTTCAACGTCACCCGGGCACCCAGCGAGGAACGCATCCAGGTGGTCATCCTCGAGGCCCGCGCCTAACAGCCAGCCCGTCCAGTTCACACACAAGCAAGCGCCCGACGTTGCCGTCGGGCGCTTGCTGTTCACCGGATGCGAGGCTACTAGGGCAGGTAGCGCATCGGGTTCTGGAACACGCCGTTCCGTCTAATCTCAAAGTGGAGGTGCGGACCGGTGGAGCGGCCAGTGTTGCCGCTGTAACCGATCAGCGCGCCGCGCTCCACCCACTGGTCCATCCCGATCGCGAAGTCGTTCAGGTGCGCGTAGAGCGTCTCGTAGCCGTTCCCGTGGTCAATGATGATGTGGTAGCCGTACGAGCAGCACGGGTTACCACCGACGAACACGACACGCCCCGCCTCGGACGCCACCACCGGCGTGCCCACCGACATCGCGAGGTCGATACCCATCGGGTGCGCGGGACCGAAGGCGGAGCTGAGCATGCCGGACGCGGGCCAGATCCAGCCGGAGCCACCGGGGATCTCCGGTGCAGGCGCACCCACGTCGCTGCCTTCGGGCGGTGAAGAGGGAGCAGCCGCAGGAGCGGCAGGCGCCGCGGCAGGTGCCGGGCTGGCAGCAGGGGCCGGTGCCACCGGTGCCGGAGGGGGAGCGGCCGCCTGATACCCGGTCTGGAAAATCGGTGCCTGCCCACCCCGCTTGAGTTGGATCTTCTGATCCCCTTCGCGCAAATCGAGTTCCGAGAGATCGTGGTCCTTCATCAGGGCGATTAGGTCACGGATTTTCTCGACATTGAATACGTTGCCCTGAGGCGGTTCGGAATCCGTCATTCGTCGTCTCCAACGAGGATCTGCCAGGTGGAATTTGGGGAATCAACCGGCCGCGGCCCTTAAGGGGGCAGACGGCATCCTGCGTTGGTCGTCAGTCCGGTCGGATGGGTAATTTGGAAAACGCCCTAGCGTAAGGGAAAACCACTGGGTACGTCCAGATGGCTAACAGTCAATCGAAAAAGCGCTATGGATCGCATATGTGCGAGGGGGAAACTCCCCAGGCTGGA
>JBJHDC010000039.1:0-19247 GCA_050486345.1 Dehalococcoidia bacterium | reverse complement strand
GTAGACTACGACGCGCACGTGGAACTGGTGAAGGATCTGCAGCGCGAACTGCTCTCGAAGTACGCGCACACCCAGCTGGTATGGGTCGCGCAGGAGCGTCAGTTGCACTGGAACTACCTGCACAACTTCGAGGAAGCCCGATCCATCGTGGCGATGCTGAACGAGGAAGCGTGGATGGACGTCTAGAGAGACGCTTCCACCAGGACTGGGAACGAGGTGACGTATGGTCATGCCCGCGAATCCGGATGCGACGCTGGACCAGCTGCAGGCTCAGTGGGCGCGTGCACGGCTCTACGTCCTCACGATCCGACGCACCGACGCGTGGGACCGGGAGGCTCCGGAATTCACGGAGCACCTCCGCCAGCACCTTGCCTTTCTCTACGAGCTTCAGGCAGAGGGCGTGCTGTTCGGCGCCGGTCCGCTTGAAGGCGGCGACGAACATGACCCGGTGGGCATGATCATCGTGGCAGCCGCCTCGCAGGAGGCCGCAGTCGCGATCGCAGAGCGCGAGCCGTTCCACGCCGCCGGTTGGCGGGTGAATACGGTACGGGCATGGTCGCTGAACGAGGGCGTGGTGGCGCATACCGGCAAGCTCATGCAAGAAGTCGCCGAGCGTCGAGCAGACGGAGCGTAGGTAATCCCCGCAAACCTGTTCGCGTGTGAGCACCAGCCCGTGAAACAGGCGCACCGCGAACGGGTAGGATGCAGAAGAGCAGGATCAGAGCCTCAGGGAGGTACCAGATGACAGCAAAGGTCAGCAGTCTCGGACACGTCGGCATCTTCGTAAGAGACATGCCGGCAATGATCGAGTTCTATACGGATTTCATGGGGATGTACCTCACGGACCGCGCGCCAGACGATCGCATCGCGTTCTTCAGCGCCCGCCCGGATGACGAGCACCACGAGTTCGCGATCGCCCCGGCACGGACGCCGGATGAGACCTCGAACGCACAGCAGATCTCCTTCAACGTCGATTCGCTGGCGGACCTGCAGGACTTCTATGCACGCATCGTGGAGCGCGGGCTGAAGATTGAGCGCACGATCAGCCACGGCAACGCGCTGGCCTGTTACTTCCGCGACCCGGAGGACAACGTCCTGGAGGTCTACTGGAACACCGGCATCGACTACCCGCAGCCGCATGGCGACCCGATTGACCTGGCCGCAGACCCGGAGGAGCTGATGGAGTACCTCCGCAACCTGCCGCCGAAGGAGCCAACGGTCCCGCGGATCTGGCGCAACTAGCCGGTCAGATACCGGCACGAACGTACCAAGCATGCGGCAGCGTTCCGCCCAAGAGCGGAGCGTTGCCTGCGCAGAGCAGGAGAATGAATGAAACTGGTCTACTTCAACGACTACCGCCTGGGTGTCGTGGACGGGGACAACGTCGTTGACGTGTCGGACGCCGTCAGCGGTATCACCCCCGGCGACTCGCGCGGCCTCATTGAGCGCTTCGCCGAGCTGCGACCACAGATCGAGCAGGCCGCGAGCAGCGGGCAGGGTGTCCCGCTCTCCTCGGTCACGCTGCAGGCCCCCGTCCCGCGGCCGACGAGCATCGTCTGCATGGCGGTGAACTACAAGGACTCGTCCAGCGGCGACAACAAGCCGCCCGTGAACGCGTTCCTGAAGTCGCCCACGACGATCCTCGGCCCCGAGGGAACGATGGTGCTCCCGGACGTCCCGGCGACGATCTTCGAAGGTGAGGCGGAGTTCGCGCTCATCATCAGCAAGCGCGCTGAGAACGTCTCCGCCGCGAACGCCATGGACTACGTCTTCGGATACACGAACTTCATCGATGGCTCGGCGCGTGGCCTGGGCCCGACCCCGCAGGAGGGCGCCTCCGGCGGCAACACCTTCTACAAGATGAAGTCGCGCGCCACCTTCGCACCGGTCGGCCCGTTCCTGGTCACCGCGGACGAGGTCGGCGACCCACACAACCTGGACATCCGCCTCTGGAACAACGGCGAGCTCATGCAGGAGTACCACAGCGGTGGGATGTGGACCGACATCCCAGCTGTGATCGAGTTCGTGAGCAGCATCCACCCGCTGGAGGCCGGTGACATCGTCGCGCTGGGCACGCACCACGATGGCCTGCACGCCTTCCAGGACGGCGACGTGATCGAGCTGGAGACCACCGGTCTCGGCCGCCTCCGCATCACGGTTTCCGACGAGCTGAAGCGCACGTGGAAGCGTGAGACGCGCATGGCCCGCCTCCAGCGCGGCGAGCACGGCACCGCTGCACAGGACTCCGGGAAGTACGCCGAGGCAGGCGCTACCGCCTAGCCGTTCGGTTCCGCGCAACGGATTCGGATATCACGGGCACCGGGGGTCACCTGCCTCCGGTGCCCGTCTCTTCACCCACCTTCAGTTTCAGACAGCGCAGGCGACCGGCCTGCGTCGGAGTCGCTGACGCATGAACGACCCCGTCGTGGTCCGCACCCAACACGGCCCTGTGCGAGGGCGCACGGTGGATGGCGTATCCGCGTTCCTCGGTGTGCCCTACGGCGGTACGACGGGCGGACGCCACCGGTTCCGCGTACCGCAGCCCCCGGAGCCGTGGGCAGAGGTGCGCGAGGCGACCCGATACGGACCCCGCTGTCCACAGGACCCCACCGGCACCCAGCCAGAGGATCGCGCCTCATTCGCAGGTGAGGACGAAGCCGGTGAGGATTGCCTCGTCGCCAACGTCTGGACCCCGGGCCCGGGCGATCAAGCCAACCGGCCGGTGATGCTGTGGCTGCATGGCGGTGGCTTTCAGTCCGGCAGCGCCGCGAGCCCATGGTGCGATGGCGCCGCCCTTGCCCGTCGTGGCGATGTGGTGGTCGTGAGTATCAACCACCGCCTGGGTGTGCTCGGGTTCCTGGACCTGGAAGCCTTCGGCGGCCCCGATTACGCAGGCTCAGGGCTGGCGGGGATGCTGGACATCGTGCTGGCGCTCGAGTGGGTACGCGACAACATCGAATCGTTCGGGGGCGACCCGAGCAACGTGACGCTCTTCGGCGAGTCCGGGGGCGGTCGCAAGATCAGCGTGCTGCTGGGCATGCCCTCGGCGCAGGGGCTGTTTCACCGCGCGATCATCCAGAGCGGCGGGCACCCTCGGGGCATCGAGCGGGACCTCTCACAACGGCTGGGGCAGCACGTGTTCGCGAGATTCGCCCTGGAGGCAGGGAATATCGACGCCTTGCAACGAATCCCTGCCCATGAACTGGTCGACGGTGTGTCTCAGATGCTGACCGACATCGACGACCCGGCGCTGCCTGCCTCGGGGCGGCGGATGCTCTTCTCGCCCGTCGTGGATGGTGTACTGCTGCCAGCACACCCCTTCGATCCCGCTTCGCCATTCAGCACGAACGTCCCGTTGATCATCGGATCGAACAAGGACGAGGCGGCGTGGTCGCTGGCGCGCCTGCCCGGCGCCGGCGCATACGACGAGGGGACGCTCGAGGCGTACCTGGCTCGCATCCTTGGGGACCGCGCGCCCGCCGTCCTCGCGGCGCATCGCGCTGCGCAGCCGGAGGCGAGCGTGTGGGACCTGCTGGTCTCCGTATCGAGCGAGGAGCGGCGGTTGCTGAGCATCGAGACCGCGGAGCAGGCTGTGCAGCGCGGAGGCGCGCCGGTCTACCTCTACTGGTTCGCCTGGGAGAGCGACGTGCCGCTGCTGAAGGCCGCGCACACGATGGAGATCCCGTTCGTCTTCGATACCGTAGACCGAGCCCCGATCACCGGCACGCGCGAGGATCGCGGGGTGCTAGCGGAGGCGATGTCCGAGACGTGGATCAGGTTCGCTCGTAGCGGGGATCCGAACCACGCAGGCATCCCCCACTGGGCTCCATACGATCTCGATTCGCGCCCGACGATGGTGTTCGACGTGCCGCCTCGCCTCGAGCATGACCCGCGCGGAGCGGAGCGGCTCGCCTGGGGGGACCTGCGGCCACGCCTGCCGTGGGAGGAACCAGCCTTCGGTGGCATCGGCCCGCCGCCGGGGATCGCGCCTGCCCCGGCATAACCGGGACCGCCAGCATCGACATCGGAACGCGAGCACCGGCATGGGTGCGTGGGAATGGGGACATCGTGGGTGGACCGCTTGAAGGCATCAAGGTATTGGACTTCACCTGGGCGCTGGCCGGCCCGTTCGGGGCGATGGTGCTCGCGGACCTCGGCGCCGAGGTGTGGAAGGTGGAGACTCCGTTCCAGAACGAGTCCCGGCGCGGGAACGGTCCCTACGTGCACGATGTCAGCACCTACTTCTTCTCCGTGAACCGCGGCAAGAAGAGCATCATGCTGGACCTGAAAGCGCCGGAGGCGAAGGAGATCGTCCATCGCCTGGTGCAGCAGGTGGACGTGCTTACGGAGAACTTCTCACCCGGCACCATGGAGCGGCTCGGCTTCGGCTACGAGGACCTGAAGCAGGTCAACCCGCGCCTGATCTACGCCTCCACCTCCGGCTTCGGCCAGACCGGTCCGTACCGCAACCGTGGAGCGGTTGACGTGATTGTGCAGGGCATGGGTGGGCTGATGAGCACGACGGGGCACGAGAGTGACCCGTTGCCCTCGCGCGCCGGCTACTCGATCGGCGATATGGCAGGCGGCATGTTCACGTCGATCGGCGTGCTCTCCGCGATCATCGAGCGCGGCCGCAGTGGCGAGGGTCAGCACGTGGACATCGGCATGCTCGACTGCCAGGTGGCGCTGATGGAAAACCCGATCATCCGCTACTTCGCCACGGGCGAGGTACAGCCGCGCGCGGGTCTCCGCCACCCGCTCTCCACCCCCCACCAGGCCTTCCCGGCGAGCGACGGCTGGGTCGTGGTTGCTGGCGTGAAGGACGACAACTGGCAGCTCTTCTGCGGCAAGATTGGCGCGGACGCACTTGCCGTCGATGAGCGCTTCCAGAAGAACGCCGACCGCACCGCGAACTACGACATCCTGGAGCCGATCCTCTTCGAGGCCTTCCGCAAGCGAACGAAGCAGGAATGGCTCGATGAGCTGAGCGAACACTTCCTGATCGGCCCGCTAAACACGATCGCCGATGTCGCGCAGGACCAGCAGGTGCAGGCGCGGGAGATGATCGTGGAGCTCCCCACCTGGACCGGCGGCTCGCTGAAGGTCTCCAACTCCCCGGTAAAGATGTCGCGGACCCCGGGCATGGCGCGAGGTGGCGCAGCGCGCCCGGGGGAGCACAGCGTGGAGGCCCTCGAAGCGGCCGGATTCACCGCCGCGGAGATTGAGGACTTCGTCGCGCGCGGCATCGTGGGCACGGGGCCGCAAGAGTAGCGGTCCGCCACGCTCGAATCATGCGTGGGCCGGGTAGGATCTGCCCATGCTCGAGCTGCGCACGGCACACACGGCGGATCTAGCAGCAGCGGACCTCGATGAGATCCGCGCGCTGCTCACGGCTGCATTCGAGGAGCCCTTCCCCGACGACGACTGGGAGCACACGCTCGGCGGCATGCACGCGCTGCTGCACGAGGGCGGCATGCTCGTCGCGCACGCCTCGGTCGTGCAGCGCCGGCTCATCTACGAGGGGCATGCACTACGCGCCGGTTACGTGGAAGGCGTGGGCGTACACCCTGACCACCAGCGACGCGGCCACGGCGCGCGGGTGATGGATGCGCTGGAGCGGGTGATCCGCGGCGCGTACGACCTCGGCGCGCTCGCCACGACCGATGCCGCCGTCCCGTTCTACCGCGCACGCGGCTGGACTGGCTGGACGGGCGAGACCTTCGCGCTGACGCCCTCTGGCACCGTGCGCACGGCCGACGTAGACGGGGGCATCTTTGTGCTCCCGGTGACGCTGGACCTCGACATCACGCGTCCGCTCACCTGTGATTGGCGCGATGGAGAACTCTGGTAGGCGCGTGCGCGACCTGCGTGTGGAGCGTGAGCGACCGTGGCGGGGCGACAACGGGTGATGTTGGTCCCGAGATCTCAGTACGTTCGCCTCGGGAGCAGATGCACGTGGCGCGACAGAGTGATGTGGAGGGGTGGGCGCTGCAATGCGTGAAACGCACTGTGCGTCATCCCCGGACGTCTGGTACCCCGCCCTCCTCGACCGTCGTCATCCCGGAGGAGGGCACCTGAGACAGGGACACCTCCATGTTGCCTCGATTTCACCATCGGACCGCTTCGGCCCTCGTGGTCGTCCTGTTGATTGCGGCCGCCCTCCCCGCCCTCGTGCACGCGCAGGCCCCTCAGATCGAACCGCCCTGGTCAGGAGAGCTGCCCCCGGAGGGCGGCGTCGCGATTCTGCAGACGACGCGCGAGACGACTGCGATCGATGTCGCAGCTCGGCTCCAGCAGGCGGGATGCAACGTCGTCTCGATGGGCGTGACCTCGGGTGGCTCGTGGCAGATGTACATCCCCGGCGCACCGGCGTTCGTGAACGCCTCGTTCCCCGCGACCCTGCAGGCAGGCCGCGGCTTCGTTATCCGGTGCGGCGACCTCGACACCGCTGTCACGATGACTGAGGCGAACGATGGCGGCACGGCTCACCTGCAGGTCGGGAGCCAGCTGCGTGTCGTCCTTCCGGGCAACCCGACCACCGGTTTCGCCTGGCGCATCGGCACGGATGTACCGCCGTCAGTCCTCACCCTGACCGCAGACCCCGTGTTCACCCCATCATCCAGCGCCATCGGTGCAGGTGGGGTGATGACGTTCGAGTTCCTCGCCACCGGGCCCGGTGCGATCCAGTTGCATCTGGTCTACGACCGCGTCTTCGAGAACGTACCGCCCGAGCAGGAGTGGCAGATCACCGTCATCGTCGAAGGGCAGCAGACGGTGGCATGGTTCGGCGAAATCAAGAGCCAGCCGGCCGCCCCACCCACGGCGCGCTACCTCGAGCTGCGGGTACCGGCGCTTGAGGAAGGCTCGGTACCCCCAGGCGCGGGCATCGTTGGCTCGGACGGAGCCACGAGCAACGCCATCGAGAGCTTCACGAACACCGGCAACGAGGTGCTCGTCTGGGGTGAACTGACCTGCGGTGTCGCGGATTACGGCAACTGCCGGATCGATGCGACCAGTGTGGTGCTGGCGTCGACGGCAAGCGCGCTGCCGTCGGCAGTGGTTGCCGGATGGGCTGGGACACTGGGACTGGTACCCGGCACGGACCAGCCATACTTCCAACTCGCGGGCCAGTTCCCGGTGCAATACGGAATCCGAGGCACAGACGCCGCGATCGACACGCAGCTGACGGAGCTGCTCGCATCCGGCCAGCGGATCCGCGTATGGGGCACGCTGCAGGCAGGCGTGGACGACGTGAACTCCACGCGCATCGTCGTCACGGAGATCGCGCTCGCGCCGTAGCGTTTGAACGTCACGGTGACGCCGCCAGAGGCGGTGGCGACCATGAATCGCCACCGCCCTTCGATCCCTCGAACGAACAGCGGTGCCATATCCTACGAACGCCGGACCGACCGATCGGAGCGTTCGATGAGCCTCGATGACCTGCACGCCGCGAGCACCGATCCGCTGACGCCACTGACCTTTCTGATGCGTGCCGTCCGTGTGTACCCGGACAAGCCCGCGGTGGTCTACGGCGACCGGCGGCTCACCTGGCGCGAGTTCGGCGACCTCGTGGGGCGCTTCGCAGCTGCGCTGCGCCGCGACGGCATCGAGTACGGCGACCGTGTGGCGGTGCTTCTGCCCAACGTGCCCGAACACCTCGCCGCGACCTTCGCCGTGCCGCTGGCCGGCGGCACGCTGGTGGCGATCAATACGCGCCTCGCACCGTCCGAGGTGACGTACATCCTCGATCACGCGGAGGCGCGGGTGCTTGTGGTGGATCCAGAACTCACACCGCAGGTGGAGCCAGCGGCGCTGAAGCGGGGGCTGCGCGTGGTGAACGTGCCCGATGCCGTGGCTGGCGTCATCGAGCCGCAGTTGCCGGGACCAACGTTCGAGGAGTGGTTAGGCGACCTCGCGCCGCTGCCGATCGAGAACACGGTGCGGGACGAGAACGACCTGATCTCGATCAACTACACCTCCGGTACCACGGGCCAGCCGAAGGGGGTGATGTATCGCCACCGCAGCGTGGCGCTGAATGCGATGGGGCAGCTGGGGTCGCTGCGCCTGGGGCTGGACACTGTCTTTCTGTGGACGCTGCCGATGTTCCACTGCAACGGCTGGTGCATGCCGTGGGCCGTCACCGGCGCGGTGGGCGTGCACGTGTGCCTCCGCGCGGTGCGCCCGCCCGAGGTCGTGCGCCTGATCGAGGCGGAAAGTGTGACGCACTTCTGCGGTGCACCGACGGTCCTGCGCCTGCTCGCCGCCGATCCCGCCACGCAGGGCATGCGTTTCAACCACCTCGTGCGCGCCTACACCGGCGGTGCGCCCCCCTCGCCCGCGGACCTCATCGCGATGGAGGCGCTGGGCATCGAGGTCTCGCAGCTGTACGGGCTGACGGAGACACACGGCCCGCACGTGGTGTGCGAGACGAGGCCAGAGTGGCGGGACCTGCCAATGGATCAGCGCGCCTCGCTGCTGGCGCGGCAGGGAGTGCCCTATCTGCATGCCACCTACCTGCGCGTCGCGGACACGGAGACGATGGAGGACGTGCCCGCCGACGGTGAGACACTGGGCGAGGTGATGGTGCGCGGAAACAACGTCATGGCCGGCTACTACCGCGACCCGGAGGCCACGGCAGAAGCGCTGCGCGGGGGCTGGTTCCACACGGGCGACCTCGCGGTGATGCACCCGGACGGCTATATCGAGCTGCGCGATCGCTCCAAGGACGTGATCATCAGCGGCGGTGAGAATATCTCCAGCGTGGAGGTGGAGAACCTCCTCTACGCCCACCCGGCGGTGTACGAGGTGGCCGTGATCGGCGTGCCGGATGAGCGCTGGGGCGAGACCCCGAAGGCCTTTGTGACCGTACGTCCGGGCGCATCCGTGTCTGCCGACGAGCTGATCGCCTACGCCCGCGAGCACCTCGCACGCTTCAAGGCGCCGCGCACCATCGAGTTCGGCGAGCTCCCGAAGACGAGCACGGGCAAGATCCAGAAGTACCTCCTCCGCGAGCGCGAATGGTCCGCCCATCAGCGCCGCATCGGGTAACAGCAGCAGGATGCCCCTTCGATTCTCAAACGGCTCGTGAATCATCCACACTCAATTAGTTTCTTGACAACTATTCAGTGCCAATCTACCGTTCCGCTGAGTCGGAAAGGCATCCCGCCGTGGTCGTCGAACGTGACCTGCTCCCGGGTGAGTACATCGCCCTCGCATTCCTCGCTGATGAGCCACTGCACGGCTACGAGCTCGCCCGGCGCTGGGCGGCGTCACCGGTGATGCAGATTGCGCCCGCTGAACCAAGCGTCATCTACGGCTACCTGCGCAACCTCGAACGCCGCGCCCTGCTCGACTGGAACGACCTGAAAGTCGGCAACCGACCACCTCGACGTGTGTACGAGGTGAACGAGGATGGCTGGTCGATGCTGCGCGCCTGGCTCCACGCCCCGGTGGAACGCATGCGCGAGGTGCGCCTCGATCTGCTGCTGAAGGTCTATTTCCTCCAGCAGCTCGACCCGCACTCCGTGACGACACTCATCGAACGCCAGGTGCGCGCGTGCGAACGGTACGTGGAGGCGGAGCAAGCGCGGTTCGAGGAGTGCGAGGGATTCGAACGGTTCGTCGCCGAGTCTCGACTGACGGCGGGACGCGCCACCCTCACATGGCTCTCCACCCACCTGCCCTCGGGGCGGGTCGAGCAACGGGACGCCTCTTGAAACAGCTTGCAGCAACGCTGGCGCTCGTCGCTGTGGTCCTCGGTGCCTGTGGCGGAGGCGAGGACCAGCCAACGGTGATCATCGCCGCGGCCTCGGACCTGCGCGCGGCGTTCGATGAGATGCAGCCGGCGATGGAGGAGGCGTGCGATTGCACCGTGGTGATCGTGTACGGATCGTCGGGTCTGATGCGAGAGCAGATCGCCGCTGGCGCCGACTTCGGACTCTACTTCTCAGCGGACGAAACGTTCGTGCGGTCGCTGCTGAACGAGGGGCACCTGGTGGAGGATTCCGTGCGAGGGTACGCAACTGGCCGGCTCGCCCTCGCGTGGCGCGACGGGCTCACTCCGCTGGCGAGCGTGAGCGAGCTGGTACGCGAGGACCTGCCCCGGATCACTATCGCGCAGCCGGGACACGCGCCGTACGGCCGTGCGGCGCGCGAGGCGATGGAGCACCACGATGTCTGGTCTGCGGTGGAGCCACGCATCGTCTACGGAGAGAACGTGCGCCAGGCGACGGACTACGTGGAGACCGGGAACGCCGACGCCGGCATCGTGGCGCTCTCGCTGGTGATCGGCACGGAGATCGCGTACGTGGAGATCCCCGAGGAGGAGCACGAACCACTGACGCAAGCGGCGGGGGTCGTGCGAGGCATCGCCGAGGCTGAGGCGGAGTTGGTGCTTGCGTACGTCACGAGTGATGCCGGGCGGGCAGTCCTCTCGACCTACGGCTTCGGCCCACCGGACCCGTTCACCCCATGATTCTCTCCGACCTCGATCTCTCGCCGTTCCGTGTCTCGCTCCAGGTCGCCGTCACCGGCACCCTCATCTGCATCGTGCTTGGCGTGCCGATCTCCTGGTGGGCGTGGACCTCGAGGCCGGCGGTGCGGCAGGTGGTCTCGACGCTGGTGCTGTTGCCGCTGGTGCTGCCGCCGATCTCGGTGGGCTACTTCCTGCTGTACGGCCTGGGCCGCCAGAGCGAATTCGGGCGCTTCCTCATCGACGACCTCGGCCTGCGGCTGGTGTTCACCTGGCAGGGCGCGGCGATCGCAGCCTCCATCGTTTCGCTGCCGTTGTTCGTGCGGACCCTGCTCGCGGGCCTCGAACAGGTCGACCGCGAGTACCTTGATGTGGGACGCACGCTCGGGCGATCCACGCCCGTGCTCGCGACGCGGGTGGTATTTCCGCTGGCGTGGCCGGCGTTCGTGGCGGCGACCATGATCGCGTTCGCGCGCGTCTTTGGCGAGTTCGGCGCGACGATTGTGGTCGCGGGCAACATCCCGGGGCAGACGCAGACGGTACCCGCAGCGATCTACGACGCGGTGCAGGCAGGCGATCGCGCACTCGCGCATGCGCTGGCGTTCGCGACGCTCCTCGGCGCGGCGGTGCTCCTCGCGGCGCTGTCGTACCTCCTCCAGCGACGGGTCGGCACCCGATGATTCGCTGCCAGTTCTCCATGCGACTCGGCGACACCGTGATCGCGCCGGACTTCGAGGCGCCACCGGGGATCACGGTGCTCTTCGGCGCCTCCGGCTCCGGGAAAACGATGACTCTCCGCGCGATTGCCGGGCTGGCACGGCCTGACACCGGCCGGATCGAGGCGGTGGGCCGCACGTTCTTCGATAACGATAACGGGGTGTGGCTGGCGCCGGGCGAGCGCCACGTGGGGTACGTGCCGCAGTCGTTGGCCGTCTACCCGCACATGACCGTGGCGGAGAACATTGCCTTCGGCGCTCGAGGCGGCGCGCGCAACATCGATGCGCGCGTGCAACGGATGCTGCAACTGCTGGAGCTCGAGCCGTACGCGGCGCGGCGGCCGCGAGCCCTGAGCGGCGGTCAGCAGCAGCGCGTGGCCCTCGCGCGAGCACTCAGTCGCGAGGATGTGCGGCTGCTGTTGATGGACGAACCGCTCTCCGCCCTCGATGAGGCGTTGCGAGAGCGGCTGCGCCGGGAGCTGCTCGCACTCCGCGCGGAGATCGGGTTCGATGCCGTCTTCATCACCCACGATATCCGCGAGGCGTTCATCCTCGCCGACTGGATCGTGCTCCTCGACGAGGGCCAGGTCATCCGCAGCGGCACGCGCGACGATGTCTTCGCACGCCCCCGCGTGAGACGTGCCGCCGAATTGATGGGCTTCGACCTGCTCCCTCCCGGGGTGGTGGTTGAGCGGAGCGCCGCAGAGCTGCTGGTCGAGGTGGAAGGCGTTCGTCTGCGCGCCACAGCGCACGAGGATCACGCCCACCTCGAGGTCGGTGCACAGGTAGAGGTCGCACTTCGGCGCGAGGAGGTGCTGCTGCACCGCTCGACGCCGGTGCGGCCGGGCGGCACGAACCTGATCGAAATGCGCATCCAGGAGGAACTCCCCTACGGCGGCGGCTCGATCCTCCGCCTGCGCGCCCTCAGCGGCCTCAGCGGCCTCGAGCTCGAATCCGATATGCCCGTGCGCCCCTACCGCGTCCTCCGCGTCCCCGAAGACCGAGACTGGCTCGTCGAGGTCCCCCCCGCAAGCCTCCATGTGCTGGCGCTGCAAGGGGAGGCGGCGGGCTGATTGGGTAGGCGGGGCTGGGATCCGCGCTGCGTGCTATCGTCCGGACACCACGTACCGTCCCTACTGCGCCAGGTGAACGAGCGTTGCGATGGAACTTGGACGAATCGACCTCAATCTGCTGATCGCGCTCGACGCGCTGCTGTCAGAGCGCAACGTCTCGCATGCGGCGAAGCGGCTGGGCATTACGCAATCGGCCACCAGCGTGCAGCTGCGCCGCTTGCGCGGAGTCTTTGACGACGAACTCCTGGTACGCGTGGGGCGCGAGTACCACCTCACGCCACTGGCTGAGGACCTGGTCGAACCTCTATCCGAAACACTGCGATCGATTGAACGCATGGTTGAGCATCGCCCCGCCTTCGAGCCCACACGGGAGCGGCGCGTCTTCCGCATCGCCACGAACGATGCGCTGGAATACCTCCTCATCAAGCCGGTGCTGGAGAAGATCCAACACACGGCCCCGGGTGTCGCGGTGGAGGTGTACCCCTTCGCCGCGCAGCAGACGTTCGAGATGCTGGAGACCGGTGATCTGGATCTCGGCATCCACCTCCTCGCCGCGTTCGAAACTCACCTGGCCGGTCAATACCTCTACACAGACCAGTGGATCGGCGCCGCCTGGAGCGGCTCCGAACACATCGGGACACCACTGTCGTTTGAGGAGTTCCAGGCGCATCCGAATGCGATTTATAACTGGGCATGGCAGGATCGCTCGCGGCGTCTCCAGCGCGACTATGACTTCTTTGAGGACTTGCCGTGGCGTCTCGCAGACAATTCCCACTTCATGCGGCTCTTCATGCTGCGTGGCACCGACATGATGACGCTCACGTATGAGTTACTTGCGCGAGCGGTTCTTCAAGAAGCGTCACTGCGCCTCATCGAACTTGACTTTGACGTTGAACCTCTGCAAGTCGGCATGCACTGGCACCCGAGACAATCCGCCGATCCCGGACACGAATGGCTTCGAGCGCGCATCACGGCAGCGGCAGCAGCGCTACCCCTTACCCGTCCGCCCTCGGTCGCATGAGCACACGCGATAGCATCTATCGCGAACTTTCATAGGGCAGTCGCGTTCACGCCCCCTCTCTGCTGGGTATGGTCCTGACCACACGTATGCAACACACCCGTGTTGCATCCTGAGGGGACTCGCCACCAACCGGTGGCAGGGAGAGGGACCGCGATGGGTTCGCACAACTACTGGACATCACCACGGGGGATGACACGTCGATCACTGATCCGTGGATCGGCCGCTGCGGGCATCGGTCTCGCAGGAGCTGCACTGATCGGCTGCGGCGACGACGATGACAGTCCGGGCACGCCAGCCCCCGGGACACCCACGGGCACTGCGACTGCTGCACCGACAGAAGCCCCGGGGATCGGTATTGAGTTCCAGGGCGGACGCCTCGGCCGCAACATGGGAGCGCTCCAGGACAACTTCAATGTCGTGACGAACGCCATCCAGGGCGACGTCAACCTCAGCCAGCACGTGTACGACCGGCTGATCTCTCCACGTCTCGACGATCGCATCTACGTCCTCGAGGCAGCGGAGAGCCTTGAGCTGCCCGACGACGTGACCGTCGTCGCCAAACTCCAGGAGGGGCTCGTCTACCAGGACCGGGAACCCGTGAACGGACGAGCCGTGACCGCCGACGATGTCGTCGCGATGCAGGAGTACATCGTCGCCGAGGAATCGACCGTGTTCGGCGCATTCCAACTGGACTCGTTGGACTACGCCGAGGCGACTGACGACCGCACTGTCGTATTCCATCTCCACCGGCCCAACGCCTACCTCTTCACGGGCACACAGCTTGGATCATCGAATGATCAGTGCATCGTCCCGCGCGAGATCGTTGATGGGGACTTCAACCTCACCGAGCCGGTGGGCTCAGGTCCCTACCAGCTCAGGGACTACCAGTTCGGATCAAGCTATACATACGAACGCAACCCAACATTCCGTCGTGCGAGTGAGGGTATGCCGTACATCGATGAGCGCGTGATGCTCCCGATCGTAGACGCATCGGCGCTTGAGGCGGCGTTCCGAAGCGAGCAGATTCAGGTGTGGATACCACCAGCGGAGACAGCCGACCGCTTAATCGAAGACCTCGGCGACCGGCTCACGGTAGTCGAGGAACTCGGACTGGGAATCTTCACGCGAAACATGTCGTCCGCACGCGAGACCTTTGACGATATTCGCGTGCGCGAGGCGTGGTATCGCGCGTTCAACACGGACGAGTACATCGACCTTGTCGCCAACGGGTGGGCTGTGTCGGTGCCTGGGCAGGTATCGGCTGCGCTCCAGCGCTACCAGCTCGATGAATCCGAGACTGAGGAGTACAAGCGCTTCGACCCGGAGACGGCGCGCCAGTTGCTGGACGCAGCCGGATTCAACTTCGACGAAGTCTACAAGATCACAACGATCTCTAGCCCACTGAACGACCCCGCGATCCAGGTACACCAGCAGCAACTCAGCCGTGTGGGCATCGAGACGTCGCTCGAGAGCCTGCCTGCGGGAGACTGGATCGCCAATGTAACGACGACCGGCAACTACGACTTCTGCCTCGTCAACCACCCGGCCTATGACAGCCCCCAGACGCCGCTTCGGCTGAACCATACTGAATCGCGAAACGCCAACGCATGGATGAACATCCGTGATCCTGAGATCGACGCAATGATTGAAGAGTCGGAACGGGAGCTGGACCCTGACGGACAGGTGGAGTTGGTCAAGGAGTTGCAACGCGAACTACTGCGGCGCTATGCGCACCTGTCATACGTGTACACACCAATCCAGCGAGAACCGCGGTTCGAGTACATCAAGGACTGGGAAGTCAATCTGGCGAAGCAACCGATGTACCGCGTGGAAGCGTGGATCGACGCATAGGTACCGAGCACACGGAGAGGCATGGGTTGTGAAACGCAGTACCGAACGAATTCTGACAACACACTCCGGGAAACTGCCGCCACCGGACGATGTCACAGCGCTGATGGAGTCAGATCCCGAGGGCCGACCTTCTGATGATGCGTTCCGGACCCTGCTCCGCAACCGGGTAGCCGAGATCGTGCAACAGCAGGTCGAGGCGGGTGTCGATGTCGTGAACGATGGCGAGCTGGGCAAGCTCGGCTGGCATCTCTATCTTCCGGCGCGGATGGCAGGGTTCGAGCGCCGGCCGATCGACCGCGAGGGCGGTTGGCGCGGCGCCTTCGGGACCCGTGACCGGCATGACTTCCCAGACTTCTACTCAGCGATGGACTCTGGGGTACCACTCGGCTTCTACCAGCACTTCGGCGGTTCACGCATCGGCAGCTCACGCCCGGTGATCACAGGGCCGGTTTCGTACCAGGGGCAGGCGCAGCTGAAGGACGACCTCGAGAACCTCCGGGCGGCGGCGGATGCCAGCAGTGCCGTGGACGCGTACCTGCCCTCGACGGCACCGACGAAACAGGGCGCGAATGAGTATTACGCCAGCGAGACGGAGTGCCGGTACGCCCTCGCCGACGCGCTACGAGAGGAGTACGAGGCAATCGCTGCTGCGGGATTCGTTGTGCAGATCGACGATCCCTGGATCCCCGCCGATTGGGACGCACAGCCGTTCGATGTGGACCTCGCGACGTACCGCAAGCTGGCGGAGGAGCGGGTGGAGATCCTCAATCATGCACTGCAGAACGTGCCTGAGGAGCAGGTCCGGTACCACATCTGCTGGGGCAGCTGGCATGGCCCGCACGCTCACGACATTGAGCTCAAGGACATCGTCGACATCGTGTTGAAGGTGAAGGCGCAGGGCTACTCGATTGAGGCCGGCAATGGCCGCCACGAGCATGAGTGGATGGTCTGGCAGGACGTGAAGCTGCCGGACGGCAAAATCCTCATCCCCGGTGTGGTCTCGCACGCCACGAATACCGTGGAGCACCCGGACCTCGTGTCCTGGCGCATCCAACTCTTCGCTAACCAGGTCGGCCGCGAGAACGTGATCGCGGGGACAGACTGCGGCCTTGGCAACCGGGTTCACCCCGAGATCGCCTGGGCCAAGCTCCGCACCCTGGCCGAGGGCGCGCGACGCGCCAGCGACGCACTCTGGGGACGCTAGGACGGCGGTCCTCGACTCCCCTGGGGAGCCCTCACATCAGCCCCGCGCAGTCCCTCTGCTCGCGCGGGGCTGACTGCGTCCCGGACACGCCCGCCTACGGCACGATGATCAGCTTTCCCGTGGTGCCGCGGCTTTCGATGTCGATGTGGACCTGTTGTGCATCGGAAAGCGGGTACTCGCGGTGGATGTGGACCTTGAGTTCGCCCTCCTGGATCCAGCGGAAGATCTCGTGCGCGCGGCCGATCGCCTGGGCACCGGGGTGGTTGTAATCGCGGCCGGTGTGCGTGCTGAGGTAGAACGACGACGGGCCCCACTCCGGCCACTCCATCGGCGGGGGCGCTCCCGCGCTGCGGCCGTAGGTCACCAGGTGCCCGCGCGGTGAGAGGCAGCGGGCGCTCTGCGGCATGATGTCGCCGCCGAGGGCATCGAAGACCGCGTTCACACCCTCCCCATCCGTCAGGCGGCGGATCTCCTCCACGAAGTCGGTCTGCGTGTAGAGAATCGCCTCGTCCGCGCCGAGGTCGCGGACGAACTCGGCCTTCTCCTCCGTGGAGACGGTGGTGTAGACCGTGGCCCCAAGGCGCTTCGCCATCTGCACGAGGTTCGAGCCGACCCCGCCGGCCCCGGCGTGGATGAGCACACGCTCGCCGGCCTCGATCGGGTGTGCGTCGTGCACGAGGTAGTGTGCGGTCTGCCCCTGATTCAGGGTGGCGACGGCGAGCTTCGGATCCATGCCCGGGGGCACCGGTATGGTGCTGATGGCCGGGAGCGCGATCAGCTCCTTGTAGGTGCCGATCCGGTGCTGCCCCGCGAAGACCACGGTCTCGCCAACGGATGTCTCCGTCACACCTTCACCCACCTCGATGACCTCACCGACGCCCTCATGCCCCGGGGTGAGAGGGAGATTGTTGGCCTGGTTCGGGTAGAGCCCCTGACGGTACTTCGTGTCGCTGAAGTTGACGCCGATGTACTGCAACCGCACCAGCGCCTCGCCGGGCCCGGGCGTGGGGTCTTCCATGTCCTCGTACCGCAGGACCTCGGGTCCCCCGTACTCGTGCACGCGTATCGCCTTCATTGCGGGTCCTTCCCGACACCAGTATCACGTGGGTATTCGGGACGCAGTGTACTCGCACAGGCGGCACGCAGGGCTCCAGGGCTCACAGTGTGAGCCTCAGGATGGTCAGCGCCGGGTACTCGGAAACGGCTACGCGCGCTCTGCCTCCTCGGGCAGCGGGAGGAATTCGCAGGGCACATCGCACGCTTCGCAGACCGTCTCGCGGATCGTGCGGCCGGGCTCTTCTGCCTCGCGGACGAGATGCAGACGGCCGTCATGGCCGCAGGTTGCGCAGGGGCGGTCGGGTGCGCCTTCTTCGAGCTCGTGGGGATCAACCATGTGACACCTCACTTTCCAGGCCGGCTGAGCCGGCTCCATCGTGCACATCCATTGTCACATCGGACGGGAAGCAGTTCGCAATACCCGGGGCGTACTCAAGACATGAAGGTGCGGCGGAAGCCCTGGTAGCGGCAGGGCCTCCACCGCGATCGAGCGCATCGCATCCACCTTGCCGCACACGAGGACCAACGTGGGTCCGGCGAGGAGGGGTTCCTCTTCGCACGAGGTGCGTTACCGCTTCCGCGATCCGCTCTCAAGGATGACTGCATGGTTCACAGGCGGCCTCCTTGCATCCGTCCGCGACTCATTGCCGCCGGACAGGTGTCTATTGTCTGCTCGCAGTGGAGGGATTCCATCGGTCGATAGGGCATCGATCGCGGGACGTATGTCCCGAGGATCCGGAGTAGGCTCGCATCCACGGCGGTGGAACCAGCAGCAGACCCGGCCCCCTGCCGCCTGTGCGGCATCCGTGACGAGGCTCCCTAGCGAACGACGATGGCGCGCCGGGGTTCTCCGTGGACGGGGCCAGAGTCTGCTGCGTTCCGAAGACCAGAACCGATGAATGAGGGGGAGAGGCTCGGTCTAGACCTTGCTCTCCACGACGATCGCGTGGACCTCCGTGTCGCCGATGTTCTCGACTCGGTGTGTCCACGGCTCGTGCCACATGACGAAGCCGTCCGGGATGTCCATCTCCGGCGCTTCGCCGCCGGGCAGATGCACGCGAACCTTCCCCCCACTGAGGAAATAGACGGTCTCGTTCGGGTGCGAGTGCTGGATGTCGGACGTCCCGGCGGGGACCCGCATCTCCAGGACACGTACGTGGTCATTCTCCAGGAGCACGGAGTAGTGGTCCGGTGATACCTGGGCTGCGTCGATGCTGTGTTCGTTGGTCACGGTGCCTCCAACCGAAATTCGCTGACATTCACTGATACCTGCGCTCTCCGTCACGCTGGACGGAGAGCGATTGCGGACGTGGTTGCGTCCCGGCTCAGGAGCCGGAAGGGAGCCCTACCGCGTTGACGCTGTCCACGGGGTAGTACTCGTTGGTGCTGAACTCACCGACCATGTTCTCGACGACTTCGCGCACACGGTCCTGCGATTCCGCGTCCCAGAGGCAGATGGCACGCATGCCGTCCTGACTGGGGGCAACGCTCTGCAGCGCGACTCCATCGGGCAGGGACTGGGTGCCCTCTGCGGCGCGGTCCCAGAACTGCTGCGGGTTGGTGATGTTGTGGATGGCGATGATCTGCATGGCTGTTCTCCTTATGTCGATTTCTGAGGGCGGGATCTGCGTTGGCCGGTGCGGACCGCCACCCTCGATTGACTCGGCAGCTGCTGTTGAGGGGCATTAGGCCAGAGCGAGGATCGCGATTCCAGCACCTGCGTTCAGAAAAGCGCGGAACCCTGCAAATCTCGCGGTACGATGCTTCACTAGCTACGCGGCGCAGCACCGGCGATACAGACCTTGTGGGTCGTCCGGCAGGCCGAACGACAGTCAATGGCACCTCCATCCCGACG
>JBJHDC010000038.1:0-19594 GCA_050486345.1 Dehalococcoidia bacterium | reverse complement strand
CCACACACCGCGTCGACCGCGTGGACGCCTGGGCCACCGGCATCGTGCGCCTCGACCGCGGTCGCGTGGTGGAGGACACCGCTAGTGTGAGCGAGGCCGTACCGGGGATGGTGATTGCATGAGCGCCATCTGGGCGGTGATGGCGAAAGACCTCCGACTGGCGTGGCGCGACCGTGCCGGCTGGCTGGCCGCCGCCGCCTTCGCCACGCTGGCGGTACTCACCTACTCGTTCGCGTTTGACCTCGCGACGCGCGACGTGCGCCCGCTGCTCCCGGGTGTGCTCTGGACCACGTTCCTGTTCGCGGGCGTCTTCGCCGCGGGCAGCTCATTCCAGAGCGAACTCGAGGAGGGCACCTTCGACGCGATGCTGCTCGCGCCGGTCTCGCCCACGGTCGTCTACCTGGGCAAAGCGCTGAGCAACCTGCTGGCGCTGCTGGTGATCCAGTTTGCCCTGCTGACCCTCGCCTCTATCCTGTTTGATACGTTCCTGTTGCGCCCTGAGCTCCTGGTCATCGTGCTGCTTGGAACCATCGGTTATGTCGCACTGACGACGCTCCTCTCCACGATGGGCGGCAGCATTGGGGGTCGGGCGGTGCTCCTACCGATGATGGTGCTTCCACTCCTGGTGCCGCTGCTCATTGGCGCAGTGCGCGCCACCAGCGCGTCCCTGGGCCTGGAGGCTGGCACCGCGCCGTGGATGCTGCTCATGGTGGTGTTTTCCCTGTGGAGCCTGTTGCTCGCGATGATCCTGTTTCCCCTGGCGGTGGAACGATGAACCTGACTGCGCGCGCCTCCTCCTTGAGCTGGCAGCTCCTGCCGCCGCTGGTCGGCATCGCGATGATGGCGATGATCGTCGGTGCGCTGGCCGTTGCGCCGCGCGAAATCATCCAGGGCGAGGTGCAGCGGCTGATGTACCTGCACCTGGGCGCGATCGCCGCCGCCTACTTCTCATTCCTGCTGGTATTCATCGGATCTGTCGGTGTGCTCTGGAAGCGCAGCATGACGTGGGACGCGTTTGCCCGTGCGGCGGTGACCGTGGGTGTCCTCTTCACCACACTGGTCCTTCTCACCGGTGCGATCTGGGGCCGGCCCACGTGGGGCGTCTACTGGAGCTGGGACGCCCGCCTCACCTCCACGCTCATCCTCTGGCTCATCTTCGTCGCGTACCTGCTGGTGCGCGCCGTCTCCGATCGAGAGGACGAGCAAGTCGCGCGCTACACCGCCGTGTTCGCGATCATCGGCTGCCTGGACATCCCGATCATTCATATGTCGGTGCGCTGGTGGCGTACGCTGCACCCGGGCCCGACCGTCATCCGACCAGACCCGCAGATCCCCACCGAGATGCTCATCGTGACGATCATCGGCGTCATCGCCATCGTGTCGCTGGCGATCTGGCTGATCATGCTGCGTACCCATACAGAACGCGCCAGCCAGCGCCTCTACGCGCTGCGCGGAACGCTCGACCAACGCGAGGGGGCGTAATGGATAACGTTGAGTACCTGTTCGCCGGCTTCGCGGTCTTCTGGGCCGGCCTCTTCGTCTACCTCGTGATGCTGCAGCTCCGCCTGCGCGCCCTGCTCCGCGAGGTCTCCCGCCTCGAGGAGCGCCTGGCCGAAGCAGAGGCCGAGGGGACTGCATCGTCCATCCGCGCGACACACACGGCCACGCCGGCCGCGAGCACCACGGCCGACCCGGAGGAGACCGAGGCCCACTAGCGTGCCTCGGACCTCGCGGATCGCTCGCGCGCGCCGGAGGTCGTAGCATCGAGGTAGCATGACCATCCGCGGAGCCACCGACAGCGACGCCCTCCCCCCGGACACGGACCGTCCGGCGCCTCCTGCGATCACCGATCCGGCCGCCGCTCCTCAGATTCCGATTGGCCCCCCGAAGCACCGTTGGTCGCAGCTCCTGCGCGACTACCTCATCCTCACCAAGCCCGTCATCATCCTGCTGCTGCTGGTGACCACCGTCCCCGCCATGATGCTGGCTGCAGACGGGTGGCCCGGCACGTGGCTGGTGGTGGCCACGCTCATCGGCGGCATCCTCGCCGCCGGCGGCGCGGGCGCGGCGAACATGGCGTACGACGCCGACATCGACCGCATCATGGAACGCACCCGCTCGAGGCCGGTCCCGGCGGGACGCATCCCCGCCCGACACGCCGCGATCTTCGGCTATGCGCTGGGGCTGGGCTCGGGCCTGTGGTTGTGGCTCACGGTAAACGCCATCTCAGCGGCGCTCGCACTCGGAGCGTTCGGGTTCTACGCGGTCATCTACAGCATGTATCTGAAGCGCCAGACCGTGCACAACACGGTCCTCGGTGGCGTAGCGGGGGCCATGCCGCCGCTCATCGGCTGGGCTGCCGTCACCGGTAGCGTAACGGTGGAGGGCCTGCTGCTCTTTTTCATCGTCTTCTACTGGCAGCCGCCACACTTCTGGGTCCTCGCCATCGCGCTGGCGGAGGATTACCGGCGCGCCGGGATTCCCATGATGCCGGTGGTGCTGGGCGAGCGGCAGACGAAGATCCAGACCACGCTCTACACCGTGCTCACGTGGGCCGTCACGCTGATCTTCGGCGTCGTGATGGAGCTCAGCCTGCTCTACTTCGCGGTCGCGTTCCTCGGCGGCCTTGGCTTCCTGCTCTCGGCCTGGCGCGTCATGCGCAGCCCCGGCGCCACCGAGGCGCGGCAGATGTTCCGCTACTCCACGCTCTACCTCGCGCTCCTCTTCGCCGCGATGGTGGTGGACCAGGGGCTGTTCGGGTAGCGGATCTGGCAGAAGCCGCGGCTAGAGCCAGAGGCCCAGATACTCCATCCGGTTTGTCAGCTCCTCCGGGCCAAGCTGCTCGCCGAGGCGAACAAGCGCGTCGGCGTACTCGCCCGGCGCAAAGCGCTGACGTGTGATCGCGATGATCCCAGCGTGCGTCTCGCCCGCTTCAATGGTCTGACGATGAAGAATCGCGAAGTCACGGACGTTTCGGGTCACGAGAGTCCGGTGGTCAGAGGTTGCGAAGAGAAGCTGGTCCAGATCTGACTTTGAGCGACGCTGGGCCTCAGCGGCGCTGATGACATCGATGCCACGGTCCCGGAGTGCGAGCAAGAGGTCGCGGCGCACATCCTCATCCAGATACAGTCGGAACACCCAACTCCCAACGCAAGGTCCGCTATCTCAGAAGCGAGGTGGCAGATCTCCCTGCATCATCTGCGCGTGGAGTGCATCGGAGTCAGCAAGTTCAGCCTCTATCCGCTCGCGGTTCACGAGGTAGTAGGCGACGGCCGCATGCACGTGACCGACTGGCACCCGGAATTGCTCCCCGATCTCCTGCACGGAGGCGCCATCGCGATGCATGATCGCAATCTCGTGCACCGGGACACGCGTGCCTGCGATGCACGGTGCACCGCCGTGTATGTCGGGTGTGGATGTGATCAATGAGCCGATATCGATCGGAGCGTCAGTTGTCACAAACGGACTCCTCGCCAGCACGATCGATCCTAGCACCAGCACGGACCGTCGCGAATGGCGGCTGACCGAGGCGGATCCTGGCGCTACGCATCCGAGAATGAGAACGCCCACCGCGCGAGGATGAACGTCACCACTACCCACGCAGCCATCGCCAGCAGCTCTGGCCCCTGCGCGGCGATCGATTCGCCATCGATCGTGAGGCCGCGGAGGGCGCTGAGCATGTGCGTGAGTGGCAGCGCCTGCACGATCGGTTGGATGGCATTCGGGAGTGAATCCGTGGGGAAGAACGAGCCGCTGAGAAACATCATTGGCAACGTCACCGCGTTCGCGGCGCCCTCAACCCCGCCGCGGCTCCGCACCCGTCCGGCCACGATCACGCCGATGTTCAGGAAGATCAGCGTGCCAAAGAGCGCCACGAGGAGAAACATCACCCCCCCACGCAGCACATTCGCGCCCAGCATCTCCGCGATGCCCATCAGCACCACCAGCTGCACCAGCGTCACGATGAGGTGCGCACCCACCACGGAGCTGAAGAATCGCCACGCCGGCAGCGGTGTCGCGCGGATGCGGCGCAGCACCCCCTCCTCCCGGTAGCGCGCGAGCGACCCGGCGAGGTTAATGGTCGCGAAGAGCATCAGCGACATCCCGATGATGCCCGGCCCCAGGAACTCGAAGTAGGTCGTCCCTTCGCCCTCCGTCCGTTGCTCCACCATCTCGATCGATCGTGGGACGCCGGTGAGCGCAAGGTTCACCTGGTCCACCACCGAGGAGATCGCCGCCACGGTGGTGGACGCCCCGATCGGGTCGTTGATGCGATGTAGCAGCAGCGCCTGCGCCTGCTGGTCCATCGGCACGGTGGGGACCAGCAAGACGGCGTGCGCGTCGTTGTCATCGAGCAGCTGACGCGCGCCCGCTTCGTCCAGTCCCGGCGAGACGGAGACCTCGAGGAACTCCACCGACTCCAGTGCATCGACGAGCGCGATGGCGCGCGGCGTGTCGGGGTCGATAGAGACGATGAGCTCTGCGGTGCCTGCCTGATCGAACGAGAACAGCCGGAAAACCCCCAGGAAGATGAGCGGGAAGGCGAGCGCCCAGAACACCGCCTGGTGGTCGCGCACGATCATCTTCAGGCTCGCACCCAGCAACAGGATCACGAGGCCGCCCCTGGCTCACCGCCGCCGTTCGCCGAACCGCGCAGTGCGCGCCCGGTGGTAGCGAGGAAGACATCTTCGAGGGTCGCCGGGATGATCGTGAGGTCAGCCAGGACGACCCCTGCCTCCTCTGCCGCCCCGGTGAGCAGCGTCACCGCTGCCGGCGCTTCCCGCACCTGCAGGCGGACCTCGTAGCCGTCCGCGGTCTCCGCGACATCGACCCGTTCAACGACTTCGCTCGCGGCGAGGCTGGAGACATCGAACGGCCTCGCTGTTGTTGCGGTCACGCGGTACGGCACCTCGAGAGCACGTACCAGCGATCGAGGTGTATCCAAGGCCGCGATTTCGCCGCGGCTCATGATTGCCACGCGATCGCAGAGCGCCTCTGCCTCCTCCATGTAGTGGGTCGTCAGGACCACGGTCGCGCCCTCCGCGCGCACCTCGCGCACGAGGTCCCACAGGTCCTGCCGCGCATCCGGATCAAGCCCTGCCGTCGGCTCATCGAAGAACACCAACTCCGGTTCGTTGACCAGCGCCGCCACGATGCTAAACCGCTGCTGCATGCCGCCCGACAGCGTGCGCATCCGCGCCCCCGCGCGGTCCTCGAGGTTCACACGGCGCAGGAGTTCGAGCGGATCCGCGCGGCGCGGGTAGAAGGATCCGAAGAGCTGCAGGATCTCCTGCAGCGTCAGATAGCGGTGGTAGGAGGAGGCCTGCAGCTGCACGCCCACCCGGCGCTTCACCGCCACGGGGTCACGACCCACGTCGATGCCCAGCACCGTCGCGCTGCCTTCGGTGGCTGTGTTCAGGCCTTCGAGGATCTCGACGAGCGTGGTCTTGCCTGCGCCATTCGGGCCCAGGATGCCGAATACCTCGCCGGGCTCGACATCGAAAGAGACGCCGTTCAGCGCGGCGAGGTCGCCGTAGCGTTTGACCAGGCCGCGCGCGGAGATGACCGTCGAGGGATCAGGGCGAGTCTCGGCTTCCGGACGCACGTCACGCGAATTCACCATGCCCTCACCCTACAGGCGTGAACAGCCGCGAACCAGCAAGCGAGCGAACGTCAGGGACGAACCGGACGGAGCGCCGCGCTACCCCTCGATCCCCACGATGCGGAAGGTGATCGGCCCGGAAGGCGCGTCAACGGTCACCTCGTCGCCCTCGACATGGTTCATCACTGCCACGCCCATCGGCGACTGAATCGAGATCTTGCCGGCGGACGGATCCACCTCCGTCGGGCTGACCAGCGTGAACGTCTGCTCGCGATCCGCCTTGAGGTTGTGGACCTTCACCACGGAGCCCACGTTCGCACGGCCGCCCTTCATCTCCTCGTCCATGATGACGGCGTTGCGGAGCTTCTCCTCCAGGTCACGCACGCGCATCTCCAGGTGCGCCTGCTCATCACGCGCGGCGTCCAGGGGGGCGTTCTCGCGGAAATCCTTATCCGCCATCGCTTCGCGCAGCTTCAGCGCGATCTCGGGACGGCGCGCCTTCAGCTCCGCGAGCTGTGCCTCGATCGTGCGCAGCCCGTCCAGCGTGACGTAGAACGCCGCACCGCCCAGCTCCGCATTCGCGCCTTCGCCCGCACGCGACCCACCGGCGCCGGGGCCGAGCTCCAGCGCGGGGACCAGGTTCTCCTCCGTGAAGGCCAACCGCGAGCAGTACGCGAGGAAGGCACGCAGCGGCTCCTTCTGCGCCGCAGAACGGTCCGTGTGCGCCTCCACGTAGGCGACGACATCGGACGCCTGCACCTCCCGCATCGGCCGCGTCATGCCAATGTGCTGTACGAAGTGCGCCAGCGCCGGAAGCTCCAGCTTCTCAGCCTCTGCCTGGTATGCATTCTCGAAGTGGGCGAGCGCGTCGCTCGCGGTGATAGGCTCCGCCATCGGGCGGCCTCCCGCTCGTTCTATACAGCCGCAGCAGGTGAAGATGATTCGAGGCCGCCACCGCGTGAGGCGGCCGAGGGACCCGGTGTGGTAGTACCGCTGCCACCTCAGTCTAGAAGATATCGGGTGGAAGGTGTCAACGTGGAACCGTCCCCACTCCCCGCGCTACGTGCCGAGCTCGACCGCCTGCGCCTGGATCTGCCCGCAGCAGCCGAGGCGACCTTCGCGCATTACCTCGACCTGGTGCAGGCCGGCAACGAGCGCGCGGGCCTGACTGCAATCAGCGATCCCGAAGAGATCGAGCGCCGCCTCTTCGGTGAGTCGCTCGCGTTACTCGTCGCGCTCCGCGACACCGGCATCCTCCTGCGCGGCACACCCGCACGCGTCGCCGATCTCGGTCCCGGTGGTGGCTTCCCCGGCCTGCCCATGCGGATCGCCGAGCCATCCCTCCAGGTCGTCCTCATCGAATCGCAGGAGCGCCGCTGTACCTTCCTCCGAGAGGCCGCGGATGCCCTCGGCCTACCGGACGTCCAGGTCGTGCACGCGCGCGCCGAGGAGGCCGGACGAGACCCCGCACTGCGTGCCTCGTTCGATCTCGTGGTCGCGCGGGCGCTCGCCGCGATGCCCGTGCTGGTGGAATACGCGTTGCCGCTGCTCCGTGAAGGCGGTGTGCTCGCGGCGCCGAAGGGCAGCCGCGCCGCTGCGGAACTCGAGGAGGCCGCGCACGGCATCACGCTGCTCGGCGGCACAGTACTGGACCCGGTGCCGCTCCCAGTACCGGACGGCGTCCCGCCGCAAACGGTGCTCCTCGTGCGGCGCACCGGGCCGCTCGATGACCGCTTCCCGCGCCGGCCAGGCGTCCCGTCTCGCCGGCCGCTCTGACATCCGCCCAACCGAACGGTGAGGAACACTCCGGATCACGCTAGAATCCGATCACGGCTGCCGCCCTCCCCCGGCGCCATGCTCTGAAGCTCTGAGCAGCGCGCGCAGCGAACGCGCGGAGGGTTCCATGCCAACCTCGATCATCGGTACCACTATCACGCGCCTCCGCCGTCTCGCGCGCCTGGATCTGGACGTGCTGGATGAGGTACGCACGGACAGCAGCGCCACCGTGCCGGCCATCTTCGTGGTCGCGGGAGGGATGCTGCTCCTCGCACTGGGAGGGTGGTTCTGGTGGGTGATCGCGGGCTTCGGTGATCAGGGCGCGGTCTTCCTCAAGAGCGTGATCTTTGGCTCGCTCTTCGGCGTCTTCGGCTGGCTGCTCTGGCTCCTCGTCGCCTACGCAGTCCTCCAGCGCCTTGGCCACATCACGCTGCCGGTGGACCAGCTGATCCGCGCGGCCGGCTTCGCGTCGCTGCCGCTGGCGGTCGGGCTGCTGATGGCGATCCCCTCGATCTCCTTCGGCATCGGACTGTTCGCGCTTGCTGGCTGGATCGGTCTCACCCAGGTGGCGATTGAGCGCACCGCGGGCGTGAGCAGCGGACCAGTGATCCTCGCGAACGTTGCCGGCTTCGGCGCGTGGGCGATCGTCATGTCGCTGCTCGCCACGGCCTCCAACCAGGTAGCCCCCGGCCCGTTCCTCGCAGAATCGATCTGGGACGCGGTCGCCGGCGCGAACGTCTTCTTCCGCCCATAGCACGCAGCCAGAGCCGATGCGCACCCTCGTCGTTTCGCACCGCACCAACGCCGGCAACGCACCGGAGAACACCCTTGCAGGCATCGAGGCCGCCATCCGCGACGGCGCACACGCGATCGAGGTCGATGTGCGCGCAACCCGCGACGGTGCGCTGGTGCTGCTCCACGACGAAACGCTGGAGCGCACCACCGGCGACCCGCGTCCCGTCGCCGAGGTCTCACTGGCCGAGGTCCAACAGCTCCGCATCAACGATCTGCACGGACGGGTGACACCGCAGTCAATCCCAACGCTCGCCGAAGCGATCGCGGTCATCGATGGCCGCTGCGCCTTGGAAATCGATCTCCCCATCCGCGGGCTGGAGACCGCCATCGCCGAGGTCGTGCGCAGGTACCAGGCCGAGCGCTGGACGTGGTTCACCGCTCACCCACCGCAGGACGCCGCACTGCTCCGCGCGCTCTGTCCTCGATCGCTCGTCTTCCTGAGCGTGGCGCCACACCCGTTGTTAGCGGAGCGCAACGACCCGGAGCTCAGGGGGCACATGCCGCTCGATCTCCCGGACGCCATCCGCATCGCGGCCTCCCTCGGCCTGCACGGCCTCAATCCGCAGCACGAAGCCCTCGGTCCCGCACTGATCGAGCACGCCCGAGCGCGGGGCTTGCTCGTCGGCTGCTGGACGCTCAACGACGCTGATTCGATCGGACGCGCGGTAGCGCTCGGAGTTGATGCCATCACCACCGACTATCCCGAACTCGCGCGCGAAATCATCGAATCGGAGCAGAATACGTACGCCGGCAGATTCGATAATGCCTAACGAACGCACCGACAAGAATTCCATAATTCGTTGCCTGAACCCCTAGACCTCCGTTGAGGCCGGGCCTACACTCTGCTCACACACCCGCCACTTGGTGACGCGCGCCTGCGGCGGCGCGCCGTCACCCATCTCACGTGGCACCCCGCTCAACCGGGGACCGCTTGCTGGAATCGCCAGGGATTGCCTGCGTTTCTGGGGCCCGTAGCTCAGCTGGGAGAGCGCAACACTGGCAGTGTTGAGGTCAGGGGTTCGAGCCCCCTCGGGTCCACCACACCAACCCTGACCGTTTCCCGAGCACCAACACTCAGGCTGACTGACGCACACAACCCACGCGGGCGCCCACCAACAACGGCGTGAGTTCGGCCCAGCGATACTCGTGTGTTCCCGTGGGCCCGCTATGCTTGTCCGCTGAGGCGGCGCTGAACGCGTTGCGCGACGCAGTCGGACACCGCGAGACACTTCGAGGCACGAAGCACGAGGGAGCAGCAATGGATCATGTTCGGTTCGGCAACACAGGACTCTGGGTCTCCAAGCTCTGCCTGGGCACCATGACCTTCGGCTTCCAGTGCGACGAGGAGGAGTCGTTCGCGATCCTCAACCGCGCTGCTGAAGGCGGCATCACCTTCCTCGACACGGCGGATGTCTACCCGCTGGGCGGGCCCAACAATGGGGCGACCGAGGAGATCATCGGCAAGTGGATGCGCGGCAAGCGGCACGACTACGTCGTCGCCACCAAGTGCTTCGCCCCCATGGGCCCGCAACGCTGGAACCGCGGGGCGTCCCGCAAGCACATCCTCGACGCTATCGATGCCTCCCTGGAGCGCCTCCAGACGGACTACGTGGACATCTACCAGCTCCACGGCCATGACCCCGAGACACCGATCGAGGAGACCCTACGGGCGCTGGAGGACGTGGTGCGCTCCGGCCGCGCGCGCTACATCGGGGTGTCCAACTGGCTCGCCTACCAGCTGGCTCGTGCCAACGGGAAGGCGGAGGCTCTGCACCTCACGCGCTTCGATTCCGTCCAGCCCCGCTACAACCTGCTCTTCCGTGAGTTCGAACGGGAACTCCTCCCGTACGCCGCCGAGGAAGGCATCGCGGTGATCCCCTACAACCCGCTGGCAGGCGGTCTCCTCACCGGGAAGCACAAGCAGGAGACCGTCACCGAGGGCCGCTTCACCCTCGGCTGGGCGGGCAGCGGCTACCAGGAGCGCTACTGGCACGACCGCCAGTTCGAGACGGTGGAGGACATCCGCCTGGTCGCGGACGAGGCCGGCCTGCCCATGGCGCAGATGGCAATCGGCTGGGTACTGGCGAACCCCGCCATCACCGCACCGATCATCGGGGCGAGCCGCCCGGAGCAGCTGGGCGATTCCATCAGCGCCGCCAAGGAGGCCCTCCCCGACGACGTCAAGGAGCGCCTGGACGAGATCACCGAGGAGTACCGCTTCGGCGACGCTGAGCGCTAACCATCAGCCTCACGACACAGACGCCAGAAGCGGCCCCGCGGGGCCGCTTCTGTGTATTCCCTCGACCAGGCGTTGAGGACCTACGTCTCCCCGCGTCGTCCCTCATCCTCATCCTTTGTCGGATAGAGGATCGGGTCGTCGTCCAGGTGCTCATTGCTGAAGTCATCGATGACCGCTCGCACCTCCGGCCGGTCGAGCAGGTTCTCCAGCTCTTGCTCCTCGTACGGCTCCGCCGGACGCAGGTCCCGAGGACGCCGCTCCTCCGACTCTGACTCACGCCATGACTCGGCTCGGAGTTCTGCCCCCGGCTCCGCTGGCGGAGGCGCATCCTCGGCACGGGGGTCCGGCTGCCATGGAGACGGATCGGCGGGCACAGGCGCTCCGATGTTGACCGCACGCGGGTCCGGCATCAGTGGCTCGGGCTGCGCCGCGGCCGCCTCGGTGCCGTACTGCGCAAAGTCGTAACGGCCGTCCTCGTCGTCGAGCGCAGCCACGGGTGCGGGCTCCTCCTCCGGCTCAGGCTCGAGCTCGCGGATGCCCGCCTGCACCGAGCCGACGAAGGTCTGCAACTGCTGCTCCAGCCGCTGCAGCATCTCCCGCGCGTAGTCGTCCGCGCTGGCCATCTGCTGGCGAGCGATGCGGCGCGATTCCTGGATGCGATCCTGGATGTCGCGGTTCACCTCGTCCAGCCGCATCTCCAGGCTCTGCTCCGCCTCGATTGCGATCTCTTCCGCCCGCCGATGCGCGGCCTGCGTGATCTCATGCTGCTCGGTGAGGCGCGCGGCGCGCTCTTCCGCGCGCGCGATGATGATGCGGCCGTCCTCCTCGGCGTCCCGCCGGATCTCCTCGCGGTTGGCGACGATCTCCTGCGCCTCCCGCACCTCCTCCGGCACAGCCACCCGCATCTGATCGATGAGGTCCAGCATGCGACGGCGATCGACGATAGCCCGATTGCCGATGGGCATCTTCTGCGCCCCGGCAATCAGCTCTTCCAGGCGGTCGACCAGGTGTAACAGGTCCATGTGCGCCTCCTCGATGTATCGACTATTCCGACGCAGGTGGCTGGAATCGGTCAAGAATCGCACGATTCACGGACGGCGGCACGAATTCGCTCACGTCCCGCCCGAAACTTGCCAGCTCCCGGATCCGCGTGGCGCTCACAAACAGGTGCTCCAGCGCGGTCATCAAGTACACGGACTCGATGTCGGGCGCCATGCGCCGGTTCATCAGCGCCATATCGAACTCGTACGTGAAGTCACCGGCACGCAGCCCGCGCACGATCACCTGCGCTCCCTGCGCGCGCGCCTCGTCCACGGTGAGCCCGGCAATCGAGGTCACCCGTACGTTGGACAGACCCGCGTCCTGGACCGCACCCTGCACCAGTTCCATGCGCTCCTCCAACGAGAAGGTCGCGGAGCGGCTCTCCGCCACCCCAATCACCACCGCGTCAAAGATGGTCGCCGCGCGCTGGACGATGTCCAGGTGGCCGTTGGTTACGGGGTCAAACCGCCCCGCGTACAGTGCGACAGTCATGCGGAGCCTCCGAGTCAGTCTGCTTCGTTCGTTTCAGCACCTTCGGTTATGCGGTCATCGATTGCGGACGCCGCCCGCGCAGCAGCGACACGCATCTCACGAAGATGCTCTGGACGATACACTGCCGCAGCTCCCGCGCCCTGCCGGCGGTCTTGAGCCAGTGGCACGCCCGCCAGCGAGTGCGGCGGCTCGTGACGCGCATCGTGCTCCACGGCGATCGCCGCGTGAGGCGCGAGCGCCCCATCGATCGCCTCTGCGATCTCGTCCCACGGATTCTCAAGGCCATACGGCGGGTCCGCCACCACCAGCGTGTAACTCGCATCGCCATCGGGATGCCAGCGACTCACCCGCGCCACCACCACCTCGCCGCGCTCCGTACAGCGCGTGCGCTCCAGGTTCTCCCGGATGATCGCGGCCGCGCGCCGGTCAACCTCCACGAAGGTCGCCGTTCCCTCGCCACGGGAGAGCGCCTCAATGCCCAGCGCGCCGCTGCCCGCATAGAGATCGAGGACCCGCGAGAAGTCGACCCCGGCCGACTCCAGCATCGCAAACAGCGACTCGCGCAGACGCCCTGTCGTCGGGCGCGTGCCGGACGACTTCGGGCGCTTCAGGTCGATCCCACGGGCGCTGCCCGCGATCACACGCATCACTGCTCCTCACAGCCTGCCGCGCGAGGCTCATCCATCCCGGCTACTCGTCGTCATCGTCACCCGCGGGTCCCGGCGGCAGATCGTCGGTCGGTGTGGGCTCCGGTTCCTCGGTTGGCTCGGGCTCCGGGGGTTCCGTCGGCTCCGGTTCCGGTGGCTCGGTCGGCTCTGGTTCAGGCGGCTCGGTTGGTTCCGGCTCGGGCGTCGGCGTGGGCTCCGGTGTGGTCGGCGATTCCTGCGCCACGTTGAGCGCCAGCTCCTGCGCGACGAACATCGTGCCGTCCGAGACGATGAGGCGGATGTCGTAGGCCCCCGGCTGCGCGGGCGCGCGCCACACCACCGAGTCCTCCGCCTCCGTGCCCTGCCAGCACGGAGCGGCGCCTTCGATCTCCCCGGCGGAGGCCTCCCAGCACGGCACCAGGTACGGCCCGAACGGCTGCTCCAGCGCGATCTCGCCTTCCTCGATGAAGGCGATGACGGCGTCCCACACGTTCGGTAGCTGCGGGTTCGCGGAGGCGGCGTCCACCACCACACCGCCGAGGCCGTACCGCTGTGCCACCTCCATGCGGAAGCTGAACGAGAAGCGATTCTCGATCCAGATGTCGCGCTGCCCGTCGCCCGCGTCATAGGAGTAGGTCACCGTGCGTGTCGCCGGGTCCCACCGTAGCGAGGGGCCCGCGGGATTGGTGACGAGGTTCACGGCGCGCAGCGTGACCGGGTCGCCCGTGCTAATGCCGCCCTCGATACCCCGGTCCACGGCGCTCGCCGCCGTGAGCGCACCCTGCAGCGTGATCTTGGAGATCCCCGCGGCGGTGCTCTGCGTGGAGCGCCGATCGACGACGAGCGACACCTGCGAGAGGTTCACGCCGGCGCTCAGCTGCGCCCCGAGCAGGTTCTCGATCTGCTGGTAGTACGCGGTCACATCCGCCGGGGGCAGCAGCCAGATGCCCGCGCCACCCTCGATGATGCCCGCCCAGTCATACGAGTTCCCGCCCTCCGCGGGTATCCCCACGATCACGCCCAGGTCATCGCCCAACCGCTCCGTAAGCTGAGCTACCAGGTCGCTCACCGCCACGCTCTGGCCCGCAGCGATGCTCGAGTACTCCAGGTAGGCCCCGCCGTACTGACCATCCTCCACGGCCGCCGCGATGGCCTCGACGTGCGCTGTCAGCGTCGCCGGATTGGCCAGCACGGCGTCTGCCTCACCCGTGATGCCCAGGAAGACGGGCACTGGACCGGCGCCGCCGCGCGAGTCACCCACGCCGTCCGCGTCGATGTCCAGCTCACCGCTGGGCAGGACCACCGCCCCGCGTACCGCTAGCGCCGTTGCGCCGTTGAGGGCTGCGGAGTCCGGCTGCTCACCCGCGTTGACCAACAGGCCGAGCGATGCCGCCGTCAGCTCCCGGCGCAGCACCGCGATAGATCCCGGCGCCTCGCTCAGCACACCGGAGACGCTGCGCCCGTCCCCTACCAGCTCCACCGAGGCCAACCGCTGCCACTGGCCATCCTCGTACGAGTAGTACGCCATGTTGCGCGGGTCATCCGTGCGCTCGTCCAGCTGCACGTCGATCGTCCACGGCCCCTCCATCCCCTCCGGGACGGTGATGTCATACATCTTGCTCAGGGCGATCAGGCCGGGCGGCAGGTTCGGCAGGTCTCTGCGCTCGCGCGCCTCGATGTCATCGCCGTTCCCACCGCCGCCGCCCACGACGGAGATTGGCGACCACGGCAGCACGAGCGCAACGATCACGAAGCCGAGGAAGGCGATTAGCGCCATCACCCGGAACAGCCCGGCGTCGCTCGCGTAGCCACCGGCGCCGGAGCCACGCCCGCCGCCACCCGGACCGCGGCCACCTCGACGCGGCGGTCGGGGCGGAGGCGGCTCCCCGCCTACCGGTCCTTCATCGAAGTCGTCGTACTCGTCGTAGCTGTAGGGCTCGTCGTCGTACTCGGCCGTGTCATCAAAGACCACGGGCGCGTAGCGAGGGGGATCGCTCGGGCGCGGGGGGCGCGGCGGTCGAGGCTCTTCGTTCATGCGGTCACTCCTCGCACGGCCGGCATTCAGCCGGCCCCGATCCGCGTCAGCGCGGCCGGCCGTGGTGAGACAATGATGGTCTGTTCGATACCCTCACGGAGTACCACCAGCTCAATCTGCGCCCCCGCGGGCACCGCGCCCAGCAGGTTCACGAGTGGGGAGTCGGATCGAATCGGTTGGCCTGCCAGGGCCACCACGATATCGCCCGGCACGATCCCCGCCTCGTCGGCCGGGCTTCCCGGCACCACATCAATGATGGCAGCCCCCTGGCTCACGGGCGCGCCGATGTCGCTCGCGAGCTCCGCATCCAGCGCCAGGTGCTGTACCCCGGGACGCTCAAAGCCCAGCCGCCCCCGCGGATTCACGCCGGTGCTCCGGACCGCATCGATAGTGGGCAGCATCTGATCGAGCCGCTGGGCGAAGGCAGCGCCCTCCACGATCTGTCCGCTGGGCTGTGTGCGTACCACTGTGGTCATCAACCCCACCACCCGGCCATCCAGATCCACCATCGCGCCGCCGGAATCACCATGGTTCACGGCGGCATCCGTCTGGATCAACCCGTCCAGGATCAGGCCCGTCCGCGGCAGCGCCACGTTTGTCGAGGAGACCACCCCCACTTTGACCTGGTTCCGGAAGTCAACGAGCCCACCTGCGATCACCACCACCCGGTCACCCAGGAGCAGCGCATCCGAATCGCCAACCTCCGCCGCCCTCAGCCCTCCCGGCTCAATCGCGAGGATGGCGAGGTCACGGAACGGCGAGTCGTCCGCGATCAGTTCCGCGGGCCGGCGCTCACCCGTGGAGAGCACCACGGTGATCTCCTCAGCTCCCGCGATCACGTGGTAGTTCGTGATCACCGTGCCATCCTCGTAGAGGACGATGCCGGACCCGATGTTCTGCGACTCGAGGATGGCGCCTCCATCCAGTTCGCGGGATGGGAGATCGGCCACCACCGTCACGACGGCGGGCAGCGCGCGATCGATCGCACGGCGGACGCGATCGCCCTCAGCAGGTTGCATGGTGGGAGCGGACGTGGCTGCGGGGGTGGGAGTCACCGTTTCCGCGCCGTCCAGGCGCACGCCAACCAGTGCGCCCACGATTCCGCCACCCAGGGCAGCGGCGAAAACGACGGCGAGCAGCGGTAGCAGCCGAGTTGGACGACTCGTGAGAATGAAGGTTCACTCCAATCGGGACCCTTGGCCCCGACCCCGCCGGGCTCAGTCTATCATCGTGCCACGCCTATACGGCATAGGCGCATGCACATTCACTGGCGCACACTCGCGCATCCGCCCAACCATGCAGTCGAACAGACGTACGCTTTCCTTTACAGGCTATCCCTGCTTCTGATATCGTATCCGTTCAAGGTGCGGACCCGCCGGGAACGGTTGGGTCCGCGTTGTCTATTTCATAGCACCGCACGAGACGCCCTGCCGTCTCAAACGGACGGGAATCGCGTGCGGCAGTTACCGGTCGAGCGCATCGGCTGAGCGTGAGGCTCACCTGCGCCCCGGTCCGAGGATCCCACTATGCCCGACGAGCCAGTACTCCTGACCGCAGCAGGGCTGAAGCGGCTCAATGAGGAGCTGCACGAACTGAAAACGGTACGACGCGCCGAGGTCGCCGCGATGATCCGCGACGCCCAGGAGCTGGGCCCCGATCAGCTCGACGCCCAGTACGAGGATGCCAAGAATCAGCAGGCCTTCCTCGAGGGTCGCATCAGCGAGATCGAGCGCATCCTGGAGCAGGCCTCCGTCATTGACGAAGCTTCCGCGCGCAAATCGAAGGAAGTCCAGGTCGGCTCCACGGTCACCGTGAAGCCGGTGAAGGGCACCGCCAAGAGCCGCAAATTCCAGCTCGTCGGACCCACCGAGGCCGACCCGACGGAGGGCCGCATCAGCCACAAGTCCCCCATGGGCCGCGCCCTCCTGGGCAAGAAGCGTGGCGATAAGGTCCTCATCAAGGCTCCCGCCGGCGAAATCGAGTACACGGTCACCTCGATCGCCTAGCCAGACCTCCAACCTTCGCTGACCCCACGACACCGGAGCACGTCATGGCGCCAGCATCCCAGTCCCCGTTCATCCTGAGCCTGTCGAAGGACGCCGCGAATGCGGCACGGGGACTGGGATGCTGGCTCCGTACCGCCACAGTGCAGGAGAGTGAAGGCCTCTGACGATCGAGTTTATGTAAATATCTCCCCCGACCTCCGGGAGTGCACTGCCTAGCCGTTTACTCTCCGAGGCCCTTCCCGCCGGGCGCGTACCGGCCAGATATGCGTTACTGGAGCCATGCCCTCCGAACGAGAGCTCTTCGCCCAGCGGCTGGACAAGCGAGAGCGATTGCTCGCGCTCACCGATCCGTACCCCGCGCGCGTCACCCGTACCCACACCTCCGCCGAGGCAATCGCCGCGTTCGAGGATGCCGGCGAGCCCGAGCATGAGATCGAGGTCTCTGTCTGTGGCCGCGTGACCGCGCAGCGTGTGATGGGCAAGGCCGCCTTTTTGGATGTTCGCGACGGCGAAGGCCGTATCCAGCTCCACTTCCGTCGCGACGCCCTCGATGACTTCGAGCAGCTGGAACTGGTGGACCTCGGCGACTTCCTGGAGGTCACCGGCACGCTCTTCCGTACCCGCACCGGCGAGGTCACCGTGGCCGCTACCGCCTGGCGCGTAATCACCAAGGCGCTGCGGCCCCTGCCCGACCAGTGGCACGGTCTCCACGACGTGGAGACTCGCTATCGCCAGCGCTACCTCGACCTCGTCGCCAACGAGCGCTCCCGCCAGATCGCGATGCAACGCTCGCTGGTCGTCTCCGCCGTCCGCCGCTTCTTCCTCAACCGCGGCTTCCTGGAGGTGGAGACCCCTGTCCTGCAGGACCACGCCGGCGGCGCCGCCGCGCGTCCCTTCATCACCCACCACAACGCCCTCGACCGTGACCTCTTCCTCCGCATCTCGCTGGAGCTCCACCTCAAGCGGCTGCTGGTGGGTGGCTTCGAGAAGGTCTTCGAGATCGGCCGTGTCTTCCGCAACGAGGGCATCTCCTACCGCCACAACCCGGAGTTCACCCTCCTCGAGTCGTACGAGGCCTACGCGGACTACGAGGATGTCGCCGCGATGGTCGAGGAGCTCTTCAGCTCCGTCGCCACCGAGGTCCTCGGTAGCACGGACCTGATGCACGGGAACGAGAAGGTCAGCCTTGCGGCCCCGTTCGCACGCACCACGTATCACGGTGCGTTGCTGGAGTACGCCGGCATCGATTTCCGTGAGCACCGCGACCGCGATGACCTCGCACGTGTGGCCGCGGAGCGCGGCGTGGACGTGGCGCCGGGCGCATCTTGGGCCACGATTCTTGACGAGCTGATGTCGAATTTCGTCGAGCCGAAGCTCATCCAGCCCACCTTCATCTTCGACTACCCCACGGAGCTCTCCCCACTCGCCAAGCGCAAGGTGGATGCCCCCGACACCGTGGAGCGCTTCGAGCTCTTCGCACTCGGCTACGAGCTCGCCAACGCCTACAGCGAACTCAACGACCCGGTAGACCAGCGCGTGCGCATGGAGGAGCAGGCTGCCAAGCAGGCCGCCGGCGACGACGAAGTCGAGGTCGCCGACGACGACTTCCTCAACGCCCTCGAACACGGCATGCCCCCCGCGGGCGGCCTCGGCATCGGCATCGACCGCTTCGTCCAGCTCATCACCGGCGAGCACTCCCTCCGCGAAGTCATCCTCTTCCCCGCCATGCGCGAGCGGCAGAGCGGCCCAACCGAGGACAACAGCGAGCATGACGTCGACGACGATGGCAACGATGACTAGCGAGCCGGGGATCCCCCGCGGCGCGACCGCCGTGCGCGAGGACGTGCACATCCACGCCGCGCTCCCCGAGATCCACCGCCACGTCGCGGACCCGGGCGCACTCGCGGGCGTGCTCTCGCATCACTTCCACGACATCGAGGCAGACGACGATTGCATCACCTTCACGCTCTCACTCCCCACGCGGCGCGAGGTCGGACAGCTGCGTCGCCACGGCAGCGAGCGCGGAGCGGTGACCTACACGCACGCGGGCACGGGCGACATCAGCTCCATGACCTGGGCACTGCACATGGAGAGTGCCCGCGAGTGCCACGTCACGGTCGAGGTGGTCTACCGCCCGCAGCGCGGCCCGCATGGCATGCTCCTCGAAACGCTGGTCCACCGGCCTCACCGTGCGCAGGCGCTGCGCGACTCCCTCTGGGCACTCAAACACCAGATCGAGGGCACCGAGGTCCGCTGATGACCGGCGATGAACGCGCCGTTCAGGCCGTCATCTTCGACCTCGATGGCGTGCTCGCCGATACCGAGACCGTCTGGTACCAGGCGATGTGCCAGATTCTCGCACCAGCCGTCGTCACCTGGGACGACTACATCGAGACCATCGGCGTCACCACCGAGGTCAGCCTCCGCTGGATGAAGGAACGCTACCAGCGCCCGGAGAGCATCGAGGAACTCCGCCAGCTCACCAGCGACGCCACCCACCGCGCCCTCGAACAAGTCGACCTCGTCGCAAACGCAGGCGCGCAACAGCTGATCGCGACGATCGCGGAGCACAACCTCCCGATCGCCGTCGCATCGCAGTCCTCGCCCCGCTGGGTCCAGCGCACGCTGGAGCGCATCGGCCTGCTCGATGCGTTCCCCACCATCGTCACCGCCAGCGAGGTCGAACGCGGCAAACCCGCCCCCGACATCTACCTCCACACCGCGGCCCGCCTCGGCGCGGACCCCGCCCGCACCATCGCCATCGAGGACTCAGCCCCTGGCATCGCCTCCGCTGTCGCCGCCGGCATGACCACCGTCCAGCTCCGCGCCGCCCCCTACTGCCCACCCCCACAACCCGGCGTCCACCACGTCATCGAATCCCTCGAGGATTTCGACATGGGCTGGCTCACCTGACAAGCCCCGACAGTACCGGGCGAACTCAGGACGACCGCCCCCAGTCAC
>JBJHDC010000037.1:2244-19675 GCA_050486345.1 Dehalococcoidia bacterium | reverse complement strand
CGGCATTCAGCTTCCCGACACGAAAGAGTGGTTAGCCGGCGCACAATCGCACCATCAATGGTTCGGCGGCTTCGTCCCCCGGCGTGGACAGTTGATCCCCGGGCTAGTCGATGGGACAGCGGTCGAACTCGAACTGAGCGATGGCTGGCACGACACCGAATCGATCGGCACTATGCAGTGGGCGCCAGGTAGCACGCCTTGGCTTATCCTCGCCGGTGCGGGGACGATGCCAGCGGAGCCCGAGCGGTTCACCGGTCAGGCGTAATACTTCTCCACATGGTCATCGCCCGTGCCGGGGTGGCGGAACGGCAGACGCAGCGGGCTTAAACCCCGCGGACTTCGGTCGTGTGGGTTCGAATCCCACCCCCGGCACCACCAGCCTCAACGGCCGCGTCAGCCTACTCGCGCCTGATGCGGTCTTCGCCACCCTCCGGGTAGTCTGATGCCGTGACGCGACCTCCCAGCGCCTCGCGAATGTAGGCGCTCAGTGCCTGGCGGTAGGTGACCCCCAGCGTCTCGAACTCCGCACTATCGAACGGGTACTGATCGCCCCCGCGTGCGAGGAAGTCGATCGTCGCCACCGCCACTGAGGGCGCGTTCGCAATCGGAGTGCCGTTGCGTACGAGCACGGTCCCGTCATCCAGTACAACCTCGCGGACACGGCTGCCGTCAGACGTCACATCCCCGGTTGCATCGACGGTCATCGCGGGCCGGCTTGGATCCCACGTGAACGAGAAGCCTGCGACCTGCGCGAAGCGACCATCGAGCTGCTCCACCTGGGATACGGAGGTTTCCAGCAGCCGCTTCAACTGAACGGGCGAGATCTCCTCGACGATGCTCACGAAGCTCGCGAACGGGGCAAAGTCGTACGTCTGCAACTCCGTCAGCGTGCCGGCCGGGATCAGGGCGTCGCCACGGATCCCGCCACTGTTGATGAGCGCGATGGATGGCGAGGTCGCGCCAAACTCCTCGGCAAGCGCCCGTGCCTGCCACAGGATCGCATCCGCCAGGAGGTTGCCTGCGTTCGTCTCGAACGCGCGCAAGCCCGGCGCCATGCGCGTATCGAGAGCAACTTCCGAGGTGCCGATGACCCGCGATGCGAGTTCCTGCAGCGCCGCCTGGACTGGCTCGACAACCTGTGCCTGGATGGAGGCGTCGGGCGTAGCAACGTCGCTGCCGATCCCCGACACGCGCACCGGTCCGCTGGCATCGACATCAATCGAGGTGAGCCGCCCGTCCGCATCGAATCCGACAACCAGCCGCCCGACGTAGCTGTAGTGCCCGGGCGCCGCCACGAGCGGTACCGACCGGCCGTGGAGATCTTCGGCCCACTGCGGATAACTCCCCTGGACGGCGGTCGCGTCCCCGGGGATCAGCGTGGTGCCGGGGTTCGCGTAGAGATCCCCCGCGCCACCGGAGACGGCGATGTCCACGTCCCGGAGCTGGCTGAGGAGCGCGCGGTCCCGCGCCAGGTCCTGCAAGAAGCTGGCGAGGATGATGATCTGAACGCCCTCCCCGGTGAGGCGATCGATCTCCCGTTGCACAGCCCCGGCAACGTCGATGTCGACCTCGACATCGCGCGGGCTCGAGATGTACGAGAGTTCAGGTGTGGTCGCACCGACAATCCCGATCTGCATGCCATTCCGGCGTACGGTCGCGCTGGGTGCGATCCATCCATCATCGGCCAGCGCCTGCATCCCCGGCTCAGCGGAGAGTTCGAGGTTCGCACTGATGAACGGCACGCTGGTGCCAAACGATCGGATGAAGTTCTCGAGTACGTCTGGCCCAAAGTCAAAGTCCTGGCTGCCCAGCACGATCGCGTCGTATCCGATGCGGCTCAGACCAACCGCATCGTAGTAGGGCACGCCCGCCTCGATACTGGCCTTGAACTCGGGCCGGGCCACCAGGTTGCCACCGGCCGAGATCAAGACGGTCGCATCGGTAGTGGCGTTCGCTTCCTGTCGCAGACGATCCACAACGGTCTTGAACCGAGCAATACCCCCGAACACTGCGCGGTCCGTTCCGGCGCTGATCAGCGCAGACTGCGCGCCATCGTGGTGCAGGAGCGTAAGCGTGAACGCCGCCTCGCTGGGCGCGCAACGCACGAAGAAGGCCGTGCCCGCGGCCAGCCTCGACGGGAATCCGTCGTTCACCCGATCAGGCGCTCCCGGGATGTACGTCTCCCAGCCCTGCGGGCCGCTAATCGCGATGGTCGTTGCCGTGCAGCCGGAATGCGCGAGCGCTTCAACGAGCCGGGACACCTGGATCGACGCCGACGTGACCAGCAATCCCCCGGCTCCCGGGGCGGGCGCCGCCCCGGTGAACATCGAGTGGGACGGCGGGTCCGCGGGCTCTTCCGCTCCTGCCGTCAGGAGTGAGCCTGCCAGCAAGATCGCGATGGTGATGGATGTCAGGTGCTTCAGCATCCCCGGGGGCCTCGCTTCAGGAATCAATGACGACGGAATCAGTTCGTACAGCGGGATATCTTACCCGGCCATTCGTCATAGTCACGACGGCGTGGCCGCCGCGCACGCACTTGCCTGCTTGACAGAATCGGCGTAGCGTCGGATATGGCTCGGGCGGGGTAACGACTGGTCGTACGACATGACCGAGCCCGGATGCACGTTCGCCATCTTTGGCGTGCGCGCGCATGGGACGTACGAATCCGCATCGCGCCGGTGGCTCACCGGGCGCTGCTTCGTGCATTCTCCCTACTACGCGGGTTCGCTTCGTGCCGTATCGATCGAGAACGGACACGACCCGTGTTGAGGTGTCAGCATTGCGGGGCACTCCTGCGCCAGGAGTGGGACTACTGCAGTCGCTGTGGCGCAGACCTCCCCCAGCCCGCCGATGAGAACGATTCCGTCGATTCGGGTGACGAGCGCGGTGTGCGTGGCGCACTGCAATCTGCTCGTGGGTCACTCGGGTCGATGCGAGTCGCGTACCCCTCCGGCGTTGCCGGAGCAGCAGGCTCAGCTCTGGTAGCTCCCCGAGCGTGGATGACCCGGGCACGTAACCGCATGGCGGGTCGTCGAGGGCCTTCCGGTGTGCTGCTCCTGGGCGTCGTCGCGGTCGTGCTGGCAATCGCGCTCGCGGTCGCCTGGTGGTCCGCGCTGGACGCTCGCGAGCGCCTCGATGTGGTGCTCGCTGAGCAGGGCCAGATCCAGGGACAGATGCAGGCAGAGTCGTCCCGCCTGGCGACAGAGCTGGAAGCCTCGCAGTCCGCAGGTGCCGCGCTGGAGGCCGAGCTGGCCGAAGCCAACGCGGCTCTCGATGAGTTGGAGGTGGCGTTGAGCGGGGGTGAGGCGGAACTGGGCACACTCAGTGGCGAGGTAGTCTCGCTCCGCCAGGACCTCAGCGCGCTACAGTCCGACCTGGATGAAGCTGTGACCGTCATCGAGGAGCGCGATACCACCGTGGCCCAGCAAGAGGTCGCCATCGCAGTGCTGAGCGAGTGCCTGGAAGGAATGCAGGTCGCGCTGGCCTTCGCCCGTAGTGGCCAGCTTGGCTCGGCCGATCGCGCCTACATGGCTATTTCGGAGACCTGCGACCGAGCGCGCGAATTGCTCTAGGAGATCAAGATCAGCATGACGTAGAGAGCCGCCCGCGGTATCCGCGGGCGGGTCTCTTGGTATAGCGTCCGGACGTTGCCTACGCGGCTGCGTCCTCGGCGTTATCGGATGCGGTAGTACCGTTTCGCGTGATGCCGGTGCGCACGAGGCGCCAGCGGTTCTTGCCGATGTTCTTGACCCGCCCGCGCTTCTGGAGCTGCGCCAGCGTGGTCTGTAGCGTGGCCTTGGGATTCTTCCCGCTGGGCGCCCGGTCCAGTGTCCGCAGATGATCGAGGATCTGGTCAGCGTGAATCGCCGCGCGGCCCTGCTCGTCCAGGTACGACTCAATGAGCGCCACCATCGTGGGTGTCGTTCGGCCCTGCCCGCTGGCCCGAGTGCCGTCGGATTGCTGGGCGCGTCGGCCGGCTGGCCGGCCGCGTAGGCCCGTGCTGCGGGCGCCTGCCCGCGACGCACCATCGTGAGCGATCCGGTCGAGGGACGCGATGGCGGCGTCAACCTCGGTCAGTTGCGCTTCCAGGCTGCGGATCTCCTGTTGGAGGCGCTCTCGCTCCTGGACGACAGCGGCGAGGGCCGCGCTGATACTACTTGTTGCCATGGCAATAATATCCTTACTCGTGTCTAGCGAGGCATGACTCATGTAATGCCGCCCCGATCAGTTCCGCGGTCATCATAGCAATGCTCTCCTCAATATGTAATTACAATCAACACTCAAATCGGGGCAGACTGGTGATTTCAGATCCTGAAATATTCACTGAGACCCTGTGCATTGATGGTGAATGAGAGGTTGTCATTCCCGCTGCCAATGATGCTATGTATGCCACGGATCTGAGCGAAGGGTTCTCCAACTCGGGTGAAGCGCGATGAGCCCGGGTATGTTGTACTAGCAACGCACTCCCTGTTCGGACACTCGGTATCCGAGCACTGCGCATTCGAACACTGCGGAGGCGGATGGCATGAATCATGAATGGAGCACGGCATGCGCGTAGGGGTCGTATTTCCGCAGACGGAGATCACCGCGGATCCGGATGCGTTGACCAGGTATGCGCTCGCGGCTGAAGCGGCCGGCTACGCGCACATTGAGGCATATGATCACATCCTCGGTGCGGACCCCGCAGTGAGGCCTCTGAACGGGCCCTATACGCACGAGTCGCTGTTCTATGAGCCATTTCTGCTCTTCGCGCACCTCGCGGCAATCACCAGCACCATCGAATTCAGCACTGGCGTGATCATCCTGCCGCAGCGCCAGACCGCCTTGGTGGCGAAGCAGGCATCAATACTGCAGGTGCTTTCGCGCGGCCGGTTCCGCCTCGGCGTAGGCATCGGCTGGAATGAACGAGAGTACGAGGCCTTGGACGTGGACTTCCGCACCCGCGGTCGGCGCCTGGAGGAGCAGATCGAGTTGCTCCGACGCTTCTGGACGGAGCCGCTCGTCACCTTTGAGGGTGAATTCCACTCAGTGCTCGCGGCGGGACTGAACCCCATGCCATCATCAGCGATCCCGATCTGGATGGGCGGCGGCACAGGCAGGTACGCAGATCGGGTCCTCGATCGCATCGGCCGCCTGGCGGATGGCTGGATTCCACAGCCCGGCACGCCCGAGGAAGTACTGCCCCAGCTCGAACAGATCCGGGCTGCCGGCGCTGCAGTGGGGCGAGACCTATCGGACCTCCCGATCTCGGTCCGCGGCGCCATCGGTCGTCGTGCCCTCGAGGATGAGGTAGCAGATGCCGTGCGATGGCTTGAGCTCGGTATCTCCCACTACAGCGTGAACACGATGGGAGCGGGCCTCGCATCGCCCGATGACCACATTCGGCTTGTCGAGGAATTCATGCAGGCTTACCAGCAGGCGTCCTCAAGCGAGGGGCGTTCCTGAGCGCAACCTAGAACATTGCCACCGGGTTGACCGGGCTCCCGGTCCCGCCTTCGACGCGGAGCGGGAGCACCATGAGCATGAACTCGTACCGCCCCTCCTCCGCGCAGACAGCGGCGAGGGGTTCCAGCAGCGCGTTGTCCAGCAGAGCAACCCCGTAATTGTACAGCACCCCGTGGACCGGCCACGGCAGGTCGGCCTCGTTCGGATACGCATCCATCATGTCCCAGACCAACATCGATACATCGCGCTCCCGAATGAAGCGAGCGCACGAGGCGTGCAGGCCGGGGCGGTGCCGGGGCTCCTCCTCGTTGCCTCGCTCCGCACGGAAGGCATCGAGGCCGCTGTAGACCAGCAGGGCATCGCCGGGCCGCACTTCGACGCCCTGTGCGTCGGCAATTGCAACCAGCTCCTCGTCCCGTACCGGCTGCTCGGGCGTGACATACGGCTCGCCCCGGTGTCGTGGCACATCGAGGAGTACACCCCGCGTGATGATGCCGTCGCTCCAGGCAGTAATGTCCGCGAACGCCGTGCCACCGGTATTGAGGACTTCATCAGGCTGACGGCCGTTCCACATGCCTCCGGCGTCCCAGATGTGACACAGGGCATCGATATGGGTCATCGCCTGCCCGTGGTACATAAAGCCGTAGTAGTCGACGACCATGCCACCGCCATCACCTCGGTCTGGCGTGATCTGAATAAAGTGTTGTGCGGGCGTCGGGTTGTAACGCGCCGTCTGCTTCGGATAGGCGCGGCTCAGCGATACGGTGCGGCCGCTGCGCACAAGCGATGTCGCCTCCACGTGCTTCTCAGCGGTGATTAGATTGATGGCGCCTGCGTGATCATCGTCACCCCAGCGGCCCCAGTTCCGCGTCTCAGCGCGGTAGGCGCCCCAGTCCTGGATCGGCTGCTCGTTGACCATCGGTGACCTCCTGGTATGTCCGTATCTAGCAACCGGGCATGATACCGGTGCTTCGGTGTCCTGGGTCGCACGGCCCGTGCTAGTCTCCCCCCAGGATCACGATTCAAGCGTCGTGCTGGAGATGAGGCGACCGATGACGCAGCAACCAGGCGAGCTCCGACCGGGTCAGCGCATCCCGCCGGAGGGGTTCCCGACCGGTCCCGAAGTGGGCGAGGCAGTCCCTGACTTTACGCTCCAGGACCAGCATGGCCGGGAGGTCACCTTCTCCGAAGCCCGCGCGGGACATCGCGCGTTGCTGGTCTTCCATCGCTCAGCCCGCTGGTGACCGTTCTGCCGTACGCAGCTCGTGCAGCTGCAGCAGGCGCTCCCCAAGTTTGAGGCTGCCGGTATCCGCGTCTTCGCGGTGTCATATGACTCCGTCGAGGTCCTCGCGGGTTTCGCTGAGGAGCAAGGCATTACCTACTCGCTGCTCTCAGACGAGGGCTCCGAGGTTATTCGCCGCTTCGGTATCTTCAACACTCTGATCGAGCCACACGAGGGGGACCGCTACGGCATCCCCTTCCCCGGGTCGTACATCGTTGACGAGGATGGCCTCGTCGCGGAGAAGCTCTTCTTCCAGGTCTATCGCACGCGGCCGGCAGCGGAATCTGTGCTGAAGGACGCCTTCGGCGTGGACCTCGATGTCACGCTGCATCCGAGTGCCGATGTGGAGGCCGAAGGAATCCGGATTTCGGCGGTGCTGGGCTCCGAACAGCTGACCGTAACGCAGCGGGTAGCTCTCTACGTGCGCCTCGACCTCGATCCCGGCCTCCATGTGTACGGGCACCCGATCCCGGACGGCTTCGTCCCCGTCGAGGTCGAGCTGGATCTCCCCGAGGGTGTCGAGGCTGAGGAGCCAGTCTTCCCGCCCTCCGATCCATTCCAGGTGGAGGGGATCGACGCCGTGTTTCAGGCAATGAGCGGTCAGGTAGAAATCGCCGTCCCGTTACGGTCAGACATCGGGGACCAGGAGTCAGTCACCATCGGTGTCGCCGTGCGCTACCAGGCGTGCACCGACCGCGAGTGTTACCTGCCGCGCGAGGAGCACCTGAGCATCGAGGCTCCCGTCGGCAGGCTGAACCGCCCACCGGCGGCCGGGTAGCACAGCCCCTGTTCACTACCTATCGGGGCCCGCGAGGATCACCACCTCGCGGGTCGCGAGCGTCCCGACCTCGGACCGTCCTGCGAAGTTGGCGAGGTCTGCGATTGCCGGGGTCGTAGGACGGTCTGGTGATGCGACGGTCTGTAGCTGGGAGTTCTCTGGTCCGTCCCACCACGACTGCGCGACGCCATCGAAGGCCGATGGCTGATCCGGGCCTGCTGTACCTGTACGGACGTGTGCCTGGATGTAGCGTCGCATCGTGGTCAGCTCAGCGATGACCAGCGGCGCGTGGACATCGTGCCAGTGCCGCTGGAAGTCCTCGACCGACATCCCGTCACGACGCCGCAGAAAGCCCATACGCTTGATCATCCCCGCGCGATCCGCCGGATCGGGGAACGCATCGATGATGGGGCGCTCCACCGCCGTGACGCTCAGTGACTCCCCCACGATGCGGGCGCCGTCCTCGAGGACCGCTTGCCACTCGGGGCTCTCCCGAGCTGCCGCCAGCGTCTCCTCGCTCTCCCACCACAGCTCCGCCACCCCGTCCCACCGAGGCTGGTTGTCATCGCGGTAGGTGTCGCGCGCGGTATGGCACTGGATGTATTGAAGGAGGCCAGGCGCACGTGCCGCGATGGGACCGTGCACGTCACGCCAGTGCGTCTGAAACTCCGACGTCGAGAGGCCATCGCGACGCACCAGCAGGCTCATGGTCTTGATCAACGCTCACTCCTCGTGCCCACACCGGTCCCGCGCCACGCCGTGGGCCGCAGGTCCGGTGTGGGTGTGTCAGTCTCGACGGGCTTCGGCCTAGTCCCAGTTCTCCAGGATGTCTTCGATCGCGTCGTACGCAACTTCAAGGCCTTCCAGCGCCGTGAAATACATCGTGGTAGCGGTGATGCCCTGCACGATGAGCTCCGGCGTGATGCCCCAGGACTTGCCCAGCAGCGCGCCCTGTCGCAGCCCCTCGCGCGAACCGGTGATCGTGTGGTGGCGCAGCATCAGGTACGGCACGATCTGCTTCGGCAGCGTCTTGATCGCCACCTCCCACTTCGCGCGATTGACCTTCAGGTATTCCGGGCTGTGCTTCATACCGAAGCTGATCGAGTTGGGCAGGTAACCCATGTTGCGCTCGTACCACTCGGTCAGATTGCGGACATCGTCATCCGTCATCTTGCGCGTAGAGAGGTCGAGCCCGGACTTGAACGCGTCGGGATCCACATCCCAGCCCTCCGGGAACGCGGGCGGCGCGTTGGCGGGCTCTGCGAACGCCGGCAGCATGTCGCCCACGGCGTGGAAGACGTGCCCCAACCCTCGAGGCCCGGCGTAGAGCTGCGAGAACATCACGAGCTCCATCAGCTGTGCCTTGTTCATCCCGTTGCGCTGCAGGGTCATGAACTCGTTGAGGATGCCCGTCTCCCAGCCCAGCATCATGTAGCTGTGGATGTTCTGGCTGCTGAGCAGGACCACGTTGTGCGGGATTGGCCGCCCGAAGAGGTCAGAGCCCCATCGGTGCAGTTTCCCGAAGTCCGGCGCGTAATCCATCATCAGGCTCACCGCGTACATCTCGTACAGTGGCCCGCGCCAGCTCCACACATGCGTGAGGGTCGCGTTCACCTCCTCTTGCGTGGTCTCTTCCAGGTTCAGGATGTTCATGCCCTCGCGTTGTTCGGTCATTCGTGCTCTCCATCTCTCCCGGTGCTGTGGGCTGCAGGTACGCGAGCGTGCCGAGGCACGCCGCAGACTCGCGCACAGTAGCGCGACTACGCCATGGATCTCGAGTCCGCCGGCAGGCGGCAGTGGCTCCCGGATGTGTTAGCGATCGGATGAGGCACGCACCGGTTGGAACATGCGCCGGTACTGACTCGGCGACATCCCCGTGGTGCGCTTGAAGAGCCGACGGAAGAACGAGGGATCCTCGTATCCCGCCGCGTAGCTAATGTCATCGACGGAGTGCTGACCCTCTTCAAGCAGCCGTTTCGCTTCTTCGATGCGCAGATGTTGAATGCGATCGATGAGCGTCGAGCCGCTTGCCGCCTTGAACCGCCGCTTCAGGGAGCGTTCCGGGATGCCGGAGCGCTCGACCGCGATGGCGAGTGCATCCTTCTCGAGGAAGTGCTCCCCCAGCCAGTCCTCAGTCGCCTGCACCACCGCGTCTGCGTGTGGATGGCGGCGGACCAGCGCCTGGTACGGCAGCTGTCCCTCATCGTGCCACTTGAGCAGGTACACCTTCGCGATACGCATGGCTTCGGCAGGTCCCCCGTACCGCGCAATGATGTGGAGCGCGAGATCGTGCCACGAGGTAGTCCCGCCGGCGGTCACCACACGCCCCTCCGGGTCCGCGAACGCCAGGTTCGGCTCCGGGCGGAACCGCACCCGTGGGTACTCCCGCGCGAACAGGTCCCGGTACCCCCAGTGCGAGGTTGCATCGCAGCCATCGAGAAGCCCCGTCTCCGCGAGCAGGATCGCCCCGGAGCAAGCCGAAAAGATCGCCGCGCCCTCGCGGTGCTTGCGCCGAACCCACTCGACCAGCTCGGCGTGACGGCCGTGGAGGTGTTCGTCCGGCCCGAGCCAGAGTTCGGGCAGGATCACCACATCCGCGTGCGGATCATCGGCCACCGCCGCATCCGGCCGCACGGGGATCCCGTTGCCACAGGTGAATGATGCGGCCTCGGGCGAGACGATCCGGACCTCGAACAGCGCATGCGGCTCGCCACTGCCGGCGAGTGTCTGCCAGATATTCCCGGCCGCGAGCAGCACATCCACCATCCCGTAGAGCGCTGATCCGGCGGTTTCCGGGATCGCCACGATGGCAACCTCGACGCTCTGCCTGGCGTCCGACATCGGGTTCTCCGTTCCCACACGCGATGGCATGAATGAACCGATTTTGGCAGAACTCCATCTTAGAATCCCGCTTCCGCGCTGCCATCCTCACTACACGGCCAGCGGCAGACGGGGTCCGCGGCCGGAGCACTGAGCAGAGCAATGAAAGGAACGAACGATGACAACCATGACAAACCAGCCGGTCGAGACTGACACGATCAACGGCCTGAACAAGGCGGCGATGTTCGGGACGGTTGAGGCCATCAAGGGTGATCCGGTGATCGCGCGGTTCGAGTTCCGCGCGCAGAACCAATGGATTTCGGGCGGCGAGAACCGATCAATGATCCAGGGGTTCTACGGCGCGCGTACCGAGGACACCTCCCGCAGCGAGCCGTTCACCTTCACCAATGGTGAGCCGCCAGTGCTGCTGGGCAACAACGAGGGCGCCAATCCGGTTGAGTTCCTGCTGCACGCCCTGGCGGGCTGCGTGACGACCACCGCCGTGATCCACGCCTCCGCACGCGGTATCAACCTCCGCCGCATCTCGACGGAGCTGGCCGGCACGCTCGACCTCCAGGGCCTGCTCGCACTCGATGACTCAGTGCCGGTGGGCTACGAGCAGATCACGATCCGTATGCACATCGAAGCGGACTGCAGCGACGATGAACTCGACGAGCTGGTCGCGCTGGCCCAGCGACACTCCCCCGTCTTCAACACCATCACCCGCCCGGTCCCGGTGCGCGTGGAGCGCGTGAACTGACTCGCACCAGTAGTCACCGACACCACGAGGGGCACCGAGAGCGGTGCCCCTCGTGCTCGATCACGGGGGCGGTCTCGCCCGTGACCTGTCGGAGCGATCCTCCCTGGCTCGAGTCAACGCTACGAGGCGCCTGAGAGGTTCCCAGACTTCCATCGATTGAGCTTGTGGGTCGACGGGAGGCGACCGTGTATCGTTCGCGCAACCTCGCAGAGCTTTGTGGGGTAGCCGGAACGTCAACGTTGAGCGGCTCGGTACGAGTCGTTCGCAGCTGGACGCTTCCCACTGCACCGGGACGAGGGCTCGAATGCGGAATGTTATGCTTGGCAGACGGATGTGAGAGATGGCTGAGCAACGCAACCGTGTACGGTCTGCTGACGACTACCCACAAACTCCCAAAGCCCCGGAGCCGGTTCAGGACGTCTACGAGCAACTCGAGATCGCCGAGGTGCTTCGGCGCAGCGAGGCCCAACTGGCAAACGCGCAGGCACTCGCGCACATCGGCAGCTGGGAACTCGACCTGCTCAACGACAGTTGGTGGTGTTCGGATGAGTTCTACCAGGTGCTTGGCGTGGAACGCCGGAGCGGCAAGCGTCCTGCAGGCACGTCGCACCGCACCCGTTTGAGCACGGAAGCCCTGCGAGCACGGGTACCGAACCTGGATACACTGCTTTCCCTGGATGACGCCACGCACGGCGCAACAACTCTTCGCTCGACCACAGTGACGCTCCCCAGCGGGGAGACACGATTCATCGAGGCACGAACCACGATCACGCTCGATGAGGCGTCCGGACAGCTGCGCCGCATGGAGGGCACCGTCCAGGATGTCACCGAACGCGAACTGGCTCGGCAGGCCCTCGAGGAGCGCAACGCAGAGCTCGAGAGCGCACGCCTGCACGCGCGGGCCATTCTGGACACCGCGAGCGAGGCGATGTTGCTGGTCGATAGGGACTCCCGGATCGCTGCCGTGAACGCGCGCTTCGATGAGTTCTTTGGAATCCCCGGCCACGCCGTGGTGGGGCGGTCGTTAGCCGACGTCGTGCGCGAGTTGCCGCGGACCATTGAGAATCCCGACACGTTGATCGATGCGCTGGCCGATGCAACGCAGGATCGACTCAATACGCTGACGGTTGAGGTTCAGGTCTTGTCGCCGGTGCCGCGGCAATTGTCGCTTCACTCAACGCCGGTCAACGCATCCGGCTCTGCTCACCTGGCACGGTTGTACGCTTTTCGTGACGTCACGAGGGAACGCGAGGCCGATCGGCTGAAGTCCGAGTTCGTCTCGATGGTCTCCCACGAACTGTTGACCCCGCTGACATCCGTCAAGGGCTACCTCGGCCTCTACCTGGACGTTACGGAGGATGACTTAAGCACAGAACACCGTGCCCTGCTGGACGGCATGAACCGTAATGTCGAGCGTCTTCTCAAGCTGATCCGCGATCTCCTGGACGCGGCGCGGATCGAGGCCGGACAGTTTGAGCTGCGTACGGGGGTGATCCGCGTCGCAGAGGTCGTCGATCACGTGACCGCTGCGATGGAGGTCCAGTTGAGTAGCAAGGGGCAAACGGTCGAGGTGAGCATTCCAAGCGATCTTCCCTCCGTTTCCGCTGATCGAGATCGGACAGACCAGGTGCTGACGAATCTGGTGTCAAATGCCTCGAAGTACTCGGGGACGGGTTCGACGATTCATATCACCGCGGAAGTCGCAGACAACATGGTTGCCATCAGCGTTCGTGACGAAGGAATCGGCATCAGCCGGGAGGACGCGGCGCACATCTTCGAACGCTTCTTCCGCGCACACAATCCGGCCGCCCGGGCCGTCGGTGGCTCCGGCCTCGGACTCTCAATCACCCGCAGTCTGGTGGAGTTGCAGGGTGGTTCGCTGGCCGTGGAAAGCGAGCCCGGTATCGGATCGATCTTCACCTTCACGATTCCAATCGCAGCAGAAGCAACGCTGGAGGACGAAGCTTTCTCGTACGATCCGTGACGACGCAGTGGTGACGGAAACCCTCGCGGGGGAGGGACGACAGAGCACATATGTCCGAGATGCCCGGCATGTCAGACTGCCGCGTGTTTCGATAGCCGCTAGGAGCAGTGTGGAGCTTCGATATCTCCGCTGATAGACCGCGTGGACATCGCAGCGAGGGGCAGCACATGGAGTCTCCGATACCAACCCTGGACGAAGCCGGCCTCCGGGCCTTCCAGCGCCTTCAGCCAATCGCGGTGGACGCCGTGACGGAGCGCTTCTACACGACGCACGGGACCGCCTATGAGCGCTTCGGAGAGCGTGGTCGCCAGGCCTACCGCGATGATCTTGCGTTCCACCTCGAGTTCCTCCGGCCGGTGCTGGAGTTCGGCCTCATCCAGCCGATGGTGGACTACCTCCTCTGGCTTGACAGCCTGCTCAAGGCGAGGGCGATGCCTGCGGAGCACCCTGGCCAATCGCTGGAGTGGCTTGGAGATTTCTTCGTCGAGCACATGGCGGAGAATCACGGGGCAATCGTCCGCAGTGCGCTGTTGGCGGCTCACGAGCAGTTCAGGGAAGCGTTCGATCTGCCCGGAGCGTCGGCGGGGCCTCTGGACGCGTGGCCCGAGGCAGCGGTGTTCGAAGCCGCGATATTGAGCGGAGACCACCGGCAGGCGATGGCCATCGTGGACCGCGCGCTCGAAAGTGGCCACAGCCTCATCGACATCGAGCTCCGTATCATGCAGCCGGCGCTCTATCACATCGGCGAACAATGGCAGGCGAATCAGGTCTCTGTCGCCCAGGAACACATGGCCACCGCGATCGTCCAATCGGTGATGACTGCAGCACTACTTCGTTCCACCCCGCCGCCACCCACGGGACAGCGAGTGCTCGTCGCTTGCGTCGAAGGCAATGATCACGCCGTCGGCGTGCGCATGGTGGCAGACGCGTTCCAGCTCGCCGGCTGGGATGTTCAGTTCCTGGGAGCCAATGTGCCGACCGCAGACCTCCTCGCCCAGGTGCAGGCCTGGCGCCCCCACCTGGTGTGCCTCTCGGCTGCGTTCGCCCACCAGCTCCCGGCTGCTCGTTCGGCGATCGCTGAGTTGAAGGCAAGCATGGGCGAGGGACGTCCGGCCGTCATCATCGGGGGCCTCGCGTTCAACCGGTTCGCCCACCTCGCGGATGTTGTGGGCGCCGACTCGTGGGCGAGTGATCCGCAGGCGGCGGTCGCCCACGGGAGCCAGCTGGTGGGGACATGACGACCCCCGACAACGTTGCGAGATGGTGGGCGCCCGATCTCGATCCACTCCTCGCCGTCGCAACCGCAACCCTCGACGACTCCGGCGCCTTGATCGCTGCCAACGCCGGCTTTCTCCGGCTCGTCGATCCCCAGCGCGCGGGTCAGACTGGTCAGACTGCTGCCATCCCCCGGTTCCTGGCTAGTAACAGCCCCGCGCGAGTAGGCGATAACGTAGCGCGCTTTTTCATCCAGCCCACGTTTGAGGATCTCGTTACCTCACCGGTCGGTGAGAACGGCAAGGCGCACGAGGGCTTGCTCACGATTGGTGACTACCTCGGTGTGACTCAGACGCTACGCTCCCGGATTACTCGAGTAGGAGACCACCTGCGGGTGCTCGCTGAACATGACGTCGAGGAACTCGAGCGGATGACCACCGTGGTCCTCGACCTGAACCGCGAGTACGCCAACGCCCAGCTGGAACTCGCCCAGACGAACCTGAAGCTACATCAGCGCGAAGCGCAGATCCTTGAGTCGGCAATGACGGACCCGCTCACCGGAGTGGGTAACCGGCGTCGCCTGGAGCAGGCACTCGCGCTTGAGATCGAACGTGCAGAACAGACCGGTGAGCCGCTGGCGGCGTTCATGGCTGACCTCGACCATTTCAAGCGAGTGAACGACGAATACGGGCATCAGGCGGGTGACAAGGTCCTTGCTGCCTTCGGGCAGCTACTCCGCGAGCACACGCGCACCACCGATATCCTCGCCCGGTTCGGCGGTGAAGAGTTCGTCGCGCTCCTGCCACACACCGGCCTGGCGCAGGCCGTCGCGATTGCGGAACGCACGCGGAAAGCAGTCGAGCGTCTCGAGATCGAACCGGTGCCACACCCGGTTACCGGAAGCTTCGGTGTCGCGGTGCTGGCTCCCGGTGAGCGAGGCGAGGGATTGATCCGCAGGCTTGATGCCCTGCTCTACGCCGCCAAGAACGCCGGTCGCAATCGCGTGGTTGCCGCCTAGGCACAGAGTCGGAAAGCACCAGAGATCTGGGACAACGCGTCGACTGGGCGGAGCACCAGCCTCAAAGATCGCGCGGGAGTTGAGAGTGGCTCCCCGACGTGGATTCGAACCACGAACCTACCGGTTAACAGCCGGGCGCTCTACCGTTGAGCTATCGGGGATCAGATCCCCAGTTTCCAACGCTTCGAAGCCGACGGCAAGCAGGTTCCATCGGAGCCTCCCACTCGATGGACTCTTCACGGTCGGCGGGAGGGTCAGGATGGAAGAGATCGCGGCTCGGGTGGCGGTCGTGACCGGCGCAGGGAGCGGCATCGGGCGAGGCATCGCGCACGCGCTTGCCGGCGCCGGGGCGCGGGTGGTGGTCACGGACATCGAGGCTGACGCCGCACGCACGGTCGCGGACGAGCTGATCCAGCGCGGCACCGACGCAGTCGCCTTCCAACTTGACGTAACGGATCACGTGGCAGTCGAAGCGCTCGCGGAGCGTGTCGAAGCGGAGGTGGGGCCGACGGCCATTCTCTGCAACAACGCCGGCGTCCTCATCGAAGGCTCGCTCGTCGAATCTACGCCCGAGGACTGGCAGTGGGTGCTCTCCGTGAACGTGCTGGGCGTGATGAACGGCGTGCGCGCCTTTGTGCCGCGGATGCGCGGTCACGAGGGTGATCGCCACATCGTCAACACAGCATCCATGGCCGGTCTGGCGCCGCGCCTTGATGGCCGCCTCGGCATTTACAGCGCATCGAAGGCCGCGGCCGTGGTCATCGGCGAAATGCTGCGCGAGGAACTCGCTCCCGACGGCATCGGCGTCTCTGTGCTCTGTCCGGCCACGGTCCGTACGCGCTTCTGGGAAGCGGCACGCAACCGCCCGCCGGACCTGGGACCGGGTCAGATGATCCCTATGCCGGAACGCGCGTTGCAGGCCATTGATCCGATGGTCGTAGGCGAGCAGGTCCTCGCGGGCATCCGCGAGAACCGCCCGTTCATCTACACGAGCGACGATGTTGTCGATCGCGTCGAGGAGCGCGTGGCGCGCCTCCTCGATGGATTCGATCGCGCTTAGGCGGTCGGGTCCGCCTCGTTCGTTACTTGCCGTTCGCGCGCAGCAGCAGCACCGCGGTGCCCTGCGCCTCACGCACCACGCCGTCCGCGACGGAGCCCGCGAAGAAGCGCGAGACACCTCCGCGCCCGGCGGTCACCATCACGATGACATCGCACTCCATGTCGGAGGTTGCGGCGATCAGTGCAGGGGCTGGACGGCCCTCGAGGATCACCGGCTGCACCTGCTCGATGCCGTCATTGGTGAGCCGTTCGCGCAGGTGGTCGAGGCCCTCGTTCGAGCGGATGGAGGTGGAGATCGGTGAACCATCGGCTGCGGCGGGCGCCTCCAGGGCGCCGGCTGATGCGACCACGTGGGCGAGGACAACCTCAGCCTGGGTCGCCCGGGCGAGCGCGAGCAGATGCGGGTAGGCCTGGTTGGCCCGTTCTTCATTGCCATCGAAGGCGAACAGGATCCGTCGATACATCGTGATGCGCTCTCCGTTGCAGCTGTCCGCAGCCGCACTCCCGGTGGAGGCCCGACTGCCGTAGGATGACGCCCGCGAACATTGTCGGGCGCTACTCGCGGAGCATACGAGGAACGAGGGTACTCTGGAAGCGGATACCACCGATCAACTGATCGTGGCGGCCGTCCTGGTGGCGACGCTGGCGATGTTCGCCTGGGGCCGCTGGCGATACGACGTGGTCGCCCTCGCTGCGCTGCTCGCCCTCGTCGTCGTCGATATCGTACCGTCCACGGACGCCTTCTCCGGATTCGGACACCCCGCGGTGATCACGGTCGCGGGCGTCCTGATGGTGAGTCGTGGTCTCCAGAACTCCGGGCTCATCGATTTGGTAGCACGCTGGCTCGCCCTCGCGGGGGATCGCCCGACCGCCCAGGTCGCAGCCACGTCCGGGTTCGTCGCTGTCTGCTCCACCGTGATGAACAACGTGGGCGCGCTGGCGCTGCTGCTGCCGGCCACGATCCGCCTCGCACGGCGTGCCGGAAACCCTCGAGCGTTACTGCTCATGCCGTTGGCGTTCGCGTCGCTCCTCGGCGGCATGATGACCGTGGTGGGCACTCCGCCCAACAT
>JBJHDC010000037.1:0-2234 GCA_050486345.1 Dehalococcoidia bacterium | reverse complement strand
CATCATTATCGCGACCTTTCGGGCCGATGTGGCCGGGGAGCCCTTTGCCATCTTTGACTTCACGCCGGTGGGCGCGGCAGTCATGGTGGCCGGGGTGACGTTCCTGGCGCTGATCGGGTGGCGCCTGATTCCTCGACGACCAGAACGAGACGAGGGCGAGGGCCTCTTCGATATCAAGCAATACCTGACCGAGGTACGCGTGCCCGAGGAATCATCGATGGTGGGTGAGCGCCTCGCGGAGCTCGAACGCCGTGCGGAGGCGACGCTGGCCGTGGTCGCGCTGATCCGCGGCGGCCGACGCCTGCGAGCGCCGTCCACTTTCGAGCGCTTGCGTGTGGATGATGTGCTCATTCTGGAGGCCGATACGGACACCATCGAGGTGCTGGTGCAGGAGCTAGGACTGGAGCCTGCAGGCAGCGGCGACCTCGGGGAGATGGAACTCGATTCCGAAGACGTCATGCTGGTCGAGGCGGTGGTCATGGCGGGCGCGCCCATCGAGCGACGCTCCGCCTTCGATCTCCGTCTACGCATGCGATACGGCGTCAACCTGCTGGCTGTCGCACGCCAGGGAGGCCGTCTGCAGCAACGCCTGGCGCGCGTGCGCCTGCGTGCGGGTGATGTGCTACTGCTCCAGGGACCCGCCGAGGAGATGGCGGACACGCTCGCAGCCATCGGATGCTTACCTCTCGCGGAGCGCGGTCTGGACCTGAGCCAGCGTCGAGGGATGATGGCGGCGGTCCTGATCTTCGGTGGAGCGCTGCTCGCAGCCGCAGGGCTCCGCATCATGCCGATCGAAATCGCCATTCTCCTGGCGGTGTTGGCTATGGGAACCGCCGGCCTGATGTCGCTCCGCCAGGCGTACGAGGCAATTGACTGGCCGATTCTCGTGCTGCTGGGCGCGATGATCCCCGTAGGCGCTTCGTTGGAAAGTACCGGTGCGGCCGCACAGCTCGCAGACTGGCTCGTACAGGCGGGGGGCAGCCTGCCGCCCTGGGCAATGCTCGCCGTCATTCTCGTCGTGGCAATGCTGCTCTCGGACGTGGTGAACAACGCAGCGGCGGCCGTGCTGCTGGCTCCCATCGCCATCAGTACCGCGAACGGGCTGGAGGTCTCGTCAGACCCGTTCTTGATGGCGGTCGCGATCGGGGCATCGTCTGCGTTCCTCACCCCCATCGGTCACCAGTCCAACATCCTCGTCATGGGGCCGGGCGGATACCGCTTCTCCGATTACTGGAGGGTCGGCCTGCCGCTTGAGGTCATCGTGGTGCTGGTCGCCGTACCCATGTTGTTGCTCGTCTGGCCGCTCTAATCCTCGAACCTCCTCGATTCGCACCGGCCGGTTGCGAGGTGTTCAAGATACGGCCAGATACGCGACGCTTCGTTCCGCCGATACAGACGCATGCTTGAACTCCCGCGGAATCTCAGGTGGTAGCATGCCTTCGCCTCGCCACTCATCGAGGTGCCCATGGTCTCGAATGGAAGGAACCCCGCTATGGCCGGTTTTCAGGTCATCGGTCAGCCCGTGCCAAAGGTGGAGGGTGTCGCCAAGGTCACCGGCGAGGCGCGCTACGCGGCAGACGTCACGCTGCCCGGCACGATCTGGGGCAAGGCCTTGCACAGCCCCTACTCGCACGCCCGCATCGTCCGCATCGACACCTCAGCGGCCAAGGCGCTCCCCGGGGTGCACGCAGTGATCACCGGTGCGGATACGCGGGACGGCGGCCTGTGGGGCCGCGCCGTGAAGGACGCCCCGGTGCTCGCGTACGAGCGCGTGCGCTACGCGGGCGAGCGTGTCGCGGCGGTTGCGGCCGACGACGAGGACATCGCTCAGCAGGCGCTCGATCTCATCGAGGTGGAATACGAAGAACTCCCCGTGGTGCTCGATCCGTTCGAGGCACTCAAGCCCGACGCCCCCATCCTGCACCCGGACTTCAACAGCTACTTTGGCTTCTCCTACAAGCAGGAAAGCCCCTCAAACATCCACCTCGCCACGCTCCATGACCGGGGAGACCTAGACCGGGGATTCGCTGAGGCGGACGTGATCATCGAGAACCGCTACATCACACAGCGCCAGTCACAGGCCTCCATGGAGCCACACGCGCTATTGGTGCACCTCGACCCGGACGATGGGCGCGTCCATGTCTGGCACTGCAACAAGGTCCCGCATGACACGCGCGCTGCGCTGGCGGTCGCGGCTGGCATCGAGCCGGAGCAGATCATCTTCCACCCCACGC
>JBJHDC010000036.1:343-19778 GCA_050486345.1 Dehalococcoidia bacterium | reverse complement strand
ATGCGCGCGCGGGCCGCGGCGTGGTCCTGTGCCAGTCGCGCCTGCGCGCAGACCACGACGGCCATCGCGAAGGAGGCGAGGTGGGTGAGCGAAATGTCGATGGCGTGCAGGCCGATGTCCTCGGCGCGGCGGGTCGCGCCGCCGTAGAGGTAGACGAGCGGCTTGCCTCGGCGGTCCGGGAGCACCTCGATGTCGCGCCAGGCGACCGAGCGCGCGCCGGTGCCGAGGGCCTTCATGACGGCCTCCTTGGCGGCGAAGCGGGCGGCGAGCTCTGGCACGCGGCCGCGGCAGAAGGCGGCTTCCGCGGGCGTGTAGACGCGGCGGATGAAGCGTTCCGGGTGCTTTGCGAGCACGGCAGCGACGCGGTCCGTCTCGATCAGGTCGATGCCGACGGCGTGTGTGGTCATCGCTGCTCCTCGTAACGGTGGGGTAGGCCTCGATGGTCGCATCGGGGCCTCGCGCGAATCTAGCACGGGGGCGGGGCGAGGGCTCGGGTGCGCCGATCATCGAGTCTGCGCGATGACTCGACCAGTGGATGGGAGATTTGCGGTAGTAGGCTGTATCGATACCACTCCTCCCACCTACGGCCGGTATGCGGTGCTGGGCGGCGCATCGGTGCAGATTTGAGGGTGGCTGGACGAGCACGGTGTGAGGGAGTCATCGATGGACGAGTGGCGGATGGTCAAGCGCGCGGTGTTTGCGCGGCACAGCAATCCGTGGAGCATGTGGACGAGGTGGGCGAGCACACCGCTGATGCTTGTTCCCGCGTGGCGACGGAGTCGGCGCGACGCTGCCCTGGTCGGTCTGTGGATGGCAGTCAATCCGGTGGTGTTCAGGAAGCCCGCGGACGACCGCGCATGGGCGACGCGGGTGGCGCTTGGTGAGGAGCAGTGGATCGACGAGCGCCCGATGGACACCGCGATGGCGGTCAACGTCGCTGCGACCGCTGCGTTGCTGGCAGCGATGGTCGCCGCCTATCAGCGCCGCGGAGTTGTGGCCGTAGCAGCCATCGCGCTGGAGATGGTGCTGCTGATGGTGTACTGGGAACTGATGGCCCGCTACTACGACCGCCGGGTTCGCGCGAGTCGACCATCCCAATCGTGACGCTCCTCCACCGCACTCGCGTGGCACGTGGTCCGCGGATCTTCACCGCTCCTCGACCGTCACCAGGTGGATGCCCCTCGTGTCGCTGTCTCCCCGGTGGGAGCGTACTGCGGGAGCCTCGGCGCACCGGGGAGGCTATGTCTGCTTATGGCCACCAGGTATCAACGGTATTGATAACGCGCGGGGTTCACTCACGCCGTGGGTTCGCGCATACTCGCCGGTATCACCCGCAATAGCGTGGCATTGGGGAAGCGCCCGGTAGTGGCTGCCCTGACCGTGCCTGAGTAAGGAACCGACATGACCGCACGAATCATTGATGGAGCCGCGATCGCGAAGGCCGTCCGTGCCGAGGTGGCTGAGCAGGTGGCGGAGTACACCGCCGGGGGTGCTCGCGCCCCGCACCTGAGCGTGATCCTGGTGGGGGACGACCCGGCCTCGCACGTCTATGTGCGGAGCAAGGGGCGCGCCTGCGAAGAGGCGGGGATGACGAGTGACACGATCGAGCTGCCTGCCACGGCGACGCAGGAAGAGGTGCTCGGGCACGTCGAGCGGCTGAACGCGGACCCGAACGTGTCCGGCATCCTGGTGCAGATGCCGCTGCCGGACCACATCGATGAGCTTGCCGTGATGGCGGCGCTGGATCCTCGCAAGGACGTGGACGGGCTCTCGCCGCAGAGCCTGGGTCTCCTGTTGCAGGGCACCCCGGTGCACGCGCCGGCGACCCCGGCGGGTGTGATCGAGGTGATGAAGCGCGAGGGGATTGAAACCAGCGGCGCGAAGGTCGTGATCGTGGGGCGCTCGATTCTCGTGGGACGCCCGCTGGCGATGTTGCTGGCGAACAAGGCCGAGGGTGCGAACGCGACGGTGACCATCGCGCACACTGGCACGAAGGACCTGCCTGCGGTGACGCGCGAGGCGGACATCGTGGTGGCGGCGATGGGACGCGCGCGGGCGATCACGGCGGACATGGTGCGGCCGGGCGCCGTGGTCATCGATGTGGGCATCAACCAGATCGGCACGACGCCTTCCGGCCGCGCGCGGCTGGCGGGTGACGTGGACTTCGACTCGGTGTCGGAGGTGGCGAGTGCGATTACGCCGGTGCCGGGTGGCGTGGGGCCGATGACCATCGCGATGCTGATTGTGAACACGCTGCGGGCAGCGAAGCTGGTAGCGGGGGAGTAGGCCCTCACCCCCCGGCCCCCTCTCCCGCGTTGCTGGCGAGGGGGAGGCAGAAGGCGGAGGGCGCAAGGCCTTGCGCCCCTATTCGGCCGGTCGGAGCGGGACCCTGGTGGCGGATCGTCGGGCTGCGACGTGAGAAACTGGATCCATGGACGAACTACGACAGCGGGTAGCGGAGCTCCTGGAGCGCGTGCGGGATGTGCAGGTGCGACTTTGACCTGCCGGTCAAAGAGCACGAACTAGCCCTCCTCCAAGAAGAGTCACAGGATCCGACGCTCTGGGATGACCCGGAGCGCGCGCAGCATGTGATGAAATCCGTGGCGCGCCTGGAGACGATGCTGCAGACGTGGCAGCAGCTGGAGACGCAGTCACAGGATGTGCAGACGCTGCTGGAGTTGACCTCCGAAGCGCCGGAGTCCGAGCGTCCTGCACTCATCGAGGATCTCTCCGCTGAGCTGGCTGCGCTGGAGCGCCAGTACGATGAGCTGGAGGTCACGCTGACCCTCGGCGGTCCGTACGATGCGCGCAACGCGGTGCTGTCTAGTCATGCGGGCGCGGGCGGCACCGAGGCGCAGGACTGGGCGGAGATGCTGCTGCGCATGTACACGCGCTGGGCGAATGCGCGCGGGTTCAGCACCGAGATCCTGTTCATCAGCAGCGGCGAGGAAGCGGGCATCAAGTCCGTGGAGCTGCACATCACCGGCGAGTACGCCTATGGGCTGCTGAAGTCGGAGCGGGGGGTGCACCGGCTGGTGCGCATCTCGCCGTTCGACTCCTCACACTCCCGGCACACGAGCTTTGCGCTGGTGGAGGTGGTGCCCGAGGCGGCGCACGGTGAGCTGACCGTGGAGATCAATCCGGACGAGCTACGCATCGACACCTACCGGGCGAGCGGGCACGGTGGGCAGAACGTGCAGAAGAACGACACGGCAGTGCGCATTACCCACCTGCCAACAGGTATCGTAGTGACATGCCAGAACGAGCGCTCCCAGGGGCGAAACCGCGAGAGCGCGATGCTGGTGCTGGAGTCGAAACTGCTTGAGATCGAGATCGAGCGGCGGGAGGCGGAGCAGGCGGCGCTGAAGGGCGCACACATTGAGGCCGGCTGGGGGAACCAGATCCGGTCGTACGTGCTCCATTCGTACCGGATGGTGAAGGACCTGCGAACCGGCGTGGAAACCAGTGATACCCAGGCGGTGCTGGATGGCGCGCTGGATGAGTTCATGTACGGCTACCTGCGGTGGCAGGTGGGCGTAGACGAGGAGTCGGTGGCGTGATCACACCATCGTGGCGGCAGATTGGTGCTGGATTAGCGGGTACGCGCAGCACCCTGGTGCGCGCTGCCCTGGTGGTGTTCCTCGCGCTGTCTGTCATGATCGCGATCCCTGCCCCGGCGAGCGCCGAGGTGGAGTGGAGCGATCGCCAGATTTCGACGGAGAATCCCGCCTCGTTGACCTTCGGCATTCGCGCGACCGCGCCGGATGGTATTGCCTCGGCGACGGTGAGTTACCGGGTGCTCAACCCGGACGGCAACGTGGGTGGGTCGCTCTCCGTGGAGGTGCCTTCGGGTAGCACGGTGGACCTGCGCGCGGAGCTCGCGACGAACGATGGCCAGCGCTATATCCCGGTCGGCTCAGAGTTCGTGTACTCGTGGGAGCTTGAAGACCAGAGCGGGGCGGTGACCGTGACCCCGGAAGAGTCCTTCGTGTTCCTCGACGGCCGCTACGAGTGGCAGGAGCGCACGGACGGGGATGTGACCGTCTACTGGTACGGGGACAACGAGGCGAATGCGGAGCTGGCGCTGCAGGCGACGATCGACGCCATCGCAGACATCGAGACGCTGTTGCAGGTGGAGATGCCGTACCCGGTGCGGGTGGCGGTGTGGCGTGAGTCGAGCGAGGGCCGTGCGGCGCAGCGGCCGCGCGGGAGCGGCTTTGAGGAGAACGTGATTACGGGAGGCGCGCGGGTCTCGCCCGATGTGTTGCACATCTACGACGCGCTGGGTGCGTTCGTTGATGTCGCGCGGCACGAGGCCGCACACCTGGTGACGAAGGTGGCGGGGGACGGCCCCTTCACGCGGTTGCCCTCGTGGTTGGATGAAGGCACCGCCGTGTACGCGCAGAACTCGCCCGGCGGGTACGAGGTGGCCGTGGAGTTTGCGATCACCAGCGATCAGACGATGCGCATCCGGAGCATGACCGCGCCAACCAACCGCCCGGAGCTGGTGAACCTCTTCTACGGACAGTCCTGGCATGTGGTGCGCTTCATGATCGAGGCGTACGGGGAGGACCCGTTCGCGGAGCTCTTCGCCGTGATCAAGGAGGGGTCCACCACGGATTCGGCGCTGACCGAGGTCTACGGCTTCGATCAGGATGGTCTCTACAACGCGTGGCGCGAGCACGTGGGGCTGGAGCCGATCGAGTTCGAGGCGCGTCCGCAGAGCACTGCGATCGCGCCGGTGGAAGGCACCCGACCACCGCTGGGGATTCCCAGCGGCGGGTTGAGCTCGGGCGCGAGTTCGCCCTCAGAGGCAACACCGGCGCCGGACACGGACGACACGACGACGGCGCTGACGCCGGATGGCGATGGTGGCGGCACGGCGATGACTGCGGTGATCGTGCTCGTCATTACGCTGCTGGTGGCGGGGGTGCTGGGCGGCCTGGGCTTCCGGATGATGCGGAGCCGGTAGCTCCGGTCTTCGACTTAGATCAGGGAAGAATCAGCCCGGATGAACCCGAGCCAGGCTGCGGTGTGCCGGCGGCGGGTTGGCCTTCCGCGCGTTGCTGGGCGGCGAGTTCGCTGATGCGCTCCTCGTCGTAGTAGGGGGCAGCCAGCACCCGATCGCGGATCACTGGATCGTCGTTTCCGTCCACCACGCGCTGGATCTGCTCTACGAGCGGGGATTCTTCCCAGAGGCCGGTGAAGCGCCGTCCGTTGATGGTGAGGAGCGGGACCTCCGTGAGTGCTCGTTGTGCCGCCAGTACCGGGAACTCTGACATCTCGATGAGGCGGACGCGGATCTGCCGCGATTCCATGGCCAGCGCTCCGCAGAGGCGGGCGAGGTATGGCGAGTAGGGATCGTACGGCGTCAGCATCGCCTCGATCTCCACGGTCTCCGTGATCGTGCCGAGGGCCGACCGCGAGGAGGCGAGGAGCGGGGTGCCCCCGGATGCGGAGGCGAGGTGGATGATGTCGAGCATCGCCGGGAAGAGGCCCGCCCCGAAGAGCCCCACGCACTGCACCGAGCGGCCACCGCCGCGGATGACGGTGGTGGGGCAGAGGTCGATGCGTGCCTGGGCGGCGCGGTCCTCGTGCCGCTGGAGGTCGTAGTGGGTGAACTGCAGCCATGGATGCAGGGTGGCGAGCTGGCGCGTGAAGCCCTCGACCTCGTCGCAGTGGGTGCAGGTGTCGCGGTCCGGGAGTACGAGAGCGGGATCCTCGCGGGTCCACACGTCCAGGCTGACGCGCCCGCGGAGGTGTTGTCGCAGCCACGCCGCGATGGACATCGCCTCTTGTCTGGGGATGGGGTGTGCGGTTTCAGCCATCAGGCGCCTTCGCTCGTAGTCCCGGGGGTTGATTCGGCCTCGTGCGAGGCGTGGTCCGCCTCGATGAGCAGGCGGCTCGCCATCCACAGGCGCTGGAACGCCGTGAGCATGGTGAGGACGGCGAGGATCCACAGGGCGGGGCGGAGCAAGCCGATGATCAGCGCCACGGCGACGAGGATGACCCGCTCCGCGCGGGTGAAGAGGCCATCGCGGATCGGCTGACCGAGGCCCTCCGAGCGTGCGCGCACGTAGGAGACCATCAGCGACCCGACGAGTGCGACGAAAACCAACAGGGTCTGCTCGCGATCACCTCGATCGATGGCGTACCAGGCGATGCCGAGGAGCACCACGGCTTCTGAGAGGCGATCCAGCACGGAGTCGTAGAGCGCGCCGAAGCGGGAGGCGGTGCCGGTGGCACGGGCCAGTGCGCCATCCAGCATGTCGAGGGCGCTGAAGACGAGTACGAGGACGCCGGCGATGCGGAGCTCGCCCGCGGCGATGAACCCGGCGGCGGCGACGTTGCCCAGGAATCCGGCGGTGGTGAGCATGAACGGGGTGATGCCGATGCTCGCGAGCGCCTGCACGACCGGGTCGATGAGACGCGCGGGCGCGCGCTGGGGCAGGAGGCCGCGGCTCATGACGTGCTCGCCGCGGCGCGGCGCAAACGCCGACGGGTGCGCGAGCTGGAGACGCTGCGCTGGGTACCCAGCAGGCGCTCGTAGTAGGAGACGAGCTGCTGAGTGACCCGAGGCCACGAGTATTCCTCGACGCGCTGGCGTCCCGCGGCCGCCAGGCGTGTGCGGCGCTCAGGGTCGCGGATCAGTGTGGTGAGCGCGTTGGCCAGCGCCTGCGGATCCTTTGGCGGCACCAGCACGCCATCGACATCGTGGGTGATGACGGAGGCGTAGCCATCGATGTTGGAGGCGACCACGGGGAGGCTCGCGGACATCGCTTCCATGAGCACGTAGCCCTGCGACTCTCCGCCGAGTGCGGGCGAGCAGAAGATGTCTGCGCTGCGGTGGTAGCGGGGGAGCTCGTCGTAGGGCTGGCTGGGGACGAAGATGACGCCGCGTCGGCCGCTGCGTTTCACGGATGCCTCATAGCGGCGGCGGGCGCGGGAGTCCGGGCCGACGACCACGAGGCGAGTCTCCGGGATGCGGGCGTTCACGGTGCCAAAGGCACGCAGCAGCACCGCGAGGCCTTTGCGCTTCTCCGCGCGACCGACGTAGAGGATGTTGATGGTGCCGTTGAGATCGGGGATGGGGTCGAGATCGGGCTGATCCCAGTGACTGATGTCGATCCCGTTGGGGATGATGTTGTAGAAGCCGGGGAAGTAGCGCGAGACGTGTTCTGCCGCGGGTGGGGAGACGGCGATCTTGCCGTCCAGCTCTCGGAACCGCCGCTTCAGTACCCAGCGGGTAGAGGAGTAGAAGAGGTTGGCGCCGTCCCGGCTGGCGTGGAAGGTACCGACGTTGACGACGTTGGGGTTAGCGCGCCGGGAGTACTTGAGGACCTCGAACGGGAGCAGGGGCATCAGCGGTTCGTGGAGGTGGACGACATCGAACTGCTCACGCACGAGGACGGCACGCACGCGACGGCCGACGCGGGGGTCGACGGGGACGCGGATGGTGGTGCCGTGGGCGGTGAAGCTAATGGGGCGGCCGATGACGATGACGTTGGGGTCTTCGACCGGGGTGCTGGAGGGGACGATGATGCGGACATCGTTCCCGCGGCCACGGAGTTCCTCCGCCAGCATGTAGACGTGGGAGTTCACCCCGCCGGGCATGGCCCAGTCATACGGCGACACCAGAGCAATCTTCACGGCTGATCCGTTTCGTTGTTAGCGGCCGGGCCGCGTGGGGAAGTGCGCCGCGATGCGGCCACCCAGCTTGATGGCGGCGGGGCCGAGGACTTTGCGAGGCGTGACGGCGAAGCCTCGGATCGGTTGTGCGGCGAGCCGGCGCCAGCCGATCTGACGGTACGGCGTGCCGCTGACGGTGATGCCCTCCGTCTGGCGCGAGAGGATGGCGCGTCTGAGGTCGTCCGCGCTGCCGCCCGGGAAGCGGGTGTAGGCGATGCCCACGGTTTCTGAGAAGTGCGCGTCGCTGCCGCCGGTCTCCGCGAGGCTCCAGCGCTCACGATTCGCCTGCCGGGCACGGGATCCGGCGTGCCAGCCGAGCGTGATCGGATTCTCGACTTCGATGCCATCCGGGTGGGTGGCGGGGTCATCGATGGCGAGCACTCGCTCCAGGGTGCGGCGGCCGATGGAACGGGTGAGCAGGGAGAACGGGTGGGGGATGATGGCGAGGCCGCCGGCGCGGTGGACCGCGGCGATGGTCTCCTCGACCGAGCGGAACGAGGGGATGTGTTCGTCCACCCACAGAGCCAGCAGGTGTCCCTGCATGGTGGTGACCTCGATGCCGGTTACGAGCTCGAAGTGGTAACCGACCCGGGCATGCACCTCTTGAGCAACGAGTGCGCCGCGGACATCGTCGTGATCGGTGATGGCGACCACATCCAGTTCGCCGCGCATCTCGATGCGCTCGAAGATGGTGCGAGCATCGTCCATGCCGTCGCCGTGGGCGGTGTGGACCTGGAGGTCTGCGCGCCCGAAGCGGCGTGATGCCGCAGCAGAACGGAGTGGCGTGGGTGCTGTCATCGCTCTGATTGTAGGGCCTCTGGCGTCACGATCTCGTGATCTTCGGTGGATGCGGATGCGCCGTTCCACACGGGTGTGAGCGCGAACCACTGGCCCGGGTCGCGGCGGATGGCGCGTTCCAGCGCGGAGACAGTGTCCTGCATGCTGACGAGGAGATCGGCTTCGCGGTCGCTGGAGGGTGGGAGGGAGGGGATGCGCTCGATTTCGATCCGGAAGCGGCCCGGTGTGGTGCGCAGGACGGAGGCGACGACGAGAGCGGCGCCGGTGCGGCGCACGAGTTCGACTGCGCCGGGGGGCATGCGTGTCTCTGTGCCGAAGAACGGGAAGGGGATGCCGGTGCCGAGGACATCGCGGTCGATGAGCAGGCCGACGGTGCCGCCGGCGCGGAGGTGGGTGATGGTGGTGCGCAGCGTCTGGAGACTGGCCGGGGCGTAGCAGACGCCGTCGCGGCGGCCTCGGATGCGGTGCACGAAGCGGTGTACGCGGGGCGGCTCCAGTGGCTCCGTGATCACGACCAGGTTGAGTCCCATCACGTCAAGTACCTGGCTGACCAGTTCCGGGTTCCCGAGGTGCGCCGAGGCGAGGATGAGCCCGTTGCCTTCATCATGGGCGTGGAAGACTTCCTCGATGCCCACGATCTCATCGACGCCTGCGAGCAGCCGCTCCGGTGACTCGTGGTAGGCGCGGGCGAAGTCTGCGTAGTAGTAGCTGGCGGCGCAGGAGCAGCGGCGTGCGTGGTGATCGACGGTCTTCGCGGTTGCCTGCGGGCCGAGCACGCGGCGCATGTGGTCGCGTGTGACGGCTCGGACGGTGGGGCGGAGGTACCAGGCGAGCATGCCGATGAGCCAGCCGCAGGCGTACAGCACACGGATGGGCAGGCGCCCTCCCCAGTGCACGAGCACCCAGAGGCTCAGGAACTTTGCCATCAGATCTGTCTAGCTCGCCTCTTCATGATGCGGGTCTTCATGGTGCCGGGGTCGATGCGGATTCATCATCCGCGATCCAGAGGTTACGGAAGATGTACCACTGTGCGGGGTCTGCACGCACGAAGGGCTCCAGCCGGGAGAACATGGCCTGGGTGAGTTGCTGGATATCGTTCTCGGTGTTTCCGCTCGGTTCGAATGAGACGGGGACGATGCTGGCTCGCACGCGGTCCTGCCACGGTGTCACACGTGGCGCGACCGCCGCCACCACCGATGCGCCGGTGCGGAGGGCGATGCGGGCGGGGCCGTCTGGTACGGCGATCGTTTCGCCGCAGAACTGCACGCGGACGCCGTTGCGTTCGGGGATGTCGACAAGGACGGCGACGACGTCGTTGTTGCGGAGCGCGCGCAGGACGCCGGGGCCGATGCGGTCCGCGGGGATGATGCGCATGCCGAGGTGCTCGCGGGAGCGGACGACCATGTCGTTGACGCGGGGGTCGGCAAAGGTGTGCGCGAGTGCGGAGACGGGGTAGCCCTCCAGCGCGAGGGCGGCCGCGCCCAGGTCCCAGTTACCGAAGTGGATGGTGATGAGCACGATGCCGTGCCCGGAGCGCTCCTCGATGAGCGTGTCCCAGGCATCAAACTCCACGCGCTGGCGAATCTCGTGCTGCTCTTGGCTGACGAGGCGGAGGAAGTCCACGAGGTAGACGGCGTAGTTCTGGAAGGAGCGGCGCGCGGCCCGTCGTGCGGTCTGGCGGTCGCCGCCGGTGACCCGCAGCAGGTTGCGCTGGGCGCGGCGCCGGCCGCCGGGCCATGCGAGGTAGACGAGGGCGCCGAGAGCCCTGGCGACGGCGTAGCTCAGTTTGAGCGGGGCGATGCGGGTGAGGAATGCGCCGAGGCGGAAGAGCCAATGGATCACCGTGCTCCCCCCGGGCCTCGGTTGCTGTTGGTGCGGTGCGGACAGAGTAAGAGTAGCAGGGGGTGGGGTTGGTGAGCCGCGTGCTGGTGGGTGTTGGGCGCTGAGCCGCCTCCCCATCCCGCGCGCCCGCTGGGCGCGTCCTTCGACAGGCTCAGGATGAACGGGATGGGGAGGCTCGTGGTGTGCGGGGTAGGGCGACTTGGTGTGGGCGGGATGGTATGGCGAGCAGCGCGGAGAATCTCAGGCCGAGTGGGGTGGGGGCGAGCAGGCCGAGTGAGATGGAGAGGCTGGGGGTGTGGAGGGGTGTAGTCGAGGGCTCCGGTACCCGCTCCTCCTCGAACAGCGCGAGGAGGAGCGGGGCCGGGTGCGGGTGACTAGGCGCTGGCGCCTTCGTTGATGAAGGCTTCCAGCTGGTCGCGGGCGTCCTCGTCCAGCATCTGGCGCGGGGGCGACTTCATGAAGTAGGCGGAGGTCTCGTACAGGGGGCCGCCGATGCCACGGTCGAGGCCGAGCTTGGCTGCGCGCACCGCGTCGATGACGACGCCGGCGGAGTTGGGGCTGTCCCAGACCTCCATCTTGGTCTCCACCATCAGCGGGACGTCGCCGAAGGTGGTGCCTTCGATGCGGATGTGGCACCACTTGCGGTCCAGGAGCCACGGCACGTAGTCGGAGGGGCCGACGTGGACGTCTGCCTCCGGCAGTTCGTAGGCGATCTGGCTGGTGACGGCGCTGGTCTTGGAAATCTTCTTGGACTCCAGTCGCTCGCGCTCCAGCATGTTCATGAAGTCCGTGTTGCCGCCGAAGTTCAACTGGTAGGTGCGGTCGATGCGCACGCCGCGGTCCTGGAAGAGGCGGGCGAGCGTGCGGTGGAGGATGGTGGCGCCGACCTGGCTCTTGATGTCGTCACCGACGATGGGGAGCCCCTTCTCGCGGAAGCGGTTGGCCCAGTACTCCTCCTTGGCGATGAAGACGGGGATGCAGTTGATGAAGGCGCAGCCGGCGGCGAGCACCTGCTCCACGTACCACTTGGTCGCCTCCTCCGAACCGACGGGGAGGTAGTTGATGACGACGTCCGTCTTGGTGTCCTGGAGGATCTTGACGATGTCCGCCGTCTGGCCGGGGGCCTTCTCGATGACGGTGGAGAGGTACTTGCCGATACCATCGTGGGTCATGCCGCGCTGGACGGTGACGCCGGTGGCGGGGACGTCCGTGAACTTCACGGTGTTGTTCTGGCCGCTGAAGATGGCCTCGTTCAGGTCCTTGCCGACCTTGTCCGCGTCTACATCGAAGGCGGCGGTGAAGTTGATGTCGCGGATGTGGTAGCCACCCAGGACGGGGTGCATGAGGCCGGGGATGACATCGCCGGCCTCGGCGTTCTTGTAGTACTCGATGCCCTGGACGAGTGAGGATGCGCAGTTGCCGACGCCGATGATGGCGACGTTGATCTGACCCACGGTTGTGCTCCTGTTCGGCAATTCGTGATGGCGCCCTATGGACGGGCAGATGTACGCAACGTCCTGCGTCCCGACGAGGGGGCGCGGGTGGTGGCGTTGCGACCGGATTCATCTTGTCGAACCCGGCGTCATTAGTCCACGGGGAATTCGCTATTGCGTCCATAAGGGCTACTGATATAGTATTCGTGATATGAGCAAGCCACCGCTCCCGTTCAGCTTCAATGCTCAGCAGCTCGCCTACCTGCGGGAGGTGGCTCGCTGCGGCACGCTGACGGCGGCCGCGGAGGCGCTGGACGTGAGCCAGCCGGCGCTGTCGCAGGCGCTGGCGGAGCTGGAGCGTCGCCTGGGTGTGCCGCTCTTCGAGCGTGCCGGGCGGCGTCGGGTGTTCACGGAGCCCGGGGCGCAGGTGGCGCGGTTCGCGGAAGAGGTGCTTGGGCAGGCGGCCGAGCTGCGTGCGTGGCTGGAGGCCTACAGCGAGGGCGAGGGCGGCACGCTGTCCGTGGGGATGGTGGATGCGGCGAGCCTGTACGTGCTGCCTCGGGCGATTGAGCGATACCGCGAAGAGTGCGCCTCTGTGCAGCTGCGGTTGAAGGTGGATTCCAGCCAGGTGTTGCTGGATCAGCTGCGTCACTTTGAGCTGGACCTGGCGTTTGTGATCGGACCCGTCTCTGATGAGTTCGAGGCGGTGCCGGTGCGTTCTGAGCCTCTACATATCTATGCCCCGCCGGGGGTGACGGGTGGACCGCCGCGCGATGCGGACTGGGCGCTGTACCACGCCGGGCAGACGCGCACCCAGATCGATGAGGGGCTGCGCTGGCGTGGGATCCATCCGAACGTGGTGCTGGAGTCCGGGAACCCGGAGATCTTGCGCCAGGTCGTGGCGCTGGGGCTCGCGTGGACGGTGCTGCCGATGGAGGTGGCGGAACGCGGCACGCCTTCGCTCTCCTCGCAACGCTACGAGGCGATTGCGGAGCGGACGCTGCTGGGCGTGCGGCGGGCGGGGAGCCCGGCGGATGCGCGCGTGGAGGCGTTCCTGGCGCTGGCGCTGGAGGCAACCTCTGGCCCGCGGTCTATCGGCGCGGCGTAGGGGCGAAGCAGACCTGTTGACCGGTTGACCGATTGACCTCGGTTCTCGCGGATTGGGCTGTGTGGCTGCGCGCGAGGCGCGGCCGGCGGCCCGGAAACCGGCAATATCTCCAGTCCGGGTCCCATACGTTGCAGACATTTCAGATTATTCACCGGAATCGGACATTCTGAGATGGCACGACTGTGTGCTGCTCGATAGTCTCCCGACTATCGCGGGGCAGTTATGTCCTGCGAGAGGTGCCGGCACGGTTTGCCTTCGGCACATGCATCAGGGCGGCGGCATGGAAATCGAGGGCGGCATGAGCCGAGTCTCCACGCGCGTGCGCGCGCACATCATCGACACCCGAGGTGGACGGCAGTACATCGGGACGCTAGCGCTGGCGCTGGCGGCGCTGACGCTTGTCCTGGTCGTGGGGATGCGGCCGGCGGGGGCGGACGATCATTTCCCCCTCGACTGTGGTGATGGCGACGTTACCTGTCTGACCGCGAGTAATCCCACGTTCGACGTGTCCGGGGTCGATGAGATCGTTGTCGAGCTCTGGGGCGGTGGTGGCGGTGGTGGCGGTACCGACTCCGGCACCGCCGGTGGCGGTGGTGGCGGTGGCGCGTACGTGCGGGCCGTGATCGATGTGAGCGGTGCGAGCACCTGCAATGTGGTGGTCGGTGGAGGGGGATTGGCTGGCTCCGCCGGGGCGCAGTCGAGCATCGAGTGTGGCGCGAGTGGTCAGGTGGTGGCGAACCCCGGCAGCGGTGGCACCAGCGGGTCCGGTGGTGTTGGCGGTGCGGTAACGACGGTGGCCGGGCCAGTGGTGGCTTCGTGGGCGGGCGCTGCAGGTGGTGGAGCTCCAACCAATAGCGCCAATGGCAATGGCGTCGCCGGCGGCGGTGGCGCCGGGGCATCAGCGGTAGGCGGGCCGACGATCACATCAGGCGGGGGGCAGGGCTCTTCGTCCGCCGACGCATCCGCAGGCCTGGGCGGCATCGGAACGGGCGGTGGTGGCAATGGTGGCGCCGGTGCGCTGATGAGTGGGAACAACTGCAGCAGTACGGGGGCCTCTCCCGGTGGGGTACCCGGCGGTGGCGGCGGTGGCGGCAACTCCGGAACGAACTGTGGCGCTGTCGGCGGCGCTCGGGGTGAAGTGCGGATTGAGGTCCAGGAGGCGGCGCCTCCTCCTCCCCCGCCATCCTCGGTGAATCCGCTGGACGCGTGTGCGCTGACGCCGCCTGCCCTTGGCACACCGCCGGTCTCTGAGGCTGGCACGGGGGATTGGGCAGGATACACACTGGTGAACGTCGCGTGGACTAGCCCCACCCTCTCGGCTGGGCCGTACATCGTGTTCGTGGCCGGTGGCGGGAATCCCACTATCAACAATAATCTCGACAACATCGTCTGCCTAACCGACGGGGCTGTGACCATCAATGGGAACGGGAACAACACAGTTCGGGCGTATCAGGGTGGCAGTATCACAGTCACTATCAACGGGGGTGGTGACAACTACGTCATCCGTGATGTGAACGGTGCCACCAGCATCACCGGTGGCGGAGACAACATCGTTTGTGTTTCCGCCTGGTCGTCGACTGTGACGATCACCGGGAATGGCGACAACACGGTGTGGCGATCGGAGACCGGGGTAGTCAGCCCGACGTTCAACGGTACCGGTAACAACCAGACGTTGACGGGAGATCCCCCTGGCTGCCCGCCGCACCCCGCTGCGGGGACCTCGGAGCCGCCGGAGGCGGACCCGCCGACGGTGACGAAGGCGCCGCACCACAACGCCCTGGGCTTCACGTATGGATACGAACCGATCAACGGGCAGGCAGGCTGGCTGTTCACCATCAGCAACCCCGGTCCGGACGACCGCATCGTGCGCATCGAGGACACGGCAACTCGGGTTTCGGATGCCAGCGCGCTCACCTTCGTGGGTGTGAACCTGCTGGGACAGGCCATTAATTGCGACATCCAACTCGGCGTGACGACCGTTCCCTGCATCGTCCCTGGGGAGCAGACCATCACGTTACTGTTCCTGTATCGGGCGCCCCAGGCGTGTGAGCCGTACGACGTGCAGAACACGGCGGTCGCTTCCTTTGGGGCTGTACCGGGCGACTTTGACGATTGGGACACGATCAACTTCGGCGCGTTCGACCCGCTCGATGTCACGCACTACTCCTGGGATCTCGGTGCTGAGCCCGACCCGGAGTTGACCGCGGTTGGCGCGGGCCCCTCAACGGTGACGGTGCCGGGGGACGAGGACGAGTGTGCGCAACCCACGGTGACGAAGGCGCCGATTGACGGTCAGTTCGGATACACGGCGGGGTACAACTCAGATCTCGACCGCGCTGGCTGGCGCATCACGGTCTTCAACGATCACACCGCGCCGCAGACGGTGACTATCGTCGATGCGGACGTGACGGGACTGATCGAATCGGTCGATGGCTGCGACGATGGTGACATCACCGACACGGAGGCGGGCCTTGTCTGCAGCGCGCCGGGTGAGGGATTCCTCTCCGTCTTCGTCTACCTGGACGTCACCGAGGTGTGTACACCGAGCAGCGTGAACAACACGGTGGAGGCGTTCCTGGGCGAGAGCACGAACGAGGCGGACGCCCTGGAGGTGACGAACCCGACGACGCCGGTTTCGGTGCCGGCGAGTGGTGAGGATTGTCCGAACCTTACGATCACGAAGACGGCGTTCGGGACGGGCGAGCTACAAGGGCGACCGCCTGGAAACGAAGAGTACGACTTCGTGGACGGTTTCGACTCAGAGTTCCCGGCTGCCGCGTGGGTGATCACGGTCACAAACCCGGCAGACGCCGAGCAGACCGTGTTGATCCAGGACACGGACATCAGCGACATCGTGTTCCACTCCTCGAACTTAGCTTCGGCGTGTGGAGCGATCGGCCAGTTCTACGATGACATCACGGGTACGGGGGTTGAATGCGACGTACCGGCCGGGGGCGACATTTCCTTCGTGGTGGTCCTTCATTTGGAAGCAGAAGAGTGTGCGGTCACGAACTCGCTACAGGGGTGGCTCGTGGGCGACACCAACACGCTCCTCGACCTGAGTAACGCGACGGACGTGCCGGTGTGGCTCAACCTCTCCGACTGCGCGACGCCGACGATCGACAAGGAGGCCGCCGGCTGGAATGACGATGTCGCGTCGTGGGTGATCACGGTGGACAATACGGACGCGGGCACCGAGGGGACGACGATCGCGCGCTCGGTGCGCATCATCGACGCGGGTGCGACGCTGGCAGGGGACACGGTTCCGGCGGATGCCTGTACTGCAGTGACCGACGGCTGGGACTGTGAAATCCCCGCGAACAGCACGCTGGTGCTGAACGTGACGACGGAGGCGCCTGCGGACTGCATCGCGACGACGGCGTACAACAGCGCGACGCTGTACCTGGCGGAGAACCTGCAGAATCCGATTAGCTTCGTGGACGACGTGGAGCAGGCGGTGCCGTACGACCTGGCCCTGTGTCCGGAGATCACGAAGGTGGCGCAGACGTTTGACGGTGACTTCGACGGCTTCCTGCCGGCATGGGTCGTGACTGGCTATGCGTTCGCTTGGGACATCGAGATCGACAATGACTTTGAGGGTGCGGCGGACCGGGTGGTGTTGATCACGGACTCGGTGGTGGTGCCGAACGCATTCTCGTACGAGACCAGCGGCGACAACAGCTGTTCCGTTGGCGATGTGGCCGGGGACTTTGTCTGCGAGGTGGCGGCGGGCACGACGTTGACGCTCACGCTGGTGCAGTACACCGCGGACCGCTGCCTGCCGGACACGCTGACCAACTCGATTACCTCGATCCTCATCGACCGCGAAACGTACGAGGGTACGCTGCCGGCGGGCGTGGAGGGCTTCTGGCCGGGCGGGCACCCGGACGTGTGTCCGGTGGTGACGAAGACGGGCCACGAGACGGGGCCGTGGTCGCCGTACACGTGGACGATCACGATCGACAACAGCGGTGAGGACCGGCTGTTCCGCGAGAGCATTGTGCTGACGGACGCGGGTCTGACCGGCATGGAGCCGGATGACCACTGTGAGCTGGTCGGTGATGAGATCGTCTGTGAGGATGTTCCCGCAGGTGAGGTCATCGAGCTGACGGTGACCCGATCGACCGTGACGATGTCGTGCGTGCCACGGACTCGGACGAATGTCATCGAGGCGATCCTGGTGGATGGCTTCGGTCTGGACATCGGCCCTGCGGTGCACACGGCGGAGGCACGGGTGCTGGGCTACATGCCGCTGTGTCACCCGATCCTGACGTTCCCGATTCCGACCGAGGTTCCGGATCCGACGGACCCGGGGGTGGTGACGGGTTGCTCGAACCCGGAGGTTCCGCACGCCGGCTGGAGTACGGACACGACCGGACCGGGGTGGACGATTGCGATCTGGGGTGGCGGGCACGTGGCTGAGTTCCCGCAGCCGCTGGCGACGACGTACTGGACGCTGGTGGATGGTCAGTGGGTGGGGTACATCCCGGGCATTCAGAGCCCGACGCTGAGCCAGTCTGTGAATGCGGCGTTCTTCGCGGCGTTCCCGGATGGGATGGTGCCGGCCTGCCAGCCGTTCGTGGTGTTCAACACGCCGACGGCATCGATGATGATGTCGCAGCGGTAACCTCGCGCGTAGCGGTAGATAGCGAAGCGCCCGGTTCGAGGATTCTCGGACCGGGCGCTTGTTGTTGCCGGGCGTCTACTGGTCGCCTGCTGGCCTCGTGCACTGCGGGTCGCTGAGGGTAGGTCGCTGAGGGTAGGCGGCGGTGACCGGTGCCGGTACGGAGTTCTGGCGTCTAACTTTTGGTACTCGTGTTTGTGGCTGAGTATCGGATGCACCAGCGATCCGCTACGATGCCGGCGGCCGGGGGGCAAGTGCATCCCCTCGTGCGCTCGCTGGCGCGGTTCCTGTCCGCGCTGTTTCTGTCCGTGCGGTCCCTGTCCGCTCAGTTCGCGTTCGGCACATGCATCTGCTCTGGAGTGAGATCGAGGAGACCGGCATGAGCCGAGTTCCATCGCGCCCGCGCGCGCGGGTGTTCATGATGTCCGGCGGACGGTCCGTCCTCGTCGCGCTGGCCCTGGTGCTGGGGGCGCTGACGCTGGTGCTCGTGCCGGGGCAGCGGTCGGCGGGGGCGGACACGACGCCCGGGTGTACCGGCGCCGAGGATGCCGACAGCCCCACCTGCTGGGTCACCGAGAGCGGCGCGCTCCCTGTCCCCGCCGGGGCGACGAGCGTGACGGTTGAGGCATGGGGCGGCGGCGGCGGCGGCGGTGGCGGGAATACCGGTGGGAGCCGTGGCGGTGGAGGCGGTGGCGCGGGCGCGTACGCTCGCGGGACGCTCGCCTTCGTCAGTGCCCCGGACATCAACATTGTGATCGGGCTCGGCGGGGCCGGCGGTTCCAATACCTACGGTGTGGACGGCGGGATTACCACCGTCGCCAACGGTGTTGTGGGCTGGCTTACTGCGGACGGCGGCCAGGGCGGGGAACCAGGGACGGGTGCCCCAGGCACCGGCGGTGCCGGTGGAGACGTATCGCTCTCCGCTGGAGATGACCTGCTGAGCGGGGGAAACGGCGCGACTTCTGCGGACGAGGATAACAGCGCTGGCGGTGGCGGCGGTGCGTCGCAGGACCTCGACACCGTGACCGGCATCGACGGGGACGGGAGCAGCGGCGGTGTCGGCGTCGGAAACGGCGGGAATGGCGCCGTATTCGATACTGCCGCTGCCCAGACGGGATTCGTCCCCGGCGGTGGCGGCGGTGGCGGGGTGAGCAACCGCGTGAGTGGCGCGGGCGGCGACGGCGCGGTGCGGGTGACGTGGACGTTTGAGGCGGCGGCTCCGCCATCCTCCGTGAACCCGTTGGATGCGTGTGCGCTGACGCCGCCCTCTTCTGGTATGGCACCCGTGTTCGAGGAGGGGACCGGTGACTGGGCCGGATACCTACTGGTGAACGCCGCTTGGGTGGCGGTCGACCTGCCCTTGAATGTTGAACCTGGCCTGTGGCCGACACTCGGCTTTATCGTGTTCGGCGGCGACGTCACGATCACGAATGACCTGGATAACATCGTCTGCGCTCTTGGCGGCGGCAGCACGGTCACGATCACCGGCAATGGCGACAACACGGTGCTGGAGGCACAGAACGTCACGATTAATGGCAACGGCCATAACTATGTCGTGCTCCTCGCCGGCGACGATAGCCATGCGACGATTCAGAACGGTGGCAACGGGGACAACATCGTGTGCGTGCCCGGCACGGGCGGCGGACACAGCGTGACGATCGACGGTGATGGCGACAATATCGTCTGGTGGGAGGCGCCCGGCTGGGCTGGCAGCAGTTCCACAACCGGTCCCTCGATCGAGATTCTGACGGGTTCAGACGGCGACTGTCCGCTGCACTCTGCTGCGGGGACCTCGGAGCCTCCGGAGGCGGCGGAGCCGACGGTGACGAAGGAGCCGCGTCCGAACAACGCAAACTGGTCTGGCGGTTATCACGTGAGCTTGCCGCGGGCGGCGTGGATGATCACGATCGATAACACAGCAGACGGTGCGGTTGATCAGAC
>JBJHDC010000036.1:0-333 GCA_050486345.1 Dehalococcoidia bacterium | reverse complement strand
GGATCCGGGCCCACAACCGCTGGCTCGCAGACTTCTGCGCCCGGCACCCCGAGCGCCGCGCCGGGATCGGCCAGGTGTTCCTGAACGACGTGCTTGAATCTTCCCCTGAACCGTCGTGTTCAGATGCCACCTTCGTTCGCAACGATGATCCTCCCACACCGCCCACGGTGACGATGACCTGCGACGTGAACGCCGGGGATGTGCTCAAGGTGGTAGTGATCGTCGATGCTACGCAGACGTGCGAGGAGCAGACGCTGCAGAACGTGGTGGCGTTGTACCTCGGTGAGTGGGATGGAGATGACTTCGAGCCGGAGGTGCTGCCGTTCTTCACCA
>JBJHDC010000035.1:0-19947 GCA_050486345.1 Dehalococcoidia bacterium | reverse complement strand
GCCACGTATGGACCGGGAAGACCGGGAGCTTCACGAGGAACGCGAGCATGATCGCCCAGAACACCATGCTCAGCGGCACCAGCGCGTCGGTCGGCGGGTTCGCCGTCAGTTCGGCGATGTCGAACGTGCCAACCTCGAGTCCGATGACGAGGAAGCCCACCAGCATGAAGGCCGAGCCAGCCAGCGTGTAGATGAGGAACTTGGTCGCGCTGTAGATACGGCGGCCCGTGCCCCACTGGCTGATCAGCATGTACATCGGCAGCAGCTCAAGCTCCCAGAAGAGGAAGAACTGCACCAGGTCCAGCGAGAGGAAGACACCCGCGACGGCCGTTTCCAGCAGAAGCAGCCACGCGAAGTACTGCCGCGGCTTGACGTCGATGTTCCACGACACCAACACAGCCACCACGGTGAGCAGACCCAGCAGCAGCACCAGCGGCGCTGAAAGGCCATCGACGCCGACCGCGTACTGGATTGAGAACCCAGCCTCGCTCGCGCGGATCCATTCGAAGCGTTCAACGAACTGATACCCCTCGACACTCGAGTCGAACGCGATGAAGACGATGATCGAGAGCAGGAAGACGACCAGCGTCACACCAAGTGCAACCAGGCGCGCATCCTGCTCGCGCTGCCGTGGCATCAGTGCGATGGCGAGTGCCCCGACGGCTGGGAGGAAGAGCAGCAGCGACAACATCTACGGCACCAGCCGATCGATGACGTTGCCACCCACGAGGATCATGATTCCCGCAGCGATGACGACACCCACGATGTACACGGACGTGAGCGCCTGCAACTGTCCGGTCTGACTCCGCCGTACCGCTTCGCCCATCAGCGCCGTCACGCGCCCTGCGCCATTCACCGCACCATCCACCACCACGCGATCGATGGCCGCAGCGAATCGCCCGAACCCCTTGTAGAGCACCCCGCGCGTCACCACGTCCTCCGCGAACTCGTTGACGAAGTAGAGCCGGTCCACCAGCCGGTGGACGGGACCAAAGACGCCTCGGATGCGGTCAGGCGAGGGCTTCCGCGCGTAGTAGATCGCAGCCGCTACACCGATACCCGCGAGGGCGGCGATTGTGGACGTCGCCACCACCACCATCTCCAGGTGGAACTCGAAGTAACGCATCTCCGGAAGCAGCGCGCCCTCCACCAATTCGCCGAAGACCCCGGTGGGCGCAATCAGACCGAAGAGCACCGCCGGGATCGACAGCGCAATCAGCGGGAAGAGCATGGACGGCGGTGACTCGTGCGGCGTCGCGGCGTGATCATGCGGCTCGCCATGCTCTCCGTGCACGTCCTCGGAGCCTGGCACGGTGTGCACCGCGGCGTGGTCGGGTTCTGGCTCCGCCCCACCCTGGTACTCCCCGAAGAACGTCATGAAGATCGCGCGGAACATATAGAGCGCCGTCAGGAACGCCACCAGGGTGCCGACCACCCAGAGGATCTTGTCGTAGTTGTACGCGTAGAGCAGCACCTCGTCCTTCGACCAGAACCCGGCGAGCGGGAAAACACCCGCAAGCGACAGCGATCCGATCAGGAACGTGATGAAGGTGATCGGCATCACCGACCGCAGGCCGCCCATCAGCGGCATCTGGAAGGTGTTGGTCGCGTGGCTCACCGAGCCCGCACCCTGGAACAGCAACGACTTGAAGAACGCGTGCGTGAACAGGTGGAACACCGCCGCCACGTACCCGCCCAGCCCGATGGCCATCACCATGTAACCCAGCTGCGAAACGGTGGAATACGCCAGCACGCGCTTGATATCCGTCGCCACCAGGCCCATCGTCGCGGCGAAGATCGCCGTGAAACCGCCAACGTACGCGATCGTCGTCATTACTTCGCTGGGCGCCGCGTCCACGGCCGGGAAGAAGCGCGCGAGCAGGTAGACGCCCGCCGCCACCATCGTCGCGGAGTGGACGATCGAGGACACCGGCGTCGGGCCCTCCATCGCGTCTGGCAGCCAGAAGTGCAGCGGGAACTGTGCGGACTTGCCGGCCGCACCGGCCAGCAGACCGAGCACGAAACCAACGAGCACCGCGGACGTGATCATCCCGCCCTGCGCCATCGCGTTGATCTCGCCGATATCGAAGGTGCCGGTCTTCGTCCAGATCAGGATGACCGCGATCATGAACCCGAAGTCACCGAATCGCGTGACGATGAACGCCTTCTTCGCCGCCGCGGCCGCGCTCGGACGGTTGAACCAGAACCCGATCAGCAGGTACGAGGTCAGACCCACCAGCTCCCAGTGGATGAAGAGCTGCAGCAGGCTGGTGGACATCACCAGGCCCAGCATCGCCGCCGTGAACAACGACATGAACGCGAAGAAGCGCGAGTAGCCGCGATCCCCGGCCATGTACCCGGTCGAGTAGATCTGCACGAGCAGCGAGATCGAGGTGACGACGAAAATCATCATCGCGCTCAGGCCGTCGAGTCGGATCCCGAACTCCACCTCGAACTGGAAAAGCGAGAACCAGTGGTGCGGCTCAAAGCCGACCGATTCGCCCTTCGCATCCAGCGAGGTATCCAGCGCCCATAGCGCCAGCAGCCACGCGATGAAGATCGCGAGGATCGTGACCCGCCCGGCCAGCAACGGCTGACGGCGCAGGAACGCGACGATCACCACGAACGAGATGATCGGCGCGAAATAGATGGCCCAGACGGCCGCCTCGGGAATGGTGGGGAGCAGCATTAGATCTTGTTCAGCACCTCACGAGCCACATGTGTCTTGCCATCCGGCACCCAGAGGACACGCGGCTCACGCATCGACCCCACCTCGATCGGCGGCACGATGCGCACGGAGAGCGCCTCCTGGTTGAACAGCTCACGCCACATCTCGGCGGCGTAGCCATCCGCGGTTTCCATGAACTTCACCCACATCGCAGCATCCTCATGTTCTGGCCGCTTACCAGCGCATCAGGTTGATGCGGTCGACATCCACGGTTTCTCGGCGGCGGTACACCAGCACCGCCATCGCCAGCGCCACCGCAGCTTCGGCCGCCGCCACGGTGAGCACAAACACCACGAACACATGCCCGGTCAGGGGCTCATCACCCGTTGCAAAAGCCGAGGAGTAACGCGAGAACGCGAGAATCGTCAGGTTCACGGCGTTCAGCATCAACTCGACGCCCATCAGGATCGCGATCACGTTCCGCTTCGACAGCGCGATCGTCGTGCCGATGCCAAAGACGATCCCTGAAACGATCAGGTAATGCTCCAGCGTGATGGACATCGTTTCCGGGTTGAGCGCGTCGGGGATCACTCGCGGCTCCCCTCGGATGCATCAACAGCCTGCCCGCCGCCGCCATTGCTACCGCGCATGCGCTCATGCACCAGGATGATGGCGCCTACCAGCGCGAAGAGCAGCAGGATGGATGCCACCTCGAAGGCCAGCACGTAGCGACCGAGGAGCAGCTCACCGATGGTCGCCACCGTCTCCGGGAAGTCGGCCGCGGCCAGCGCCTGCCCCGTCAGCACCGGCCATTCGGTATCGATCGTCACGAAGGCCACGATGGCTGCGAAGCCCAGGCCACCGATGGCCGCCGGAATCACGTACAGCGAGTTCGCGTTGTCTCGCGACGCCAGCGGCGTGAGCATCACGGCGAACACCATCAGCACCGAGATCGAGCCCGCATAGATCAGCACCTGGGCCACCGCGATGAAGTCCGCACTCAGCGTGACAAACAACCCCGCCATGCCAAGGAATGACAGTACGAGGAACACGAGCGAGTGCATCAGGTTCCGCGCGACAAGCACGAGCAGCGCCGACACCACGGTGATGACGGCGAGCACCCAGAACCCTACGACGATACCGGTCGAATCCACGTAGCCCTCGTTGACTCCCCTAAGACGTCGTTCGTACTCGTTCGGCGGCCCGCAGCCCACCGACGACCTCGGTCAGCGCGGGTCCGACCTCGGATCGCTCCGGCGCATAGCCGAGCATGCGTGCCCAGCCGCGTACCAGCACCACGGTGATGATCAGGTTCACAATGCCGAACCCACCCAGCGTGATGATCGCCGGCAGGTCCGAGCGCACGATGATCGATGCGCCAATCGCCGTGACCATCACCTGCACTACCGAGAGCGGGATCAGGAACTTCCACGCGTAGGTCATCAGCTGGTCCAACCGGAACCGCGGCAGCGTACCGCGAACCCACACAAAGAGCAGGTACACAGCAAGGAACTTGGTCAGCAGGATGAGATATCCCGGAATCCACTCCTCGAGACCGAACAGCGTGTAGCCCCCCAGGAAGAACGTGGCTAGCAGCGCGCCCACGAGGATCGCGTGGCCCAGCTCCACCGCCATGAAGAGCCCGGCTTTCATGCCGGAGTATTCCGTGTAGAAGCCCGCAACGATCTCCGACTCCGCCTCGCCGATGTCGTTCGGCGTGCGGTTGATCTCGGCCGTGCTCGCAAAGAGGAACGTAAACGCGGCGAAGGGCAGCAGCATGATGAGCCAGACGTTGTAGTTCGCCTGCCACTCCACGATGCCCGAGAGCTGCAGCGTGCCGGTGAGGATCACCACCGACAGCAGCGAGATGCTGATCGGAATCTCATACGACACCATCATCGCCACGGTGCGCATCGCCCCCAGCAGCGAGTAGTGGTTGTTGGAGGACCACCCCGCGAGGAACACGGCCAGCACGCCCAGCGACGAGATCGCGATCACGTAGAGGACGCCCACACTGGTGTCCAGGAAGGTCATGTTCGGCGCCCACGGGATCGGCGCCCACGCGAGGATCGCCGGAATGAATACGAGCACCGGCGGGATCAGATACAGGAAGCGGTCCGCGCCGCGCGGAATCACCGATTCCTTCTGCATGAGCTTGAGGGCGTCCGCCAGTGGCTGTAGCAGGCCGAATGGACCGGTGCGGTTCGGCCCCTGCCGGATCTGGAAACGAGCCAGCGCACGCCGCTCCACCCAGGAGCCAATCAGCAACCAGCCGCCCACCACCATCAGGATGCCGGTCGCGCCGATGATTGCTGTCGCGAGGTACGGGATCGCCGGGTGGAGGTTCTCGCGCTCCATCCACGCGCGTAGCTCGCCGACGCCGACACCCAGGTCGCGAATGTCATACCACTGGCCATCGAGGCGGCCGTCCACAACGAGGAAGCCGATCGCCGCGCCAATCGCCAGCCCCACCAGCGCAGCCAGCGCACCGAGGAACTTCCACTCCCAGCGCAGCCCGCGGGCGCGCTGAACCAGCGACTGGTGCTCTGCGATCTGCTGGAACATCGGCGTCGCAGGGCGGCGCTCCGCAGGCGGCAACACGGCGGGGTGATCGCTCATCGGTCGATCTCCCCCACCACGATGTCGATGGACCCGAGCGTCACCACCGCATCCGGCAGCGAAGCGCCAATCGCGAGCTCACGCAGCAGCGAGAGATTGATCAGCGATGGGGCGCGGATGTGGAAACGGTACGGTGCTGGAGTTCCATCAGAAACGAGGTAGAAGCCAATTTCACCACGCGGACCCTCCACGCGCCCGTACACCTCGCCCGGCTCCGGGCGCAGCGCCAGCGGGATCTCGTTCTTGTGCGGCCCCTCAGGGATCTGCTCCATCGCCTGCCGGAGGATCTTCACGGACTGCTTCGTCTCTTCCATGCGCACCATGAAGCGGTCGTACACATCTCCGCGGCGGCCGACGACGATATCGAAGTCCATACGGTCGTACACGCCGTACGGCTCCGCCTTGCGCAGGTCCCACGGCACACCCGATCCGCGTAGCGCCGGCCCCACGAGCGAAGCGTTGATCGCGTCCTCCGGTGTGATCACGCCCACGTCACGCGTACGGGCCATGAAGACCTCATTCTCGCGCAGCAGCTGCCCGTACTCATCGATGCGTTCCGGTAGCTCGTCCACCAGCTCCTGGAGCGCCGGCCAGAACTGCGGCGGCGGGTCAAAGGCCACACCACCAATGCGCATGTAGTTCGTCGTCAGGCGCGCGCCACAGGTCATCTCGAAGAGGTCGAGGATCTTCTCGCGCTCACGGAACATGTAGAGCAGCGGGGTCTGCCACGCCCCGGCGTCCGAGACCAGCGTGCCGTTCGCCATCGCGTGGCTGGCGATGCGCTGCAGCTCCGCGAAGATCACCCGCAGGTACTCCGCACGCTCCGGCACCTCCACGCCCGCCAGCCGCTCCGCCGCGACGCACAGGCCCAGGTTCCCGGACATCGCCGCGAGGTAATCCGCGCGGTCCGTGAACGGGATGTTCTGCGTGTAGGTGCGCTCCTCGGCCAGCTTCTCCATCGAGCGATGGAGGTAGCCGACGATCATGTCCAGGTCGCGGATGACCTCACCGTCCATCACCACGCGCACGCGAAACACCCCGTGCGTCGACGGGTGCTGCGGTCCGATGTTGAGAACGTACGGTTCCGGGGCACTGACCATGCTAGTGACCCTCCGGTTCGACTGACTGACCCTGCGGCGCGGTGGCGTGCTCGTCGTCCGGCGTCACCAGGTTGCCCTGGTTCATCAGCCGGTCCGGCGCCTCCTTGTTCTCGAACGGGAACCGCTGGAGGCCCGGCGTCACGTCGCCCATGCCCATGAAGTCCTTGCGCAGCGGGTACGCCGGAAAGCCGTCCCAGAGGAAGAGGCGACGCAGATCCGGGTGCCCGTCGAAGCGGATCCCCATCAGGTCAAAGACCTCCCGCTCCTGTAGGAGCGCGCCCTTGTACACCGGGTAGGCGCTGGGCAGGATCGGCGCCTCGTGATCCTCGACGATCGCCTTCACGGCGATCTGGTGGTTCAGATCGAGCGATTGCAGGTGGTAGACCACTTCGAAGTAGGTATGCCGGTCAACGCTCGTCAGGTTGCTGAGCTGGGCGGCGTCGTACTCCTCGGAATCGTGCAACCAGCGGAGCACGTCCTGGATGCGATCGGAGGCGATCTCCACCCACTCCTCGTGCTCACCGATCACCGCACCCGGCAGCGCACTGCGCAGTGCCGCCGCCACGGGGCCCGCGGGGAGCTGTCGCGACCACAGGGCCATGGCTAGCGCCACTCCAGGGCACGCTTACGCCACGCGTACGCGAGCCCCAGCATGAGGATGCCGATGAAGAGCGTCGCCTTGAAGATGGTACTGATCGGCAGAATGGCGTGATTCACCGCCCAGGGATAGAGGAAGATGATCTCTACGTCGAAGATCACGAACCCGAGCGCGAAGAGGTAGTAGCGGGCGTTGAACTGCCCCCAGGAGGAACCCTCGGCCTCCACACCGCACTCGTAGGTAGCATTCTTGATCGGATCGGGGCGCTCCGGACGGAACCGGAAGCGATGCAACAGGAACGACACGCCAAGCGGCAGCGCCGGGAACGTGAGCGCGATCAGCAGGAGGATGCCGACGCGGCCGTATTCCTCCGGGATCACGGGCGCCCCCCTTCAGCAGCGTCCTGGCTCCTGGGCCGGTTCGATGGATCGCACGCTCTGGATGGTGATTTCTGAAGCGTGGGGAACGTAGCATCTGCCCCCATGTGGCGCAATGAAATGCGTATGTCATACCGCGATCCGCAGCGTCTGGAGGCCACACAGGATTCAACCGAGAGCATCGGCACACCCTCGTCAGGTTGACCGGCTTCACGGCACATCGGTAGAGTGCGCCACGGTCGCACCAGTCGCACGCACGGGACCCGATCCCTCGGTGCGGGGCCCCTACGGGCCCTGATCTGGCGCGGCACGCCGGTATCATGCCAGCGAAACGAGCCAGAAGGCCGATCCCTGCCGGGACACCCCTCCGGGATGGCCAGCGATCAGAAGGAGCGGACGTTGGCCGAATACAATAAGCCGATCCCCGAGCCCGATCCGTACGTCAGCCAGCCGTTCTTTGACGGCGCCAAGCAGGGCAAGCTCATGCTCCCCCGCTGCGTGGACTGCAACCGCGTCCACTGGTACCCGCGGATCATTTGCCCCCACTGCTACTCGCGCAACATCGAGTGGATCGAGGCCAGCGGCGAGGGCTACCTGCACACGTTCAACGTTGCCCACCGCGCCTTCGGTGGCTGGGCCGACGAGGTCCCCTTCGTGCAGGCATACATTGACCTGGCCGAGGGCGATCGCATGTTCACGGTCCTGCGCGGGGTTGACCCGACCAAGCCGGAAGACATCAAGATCGGCGCCAAGGTCCGCGTCGAGTTCGAAGAGGCCAACGACGAGGTCAGCGTCGCCTACTGGCGCGTGGTCGAGTAGCAAGCGGACACAGGGAGCAAGAGACTATGCCAAATAATCCCTCGATGGCCGCCGCAATCGTCGGGGCCGCCGAATCCAACAAGATCGGGTACATCGAAGAAGGCACGACCGCCACGAACCTCCACATCGAGGCGATCATGAACGTCTGTGATCAGGTCGGAATCTCACCCGCCCAGATCGAAGGCGTCTTCTCCGCCGGGTTCCCCAGCCAGCTGGCGGAATACCTGAACATCCACCCGAAGTACATCGACAGCACCGCCGTCGGCGGCTGCTCGTTCCAGATGCATGTGCACCACGCACTGGCCGCCATCAACGCGGGCATCATCGACATCGCACTGGTATCGCACGGTGAGGCGGGCTACTCCGCGCGCAAGAACCGCGGACGCGGCACCAACCGCGCCGGTGGCCAGGACGCATGGTCGCAGCCCGCACTGTGGGAGACCCCCTACGGCACGTGGGGCGCCCCTACGGCCTACTCGCACGCGATGACGCGCCACATGCACCGCTGGGGCAGCACGAAGGAAGACTTCGCACAGATTGCCGTCACCACGCGCGACTGGGCGACGCTCAACCCTCGCGCCGTCATGCACTCCAAGGAGACGCACCCCGAGGGTGGCCCGATCGACATCGAGACGGTGCTCAACAGCCGCATGATTGTGTGGCCGCTGAACCTGCTCGACATCTGCCTGGTCACCGACCACGGCGGCGCGGTGATTATTGCCTCCGCGGAGAAGGCGCACTCGTTCAAGACCAAGCCGGTCTGGATCGCTGGCGCCGGTGAGAGCCAGAGCCACTCCATGATCATGGAGATGGACGACTTCACCGCCACGTCCGCATGGCGCTCGGCGCAGACCGCCTACGCCATGGCCGGCATGGGCCCGTCCGACATGGAACTGGCCATGATCTACGACTCGTTCACGGTCACCGCTGCCATCACCGCGGAGATGCTCGGCCTCACGCCGCGTGGCGAGGGTCCCAGCCTCTGGGCGGACGGCAAGGCAGGCCCGGGCGGCTCCGGCATCCCGGTCAACACCAACGGCGGCGGCCTCTCGTTCAGCCACTCCGGCATGTACGGGATGATGCTGCTGGTGGAGGCCTACCGGCAGCTTTCCGGCACCGCCGAGGATGGCATCCACGGCATCGCCGGCAAGCAGACCAACGCCAAGACGGCGGTGGTCAACGGCACCGGCGGCTCGCTGTCGGTCACCGGTACGCTGGTGCTGGTCGCGGACGACTAGCCCGGTTCGATCGCTCACACACAAGGGCGGCTCTCCTCCGGGGGAGCCGCCCTCATTATGTCGCAATCTCCCTGCCATGATTCCGGCAAGCCCTCGAACACGCTAGGCTGTGGGCGGGCCGACCACTCCGGTGCGCGGTCACGAGGAAGGACCCCGGCGAGACCATGCTCATCGACCTGCATACGCACTCGCACCCCTCGTCGTGGGACTCATTCCTCACGCCCGATGACGTCGTCGACCTCACTAAACAGGCGGGAATGGACGGCGTCGTCCTGACCGAGCACGACTGGGCGTGGGAGCAGGCCGACATCGACGCCCTCGCAAAGCGCCACAACTTCCTGGTCCTGCGCGCCATCGAAATCAATACGGAAGACGGCCACATCCTCGTCTACGGCCTCCACGAGTACATCTTCGGCATGCACCGCAGCCACGAGCTCGCCCGACTCGTCGAGGAGCGCGGCGGCGTGATGGTGGCCGCACATCCCTACCGCCGCCAGCACCCGTGGGACTGGGAAAGCGAATCAGAGTGGTCGATGGCCCTCGAGCGCGCGGCCTCGAACCCCGCCTACCGGCTGGTGCAGGCCATGGAGCGCATCAACGGGCGCGGCAAGCCCAACGAGAACCTCTTCTCACACCGCCTCGCCAGCGAGCTGGGCCTCCCCGGCACCGCCGGCAGCGACTCCCACGCGAAGGACGACGCCGGCAAGGCCGCGACCTACTTCGAACGCACCATCCGCACGGAACAGGACCTGATCGAGGAGATCCGCGCCGGTCGCTGCTGGCCGGTCGACCTCACCGGCGGGGATCTCTCCGAGGTGGCCGCATACCACCAGCCCCCGCCCGATCCCGGGGCGGCGTGGCAGGCCATCGATGAGCAGCGCAGCCTCTACCTCGCCGGTGCGGAGCCTGCGTGAGGTTGTGCCAGACTCGTCGTCCAGCCTCCCACGGCTCTCAAATTGACACGTTCCAGCATGCGCGGATATCGTGCGGCGCGGTCACCAGAATCGGTGAACCGGCTCGATTGCGCGCCACGATCGACATTTCACTCGTCATGAGGAGGTAGTCGATGGCGGATTCCGTCGTCACTGATGAGCTCAACGCCCTGGTCGGCGTCGATGGCCCCCCGCAGACCCTGGAGGTCACCTCCACCGGCTGTCGGCTTTTTGCGCGCGCCGTGGGGCACACAGACCTCATCTACTACGACGATGCCGTCGCGCGGGAGCGCGGCTACCGCGCACTGGTCGCACCGCCCGGCTTCCTCGGCACCCGCGTGTATGTACCGGGACAGGTGCGCGGGGACGACCCGATGGGCCTCGACATCCCGTACAAGCGGCTGCTCAACGGTGGCACAACGGTCGAATACTTCGAGCCGGTCTGCGCCGGTGATGAACTCACCTCACGCGCCCGCATCACGGAGTTCCAGGAGCGCGAGGGCTCCATCGGCCCCATGCTCATCACCTACCGCGAAACAACCTACACCCGCGCTGATGGCGTCGTGGTCGCGAAGACCTACGGCAGCATGATCAGCTACTAGTCGGCGGAGCAACGAAACCCCATGCAGCACGACCCCGATCGAGAAGAGCGCCGCCATGGCTGACCAGGTCTACTTCGAAGATGTTGAGGAAGGTCAGTCGATTCCGGAGCTGCGCAAGAACTGCTCCACGCAGCAGCTCGTCATCTGGGCGGGTGCCTCCAGCGACTTCTACCAGATCCACTACGATGTGGACTTCGCGAAGCGGACCGGACTGGATACCATCATCGTCCACGGCGCATTGAAGCACGCCTTTCTGGGCCAGCTCCTGCACGACTGGGTGGCTCCAGGGGGTATGGTGCAGAAGTTCGGCTGCCAGTACCGGGGGATGGACTACCCCGATCAAGACATCGCCTGCCGGGGTGTCATCAAGAAGAAGTACGTCAAGGACGGCCAGCACCTGGTCGAACTCGATGTGTGGACAGAGAATCCCAACGGCCAGAAGACCTCACCGGGAACGGCGCGGGTCATCCTGCCGAGTCGGAACGGTGGCTAACCGCTCACACAGAGCATGACGCTACCGGGTGAACGAGACATATGCCCCAACCGGGGCGGGAGAGGGACCCCAACGGGGCAAGAGAGGATCACGCTATGGGCGCATTGGACGGCAAAGTAGCCGTCGTCACCGGCTCGGGCCGCGGCATCGGCCGTGGTGTCGCACTGCTGTTTGCGCGGGAGGGCGCGAAGGTCGTGGTGAACGACCCGGGCGTGAACGTAGACGGCTCCGGCGGTGACACCGGACCGGCTCAGCAGGTGGTGGACGAAATCAAGGCCGCGGGCGGTGAAGCCGTCGCCAACCTCGATTCCGTCGCTGAGGCGGCGGGCGGCGAAAACATGATCAAGCAGGCGGTGGACACCTACGGGCGCATCGATTGCGTCGTCAACGTGGCCGGTATCCTGCGCGACCGCATGATCTTCAACATGACGAAGGAAGAGTGGGACGCGGTGATCGCGGTGCACCTGAAGGGGCACTACAACACCATCAAGCCCGCATCGGTCCTCATGCGCCAGCAGCGCTACGGCCGCATCATCAACTTCACCTCCGTCTCCGGCATCATCGGCAACACGGGCCAGTTCAACTACGGCGCCGCGAAGGCTGGCATCGCTGGCCTCACCCGCGTGGTGGCGAAGGACCTGGGGCGCTACGGCGTCACCTGCAACGCCATCTCCCCCGGTGCGGCCACCCGCATGACGCAGACCGTGCCGGACTCCGCACGTGAGCTCCGCTCGCAGGCCGGCGTCCAGACGGGCAGCATGTCCGGACCGGCGACCCGCCAGAGCGCCTTCGAGGGCCTGCGCGACGGCGAGTACGTGGCGCCGATGGTTGGCTATCTGGCCACGGACGATGCCTGGAACATCAACGGCCAGATCTTCAACGTCTCCGGCGGCAACATCGCCCTGACGCACACGCCAATCGCCTGGCGCACGGTCTTCAAGCCGGGGCTCTGGGAGATGGCCGAGTTGGACGATGCCGTCCAGAACGTCCTGATGAAGGATGAACTCAACCCCGCACCGGCCCGCGACGACATGGAACTGCCCGGGCGAGACATCGAAGCTCGACCGCTGGCCTAGTCAGCGCCCTGCAACGAGAACAGAAGAGGACAAAGCATTATGGCTAACCCACTTGAGGGTCGTTCCTACGTCGTGACGGGGGCCGGGCGCGGTATCGGCCGCGAGGTCGCCCTCCTCATCGGCCAGCTCGGCGGCAACGTCGTCGTCAACGACCTCGGCGTGAACGTGGACGGCTCCGGCGAGGACTCTGGCCCGGCCGCCACCACCGCGAAGGACATCGTGGACGCGGGCGGTAACGCCGTCGCCAACACAGACAGCGTCGCCGAGGAAGCCGGCGGCGAGAACATGATCAAGCAGTGCATCGACACCTACGGCTCGCTCGATGGTGTCGTGCACGTCGCGGGCATTCTCCGCGACCGCATGATCTTCAACATGAGCGAGCAGGAGTGGGACGACGTCATCGCCGTCCACCTCACCGGCTTCTTCAACGTCGCCAAGCCGGCGGCAGTCATCATGCGCCAGCAGCGCTACGGCCGCATGGTGGCGTTCTCCTCGAGCTCCGGGCTCGCGGGAAACACCGGCCAGGCGAACTACGGCGCCGCGAAAGCCGGCATCGCCGGCGGCGTCCGCTGCTTCGCCCGCGACATGGGCCGCTACGGCGTCACCGCGAACGGCATCGCCCCCGGCGCCGCCACCCGCATGACGCAGACGGTACCCGACGCCGCCCGCGACCTGCGCGCCCGCGCCGGCATCCAGGCGAGCGGCTCGCAGCGAGGCGAATCCATCGTCAACCAGCTCCGCGACGCCAAGTACGTGGCCCCCATGACCGCGTACCTGCTCACGGATCAGGCCTGGAACATCAACGGCAAGATCTTCAACGTCTCCGGCGGCCAGGTCTCCCTCTCCTGGGACGAGACCGCCGTCCGCAGCATCGCGAAGCCCGGCATGTGGGAGATCGATGAGCTCCGCGCGCTGGTGCCGTCGAACCTCATGACCGGCTACAGCAACCCGGCCCCGCCGCCACCAGACCTTGACCTCCCCGGTCGCCCGGTCTCAGCCGCGTAACGAGCACGCCTCGATACAACGACAACAGGGCCGCCCATCGGGCGGCCCTGTTGTATGCCATGCCGCTGCCGGTTCGCTGAGCTACCCGCCCGCAGCCTCGTCGCCGTCGTCTTCGGGGTACGCCTCCATGTAGACGAAGTCGTAGCCACCTCGGCTCACATTGCGGATGCGCTGGAAGCCGGCGCGCTCGAAGGCGACCTGGGCGCGCACGTTCCACGTCAGCGTATGCAGGTACACCTTGCGGAGCAGGAGTTCACGGAAGAGGTGCGCCTTCATCGTGCGTACGGTGTCGGTGCCGTATCCGTGCGACCAGTAGTCGCGATCGCCGATGGTGATCCCGATCTCCGCCTCCCGCCGGAAGGCGTCGTAGCCGTAGTACATGACGTTGCCGATGTGCCGGCCGGTCTCCGTGTCCTCGATGGCGTACGTACGCCGATGCGAAGCCGGGTACTTGAGCTCCTCCGAAATCATCGCGAGGTAGTTGGAGAACTTCATCGTGAGCGGGCGCGCGGCGTCGTACGCCGCGAGCTCTGGATCGCAGCGCCACGCATAATCGCGCTCAGCATCATCGGTGGTCTTCTCGCGCAGCCGAATGAGCGTGCCCTCGGCCACCACCCGCGACTTCGTCGACGTCATACCGGCAGTGTAGCGATCAACTCCATCGCGCGGTGCAACAGTGGCACCTGATTCTGGTGCGTGAGCAACTGCTCCGCCTCCGAGATGTGACACCAGCGCACCTCGTCGAACTCGTCGTCGTGGAGCGAGGTATCCCCACCCGTGGGCTCCATCAGGTAGTGGTACACGACCTTATCGATGGGGCGCCCGCTGACATCGTGGAACCGGTACCGGATTTCGCCCACCGGCTCCAGGATGCGCGCCTCCAGCCCCGTCTCCTCGCGCACCTCGCGGAGTGCCGTCTCCTCGATGCTCTCGCCGGGGTCCGGTGTGCCCTTCGGCAGCGCCCAGAGCTGCTCGCGCGTGCGCCCCACGAGGACGATCTCGATGCCATCATCGCCCCGCCGGAAGACGATGCCACCGGCGGAGATGGCTTCCTTGGGGCGCGCAGGACGTCCGCGCCGCAATCGAGAGGGCCGTTGAGGCCGGCGATCGGAGGGTCGCGGGGTGCGTGGCCGGGTCATATCAGCGGCTCCTCATCGCCCAGCTCGGGATCACTGTCACGGTCATCAACAAACTGCGCGGTCATCAGGTGCACCCCGGCCAGCGCCTCCTGCAGCGCCTCGCGGATGCGCGGCTCGCTACGTTCGCGCGCCCACCGCGAGAGGATGTGCTCCACTTCCTCGTTCGCGATCTCGCCCAGCGCGAGGATGGCCGCGACCTGGACGTCCTCGTCCTTGTCCTCCTGCGCGAGCATCACGAGGGGATCGACAGCCTCATCCAGCAACAGCTGCCCGGCCGCCTCTGCCGCCACTGCGCGGATCTCCGCGTCCTCATCGTCAAAGTGGTAGATCAGGACATCCAGCCACCCGTCAGAGGCGTTCCGCCCCATCGCACGCAACGAGGCAACACGCATGCGGTGGCTGCCCAGCTCGTACATCTCGCTGATCAACTCGGCGGTCGATTCGTCCGAAGCAGCGCCGAGCGCCTCCAGCGCACGACCGCGCACCTCGTCCTGCTCCTCCACGTTTTCGATGCAGTCTCGGAGCGCAGCGATCAGCGTCTCGGCGTCAGCCTCGCTGATCATGCCAAACTCCATCGCGATCACGAACTGGCCCAGGACGTTGGTGATCTCAGAACGCACGGCAGCAGCCGGGTCATCCTGCAACAGTTGCGCCAGGATGCGCATGTACTCTGGGCGCTCCTCGTGCAGGAGTGCGCGCACCGCCAGGATCCGCGTCGCGGTATCCGGGTCGCGCAGCGCCGTCAGCGCGATACGGTGAAAGTCCAGCGTGCTGTCGTCCTCGCTCAGCCGCTCCATGGTGGCAAGCACCTCGCGGCGACGTGCAGGATCGAGGGCAGGCCACAGACTCATACACTCGCGGAGGAGGTCATCTGAGAGCTCCGAGAGCGCGCGAAAATGCGACAGTTCGGGCATGTTGCCCTGCCGGATCTCGGCAAGCACTTGCTCCGGGGCGGGCAAACTCAGTGGCGAGCCAGGATCGTCGCTGTCCGCGTCGTCTGGTTGTAGCGGGTCAGTGTCGGTCATAGGCACATTCTACCAGCCCGCCAAACGTGTCGACCGACGATGCACTTCAGCGCTCAGCGCGCGGCTCCCGCTCCATCAGCGCGGGCAGCTCGTCCAGCGGCTGGGCCCCGTGGTGCAGCACCCGTTCGAGGCTCTCCGTCACCGGCATCACCACCCCCAGCCGCGCCGCGAGCCGTAGCGCCGCCGGCACCGTAGTCACCCCCTCGGCCGTCTCCCCGATCTGTCCGAGCGCTTCTTCCAGGCGCACACCGCTCCCGATCAACTCACCCAGCCGTCGATTGCGCGAGAGCGGACTGTACGAGGTCGCAATGACATCGCCGATGCCAGCCAGCCCCTGGAAGGTGAGCGGGTTGGCCCCGGCCGCCACACCCATACGAGTCATCTCCGCGAGCCCTCGAGTAATCAGCGCAGCCTTCGCGTTGTCACCAAATCGCAGCGCATCCACGATCCCTGCCGCGATCGCGACGACATTCTTCAACGCTCCACCGAACTCCACCCCCACGATGTCGTTTGTCGTGTAGACGCGCAGGGCTGGCGAGTGGAACGCAGCGCTCAACGCATCGGCTGGCCCGTCTGCCGTGGCAATCACCGTGGAGCCGGGCAGGCCCGCGGCAACCTCACGCGAGAGGTTAGGACCGGACAGCGCAGCCACCGCACGTCCCGGCAGCTCCGCCTCCAGGACCTCCGACATCCGTTCGCCAGTCTCGAGGTCGATGCCCTTCGTCGCGCTCAACAGCACCGCATCCGCGGGCATGCATGAGGCCACCGCACGCGCGTTCTCACGCAGCACATGGGAAGGCACCACGAAGCACACGAGGTCCGCACCGTTCAGGCCATCGGCCGCAGTCGCCACATCCAGCGCTGGCGGGAACTCAATACCCGGCAGCCGCTGCGTGTGCATCCGCGCGGTCTCCAGAGCCCCAGCCTCCTCGACCGTGCGCGCGATCAGGGTAGTAGGGGTTCCGTTGCGCGCGAGGTGCACCGCCAGGGTGCAGCCCCAGGCGGTGGTGCCGATCACCGCGATGCGTCCGATCTCGCCGGAGGGCATCCGGCTCACGCCATCCGCGGAGGACGGCGCTCGCCACCTTCGCCAAGCTTCGGTTCCGTGCCCTCCACGAGCCGGCGCATGTTCTCCACATGCATCAGCTCCACGGCGAGCATCGTGCAGAGCGCAAAGACGATGTACGGCCGCGGGAGCAGTTCAGTCGCGACCAGCCCCGCAACAACCACAAAGCCCACAAACACGCCGGCTACCGACATGAGCGAGGCGTAGCGCCAGATCACCAGCACCGTGAGCGAGAACGCGACCACCGCCAGCGCCGCAATGTGCGACACCGCCAGGAACGCACCGAACGCGGTCGCCACCCCTCGCCCACCCTGGAAGCGGGTGTACGGCGGGAAGATATGCCCCAGGACCACCGCCACGCCGGCAAGCGCCGCGGCCCACGGCTCGTCCAGGATCACGCGCGCAAACACGACGACCGCCGCGCCCTTCGTGATGTCGCCGATCACGACGAGCATCGCCCAGCGCTTCCCCATCAGCCGCAGCGAGTTGGTGAAACCGGTCTTCCCGGAGCCGTGCTGGCGGAGATCAGGCACGCCAGCCATCCGTCCCACGATCAACCCGAACGGAATCCCGCCGACGAGATAGCCGACGATGACACCGATGAGAACCGTGAGCGTGAAGTCCACGCGTTACTCCTGGAACCGATCCTCAGACCGCCGGCGGAACAGCAGACGGATCGCCGTGCCTTCGAAGTCAAAGGTCTCGCGTATCTTATTCTCCAGGTAGCGCTCATAGGAGAAGTGGAGCAGCCCCGGGTCGTTCACGAAGAAGACGAAGGTCGGCGGCGCGATCTCTGCCTGCGTGGTGTACATCACCTTCAGCTTGCGATGACGGATCGTCGGCGGCCCGTGCTCCGCCATCGCGCGATGCACCGTGCGGTTGAGCTCGGACGTCGGCACACGACGGTGGCGCACCTCGTGGATATGCGCGACCAGCTCCAGCAACTCGCGCACGCCCTCGCCCGTCACGGCAGACGTGAAGTGCACCGGCGCCCAGGGCACGAAGCGGTAGCGGTGGTCCACCTGCCGCGCGAACTCGGCGCGTGCAGATCGGTCCTCCGCCAGGTCCCACTTGTTCACGACCAGCACGAGGCCCTTACCGGCCTTCTGCGCGTACCCGGCGATGTGGGTGTCCTGCGATGCCATTGGCTCCGTCTGGTCGATCACCAGCACCGCCACGTCCGCCCGGTCGATCGCACGCTCCGCGCGCTGCACCGAGTGGCGTTCCACCCCGCGCTCGACACGCCCGCGCCGGCGAATGCCCGCCGTATCCACGAGCATCATGTCGCGACCCTCGAAGGTGAACGGTGTGTCGATCGGGTCGCGGGTCGTCCCCGGCACGTCCGAGACGATCACGCGCTGCTCGCCAAGCACCGCGTTCAGCAGTGACGACTTGCCGACGTTGGGCCGTCCGATGATCGCAACGCGGATGCGCTCACCCAGATCCTCGGGCTCGTCCGCCCCCTCGACGACATCCAGCATTTCGTCCAGGAGATCGCCAATGCCCTGACCGTGCAGGGCAGAGATCGACCAGGGCTCGCCAACACCCAGCGCGTACAGCTCATCCAGGTTCTCGCGTCCGGCCCGCGTATCGGTCTTGTTGGCCACGAGAATGACCGGGTGCGAAACGCGACGGAGGTGCTCTGCGACCTCGTAGTCGGCGGCCGTGAGGCCGCCTGCTGCGTCCACGACAAACAGGACCGCAGCGGACTCACTGAGCGCCTGCTCCACACCCTGGCGAACCAGCGTGCTAAAGGGATCCTGATCCTCGTCGGCCAGCCCGCCCGTATCCACCACGCGCATGTGGCGGCCACGCCACTCCACCACGCCGTAGATCCGGTCCCGGGTGGTCCCCGGCAGATCCTCCACAAGCGCCTGGTTCCGGCGCGTGAGGCGATTGAAGAGCGCGGACTTCCCCACGTTGGGTCGCCCCACGATCGCAATCAGCGGCGCGCGCTCCACGGAGGCGGCTTCGGGAGTTGCTGAACCGGTTGAGGATGTCATGGTTCAGTGATCGTAACCGTGACGGTCTCCGACTGCACGGTCGTCACCGTAATTCCCTCCGGCGCCTGCACCTCCACGCCCACTGAGAACGTACCGACAGGCACCGTACTCAGGTCCGTGACAGCACGAATGTCCCCGGGCTCCAGTGCATTGAGCAGCGGAAGCGGTCCACTCACCACCACCTCAAACCGGTCGGGCGAGAAGCTGGCGATCCGCCCCTCCGGGAGCTCCTCCGGGATGATCGGGAGCACGGTCCGGTACGTACCGGGCACAGGCTCGATGGCGATCGTCACCGTGGCACGATCCTGCCCGATGAACTCGATCCCGGTAATCGCAGGGAACGTAATCGAGCGCACGACATCGGTCGTCGCCCCGGCGAGGTTCACGGACGGCAGGCGAATCTCATCCAGTTGCTGCAGGGCCTCCAACGATCCCTCGATCTGTGCCGTGGACGGGGAGATCGTAACCTCGGCGATGCGATAGCCAGCGCCAGGTTGCCCGGTCACGTCCACCGTCACCGGGACCGTCCGCGCAATCGTGCGTTGTGCAATATCCACGCTCACGCGCACGACCTCCGGATCGATGCGCACACCACCGATCACACCACCGCCTGCGCCCTCCGGCTGCAGGGTCACACTCTGCTGCACCCCCACCGTCAGCCCGGTCACGTTCACGCTCGCCACCGCCGCAGACACCGAGGGCACCAGCGACTCCGGCCCGGTCACCGTCACCGTCTCCACCTGTGGTACCGCCTCCAGTAGCTCATAGCCGATGGGAAGCGTCCCGATCATGCGCGTCGTCACGGGCACCTCTGCCGAAACCACGTCCTCCAGCGTGACCACAATCTCGCGCGGCACCACCTCCAGCACGCGCACCCCGCTCATACCCTCGACATCAACCTGGACCACCACCTCCTGGCGTCGCGCATCAAAGTCACGCATATCCACGTAGGCGCGGAGGTTCCCGGCATGGAGCTGATCCCAGCGGTCCTGTGCGGCTGCGATCCGCACCTCAACCGCCTGGAGCGGGAGGTTCGCCACGGCCAGCGAATCGCCCACGTTCACCGCCTGCACCAGGATCAGGACATGCCCCAGCAAAGCCAGGAAACAGCGCGGGTCTGAATGGTTATGTTTCGATCTGTATATCGGGTGTGTGCGCTGCTGTGGCTGGCGGCGCTGCTGACTGCC
>JBJHDC010000034.1:0-20077 GCA_050486345.1 Dehalococcoidia bacterium | reverse complement strand
CACCACGCGCTCATCCACCCACACCCACTCCCTTCTGCCTCCCCTCTCCCACACCGTGGGAGAGGGGCCGGGGGTGAGGGTCAGACCTCCGTGCCCCCAACTCCCCTACTCCCACCTCGTGAAAGAGGAGTCAGCCCGCGACCGCAGCGAGCATGACCGGAAGCGGGTGAGGGCCCAACCCCATCACAAACCCGCTACCCTACGCCCGCCTGCCGCGCACACCACCGCACCGCCGCGGCTGACGGGAGATCTGCCATGTCACCAACCACCCGCGCCGACCACGTCGGCAGCCTGCTCCGCCCGCCCGAGGTGCTGGCGGCACGACAGTCCGCAGACCTCACACACCGCCGCACGGCGGAGGACGCCGCCGTGCGTGCCGCCGTCGCGATGCAGGAGGCGACCGGCATCGAGGTGATCAGCGACGGTGAGCTCCGGCGCTTCTCCTGGATCGCCTCCATGCGCTCGCCCGACGACCCGCCGGAGATGTCGCCCGTCACGGGCTTCGAGTTCCTGCCCGCGGGCACCGTCCCCGGCAAGGGCTGGGTGCGCGGCTGGCGTGATGCCGAGGGCAACGCCGTCGATCGAGGCGCGCGCCCGCAGACCTTCGTCACGCAGCGCATCGGCGCGGGGCGGGACATCGTCAGCGACGAGTACGGCTTCCTGCGCGGGCTCACCGACCGGCGCACCAAGTACACGTTCCCCGCCCCCAGCTACCACCGCATCTACTGGCACCCGGACTACTCCAGCGACGCCTACCCCACCGTGGATGCCTTCCTGCGCGACGTGCGCGACTACATCCGCGAGGAGGTGATCGAACGAGCCATCGCTCTCGGTTGCGACTACGTCCAGCTGGACGCCCCGAACTACGGCCAGTTCTACCCCGACCCCGAGGTCCGCGCAGACCTCGAGGCAGACGGCCACGACCTCGACGCGGCGCTCATCGGCGACGCGGAGATCGACAACGACGTGTTCGAGGGCGTCAGCGGCGTCACTCGCGCGCTGCACGTCTGCCGCGGCAACGGCCCCGGCGGCATCTGGTCCGCCACCGGCGGCTACGACGCCTTCGCGGAAGAACTCTTCCCGCGCCTGCACCACATCGACACGCTGCCGCTGGAGTACGACACCCCGCGCGCCGGCGACTTCAGCCCGCTCGCGCACGTCCTCCCGCACGCCTCGGTGGTGCTCGGCCTGCTCACCACGAAGGACGGCACGCTGGAAGACGCGGCGACCGTAGAACAACGCATCCACGAAGCCGCCCAGTACGCCCCCCTCGAACGCCTCTCCCTCAGCCCCCAGTGCGGCTTCAACTCAGCCGGCGCCGGCAACCCGCTCACGCCAGCGCAGCAGGAGGCGAAGCTGCGGCTGGTGGTGGAGGTGGCGGGGAAGGTGTGGGGTAGCCTGCGCTAGCGCGCCGCAGCCCTTGCTTCCACGCCCGCACTCTCCTTCTCCTGCGCCGCCATCAGCTCGCTGAGGCGGAGACGGCGCATCTGGGGGGAGAAGAGGAAGACGGCGCCACAGGTGCCCACAGCGAGGATACCGAGGCCAATACCGGTGGTGACGGCGCCAGTGAATTCCGTGATCACGCCGGTGATGAAGATGCCGATGGCCATGAAGAGCGGCTGCATCTGCAGTACGGCGGTGACGCGGCCGCGGAGGTGATCCGGAGCGATCAGCTGCACCAGCGTCTGATTGGTGATGTTGTACATCGCCCCGCCCACGCCGGATCCAATCAGCGTGACCACGCCCAGCCAGAACATCCCGGTGAACCCACCCGCTATCGCGAACAGTGACAGGAAGCCGCCGCACGCGATCATCGTGAAGAGCTGCAGCAGCCCGCGCCGCTCCATGCGGTTGAGCGAGGCGACCAGGAACCCACCAGCGATGCCCCCGACACCCAGGGCCGAGTGCAGGATACCGAGACCCCCCGCGCCGTAATCGAAGACTTCATCCGCGAAGATGACGATGGTCGTGGTGTGTACGGGGATGATGAACAGCGGGTAGATCGCCATGAGCAGGAGCAGCATCCGCGCCATGCTGTTCCCCAGCACCCAGCGGTAACCCTCGATGGTGTCCCGGAAGAACGTCGTGCGCCGCGAAGCACCCGCGGGACGTCCTGCGATCTGAATGCGAAGCACCGTCACCATGACAAGCAGGTACACGACGCTCTGGCCGATGAAGCTGCCTTCCGGCCCGAAGAGCACGATCAGCGCCGCCCCGATCGAGGGGCCGCCGGTACGCATCACATTCATCGCCAGGTTGCTCAGCGCGATCGCGTTCGGGCCCACCTCGCGGGGCACCACATCGAAGACCATCGCCTGTCGCGTGGGCATGTTGACGCCGTTGAGCACGCTGGCGCCAAGCGCGAACGCGAACAGCATCCAGATGGCGGCGGCATCGATGATCAGCGCGACGGCGAGCAGCGCCGCGTTCGCCAGCAAGAGCATCTGGGTGACGGCAATGATGTGATTGCGCTTGAAACGGTCGGCCGCGAGCCCACCGAACGGGGAAACGAACGGCGACACGAGGTTCCCCGCGGCAATGATCGTGCCCAGCAGCACTGCCGACCCGGTCATGTCAAAGGCCACCCAGCCCAGTGTGGTGATGTGCATCCACTGTGCGGCGGAGCTCAGCGCGCTCCCCGCCCACAGCCACCGGAAGCCCGGGTACCGGAACGCATAGAACATCCCCATCTCCTCACGGGAGGGGACGGCATTGGAAGCGCCCTGTGGGGATTGGCTCACGCGGCGTCCAGTTCAACGTGCCACGCATCACGCGCCGCGGGTGGCGGCTGCATCCTCACGTGCACGGCAAGCTCGGGATGCAGGTCAGGATACGCCGCATCGGCGGAAGCGCTAGAGGCCTACCGCCACAGCCGCACCCCGTCGGACGATCGCGCGCGCACCTTGTGGCTGAGCCAGCGGCTGGCTATCGTTCCGCCTTGATCGCCGCTCAACTATCCGAGGTGCTTACCATCCCCCACTCCCGCCCCACTGCATCGCTGTCACGCCTGCGCCTCGACCTACGCCCGCTGCTGCTGCTCCTGACCGCGAGCCTTGCCGCGCTGCTCTTGCTCGCATGCGGCGATAGCGATGACCCGCCCGCCGCGATCGAGGTCCACGTGGGCCTCATCCAGTCACTGACCGGCTCCGGGGCGAGCTACGCGGAATCCTCCCACCGCGGCATGATGCTGGCGCTGGAGGAGATCGCACACGACCCGGACTTCAACCTGACAATCACCACCACCCTGCACGATGACGAGAGCTCGATCGAGGTCAGCACGCGCGCGATGGAGGCCCTCATCGAGGGCGGCGTGGACGCCATCATCGGCCCGACCCTCTCCGGCGTGGCCTTCGCCATCCACCCGCTGGCGCAGGCCGCCGGGATCGTCGTGCTCTCACCCACCACCACCGCCTCTGGCATTACCGAAGCCGGCGACCACATCTTCTCGCTCGCACTGACCGAGGCACGCGTGGTACCCGAGGTGATCGCCTACGCTGCCGCGGAGCACCAGGTCAGCCGCGCGGTGATGTTCTGGGACAGCGAGGAGGCATTCTCGCCGTTCTCCTCGGCCGCCATGCGCACCGGCATCGAGCAGGTCGATGGCACGATGGTCGCGGAGTTCGACCTCAGCGCGGAATCGCTGGAGGATGCCGTCGCCACGCTCAACGCCCTCGACTTCGACCTCATCCTGGTCTCGCCGCTCCTCGATATCGCCGTGGAGGTGCTGGAGGCACTCCGCGCGGCCGGACACGATCAGCTGGTCATCGGCGGCAACAGCTTCAACACCCCGCAGATCTCCGCGGAAGCAGGCGCAGCCGTCGAGGGCACGTATGTGGGCTCCGCCTGGAACCCCCAGGTGGCCTCTGATGCGAGCCGCGCCTTCGTGGAAGCATACGAGGCCGAGTACGGCGTCACGCCGGACCTCTTCGCGGCGCAGGGGTACACCTCCATGTACGTACTCGCGGACGCCGTGCGGCGCGCCGGCTCTGCCGATCCCGCTGCAATCCGGGACGCGCTGCGGGACACCCGCGACCTGGAGACGCCGCTCGGCGCATTCTCGTTCGATGAGCAGCGCGGCGGCGTGCACCAGCCAGTGATCCAACGGTTCGAACAGGGCGTACTGCAGGTGGTGGCGCCGTAGGCGCTCAAGGCACGCGAACACGCGCGGAACCATCCCCGTGATGTATCCCCGTGATGTACCCGCGTGCGCTCAGGACCCACAGCCACCAGAATCACAAAAATCATCAAGTTGGAGAAAGATCGGGCGATATGAAGCGACTACTCACTCTTCTGGTGCCGGTGCTCCTCATTGCCCTCGTAGTCGCCTGCGGCGACGACGAGGATGACAACGGGGACGCGCTGCGCATCGGCGCGCTGCTGCCCACCAGCGGCGCGCTCCAGTCCTACGGCGTCAACAGCGAGGCAGCACTGAACGCCGCCGTGGATGCCATCAACGAGGGCGATGGCCCCTCCGTGCAGCTGGTGGTCGAGAACACCAACTCCGACCCCGAGACCGCGCTGGAGCGCCTGCAAGCGCTGCATGAAGACGGCATCCGCGTGGTCATCGGCCCCTACTCCAGCTCAGAGGTGGCAGCAGTCCTGGACTTCGCCAGCCAGAACGGCATTCTACTGCTGAGCCCGCTCAGCACCGCGCACAGCCTGGCGATCCCGGGTGACATCCTCTACCGCTACACCCCGGATGACATCGAAGAAGGCGTCGCCGTCGCCAACCTCGCGTGGGCGGATGGCGTGCGCACGATGGTGACCGTGAACCGTGACGACGTCGGCAACGCCGGCCTCGGGGTCGCCGTCGCCGATGCCTTCGAGGCCATCGGCGGGACGGTCATCGAGCGCTTCGTCTACGGCCCGGATGTAACCGAGTTCTTCGACCTGGTCGATGGCATCGAGATGACGGTGGCCGATTCCGGCGCACCCGCGGGCGAGGTCGGCATCTACCTGGCGGCGTTCGCAGAGGTCCGCGACCTGCTGGAGGAAGCGAGCAACACCGACACGCTCGGCGACTTCCTCTGGTACGGCAGCAACAGCGTGGCGCTGAGCAGTGAGCTGCTGGAGAACGAAACGGCCGCGCAGTTCTCGATCGCCACCGGGTACCCCAATCCGATCCTCGGCCTGCGGGACGAAGACGAGTCGCTGTGGGGCCCGGTGATGGAGCGCCTCAACGCAGAACTCGGACGTGATCCAGACGCCTTCGCCCTCGCAGCCTACGACGCCCTGATCGTCGGCCACGCCGCATTGGTCGAGGCAGGCGAGGACGCCGACGTGGGCTCGCTGCAGAGCGCGCTGGTGTCCATCTCGGACAGCACCGTGGGACTCACCGGCCCGCTCACACTCAATGAGGCCGGCGACCGTGCACTGGCCTCCTACGACTTCTGGGGCGTGTGTGAGCAGGCGTCCGGAGACTTCACGTGGGTGCGTATCGCCACCTACGTGGGCGGCGGCGACGCACAGCGGCTGGAGCCGTCCTGCTAGCAGCCACTCCCGGCTGACTCCTCGCGCCCCGCTGACCGGTACGGTCGGCGGGGCGCTTCATTTCCCCCATGCTCACCGATAGACAGAGCGCGCCACCACCCCCTTGTCAGGGTTAGAACGTTAGTTCTATTCTCCGGGTCCAACCACTCAGGACCGGAGGAGACGCGTGCAGGGATTGTGGAGCAGCATCGCCATCGCTCAGCAAGTGGCGATGGCCATCACCGGCTCGGCGAACGCCGCCTACTTCGCCCGCCGCATGGTGCGGGAACGCGGCGCGCGCCAACTGGCCGCCGCCGTGCTGCTGGCGATCTTCGCCGGCATTGCCATGGACGGCGTGCTGCACCTCGGTGAGACACCCGCCACGGCAGCGGAGATCGTGCGGCGGTCTCCGCTGCTCACGGCATCGCTGATCACCAGCGCCCTGCTGGTACTGGGGGCGGGACGATGAGCGCCCGCCACCCCACCGGCTCCCTCACACGCGCACTCACCGAGGAGCGCTACGAGGTCGTCGCGCTGCGGCTGCTCTACGGCCTCCTCGTGACGCTCGACGAGAGCGCACCCGCGGCCCGTGAAGCGCTGATCGATGAACTGACCCGCGGAGGCCGGTCGTGAACCGCCCGTATCGAGAAGACCGCCGTCGGGGCCGCTCCTTCTACGAGCGCGCGCTCGATGCCAGCGACCGAGACCTGCTGGAGGACGCACGCGATGTCGAGGGCCTCGATGACGAGGTGGCGCTGCTGCGCATGGAGATCCGCCGTCTCATCGAAGAACAGGACCCCGACCCGCGCCTCTTCCAGGCCGGACTGCGGCTGCTGATCCAGGCACTGGTGGCGCGGCACCGGCTCTCCAACCGACAGGCCGAGGACCTCGGCGATGCGGCCGCGCAGCTGCTGGAGCAATTCGGCGCGCTCTTCGCCACGAGCGGCGCCGGGGAGGTGCGCGATGAGTAATCGCCACCCTCGCAGTGGCGAGCGTCTCGCCGCCGCCGTCCGCGCCATCCTCGGTCATCGCGAGGCCTCCCTACCGCCGCCTCACCACGAGGTACCGGCGCGCCTCGCCTCGCTGGAGCGGGAGGTGCAAGAGGTCCGCACCCGCGTGAACGCGCTGTTCTTCGCGGTGCTCACCGTCGCCCTCACTGACGTCGTAGTGCGGGCGGTGCTGACATGACCACGATCGCCAGCGAGACCATCACCGGCCTCCCCCGGCTCCGCCCGTACCAGGCGGAGATCGCCCGCGTAATCCTCGCGCGCATCGCCAACCGGGAGGGAGGCTCCATCTCCGTAGAGATCGCACGCCAGGGTGGAAAGAACGAGGTCTCCGCGCAGGTGGAGCTCGCCACGCTCCTCGGCCACGCGGCATCGGGCGGCACGCTGGTGAAGTGCGCACCCACGTTGGAACCACAGGCGCGAATTTCGATGCACCGCCTGCTGGCCCGTGGTCGCGATGCAGGACTCGAGGCGGTGCTGGTGCAACGAGGGACCACGGTCCACTGCGCCCACGCACAGGCGCAGTTCCTCTCCGCGGAACCCGGCGCGAACGTCGTCGGCCACACCGCGGATCTGCTGCTGGAGGTAGATGAAGCGCAGGACGTGGTCCCGGACAAGTTCGACCGCGACTTCCGCCCCATGGCCGCAGCGACCAACGCACCGGTCGTCTACTACGGCACCCCGTGGGGCCCCGATTCGCTTCTGGCGCAGGCAACCGCGACCCACCGCGAGGCGGAACGCGGCGGGGGACCTCGGCGTCACTTCCGCGTCCCGTGGGAGGTGGTCGCAGCGCACAACCCGGACTACGGCCGCTATGTAGAGAACGAGCGGCAACGGCTGGGTGAGCAGCATCCGCTCTTCCGCACGCAGTACTGCCTGGAGGTCCTCCATCAGGCGGACCGCCTCTTTGACGCAGGCACCCTCGCACAGATGGAAGGCATCCACGAACGCCTGAGCGGACCGCGCACAGGAGAACGCTACGTAGCGGGGCTGGACCTCGCCGGGCCGGCGAGGGGTGACTCCAGCCTCGATCGTGACTGGACCGTGCTCACCATCGCGCGTGTCCGCCCGCCGGCACGCCCGGGCGAGGGCTGGCCGCGCATCGATGTGGTGGAGCACGGTGCGTGGCGCGGCGAGCCGGTGGAGATGCTCGTGGAGCGCATCGCCGATCGCCTCCGCCACGTCTGGCGGGTGCACCGCGTCGCCGTGGACGCCACCGGCCTGGGCGGGCCGGTGACAGACCTGCTCACGTCCCGCCTCGGCCGGGCGGTGGAGCCGGTGGTGTTCACGGCGGAGCGAAAGTCCCGCGTCGGCTTCGCGCTCCTCGCCGCGGCGCACTCGGGGCGGCTGCGCCTCTACCGGCAGGACGGCAGCGCGGAGTGGGCGGCCTGCCGCCGGCAGCTGGAGCTCGCGCGCGTCGCGTACACCGGGGACCGCTCCATGCGCTTCGACGTGGACCCAGCGCACGACCACGACGACTACCTGGTGAGTCTGGCGCTGGCGGTGCACGCAGGGCGCGGCGGAGGAGCCGTCCGTATCGCGCGAGGCCACGCCGCCGCGCCCGTCAACACATGACAGGAATGAAGCAAAGGGGGTTTCGAGATGAATCTTGCCGTACTGGAACGACCCGCCATCCGCATCGTGGACGAGAGCGCCACGGCTGTGGGGCCAAGGCGGCCGGGAAAATCGGACGCGCTGCCCGAGCACCTGGACTACCGGGACGAGGGCTGCGACCTCTTCCCATCCTGCCTCGAGTGTCCGCTCCCGCGCTGCCGCTACGACGTGCCCGGCGGAGTGCGCACGCTGGTGAACCGCGAACGCGATCACCAGATGCGTGCCATGCGGTTCGATGCCGGACTGAGCGTGGATGACATCGCCGACCGCTTCCAGGTGTCGCGGCGCACGGTCTTCCGCGCGTTGAGCGGCAGCACCGAACGGGCACATCGATGATGTCGGCGGCAACGGCCGCACCCGCCGACACTCCGCTCCCGCGTCAACTTGAGCAACGCGATGCAGACCGCCTGCGCCGCTACCGCGAGTACCTCGACTACCACGACGGGCGTCGAGGTGGCGTGCGGCGCCCGTTCCGGGCGGGGGAGCGGGCGCTGGTCTTCAACTACGCGCGCTCCATCGTGGAGAAGGGCGTCTCCTACCTCGTCACGGACCACTGGCCCGAGGTCACCGCCACCGGCGCGGACGCCGCCACCGTGGCGGAGGCGGAACGAGTGCTGCGTGAGACGTGGGAGGCCAACGACCTCCCTCGGTTGGACGTGGAAACGGAAATCGATACGGCAGTCCTCGGCGACGGCGCGTACAAGGTGACCTGGGACGAGGCCGAACAGCGAGTGGTGGTCGCCTCGCCGGACGTGCAGGGGCTGTTCGCGTGGTGGGCCGGCGACGACGTCCGCCGTCTCCGCCGCGTGGCCTCGCGGTACACGCTGGACCTCGATGCCGCCGAAGAGCGCGTCGGCCGGCGCCTCAGCCGCCGCAGCGATCGCTCGTCCAGCATCGAGGTAGTCGAGGCGTGGACGGCGCACCACTTCGAGCTCTGGTACGGCGACGAGCTGGTGGAAGCGCGGGAGCATCCGTACGGGGCGATCCCGTTCGTCATCTTCCCCAACCTGCCGCGGCCGAAGACGTTCTGGGGCATCTCCGACATCGAGCCCCTGCGCGAACCGCTGGAGGAGCTCAACCGCGCGCTCACCCAGCTCAGCCGCATACTCGAACTCTCCGGCAACCCGATCGCAGTGCTCGAGAACATCGAGGAGGCACGCGACATCGCCGTGCAACCGGGCGCGGTCTGGGAGGTGCCGGAGCAGGCTCGAGCCTACCTCCTCGATCTCCTGCAAGGCGGCGGAGTGCGCCTGCACGTGGAGTACGTGGACCTCGTCTACCGCGCCCTGCACGATCTCTCCGAAACGCCGCGCATTGCCTACGGCGATGGCGGTGGGAATCGCTCCGGCATCGCACTGCAAATGGAGCTCGATCCGCTATTGCGAAGGGTGCAGCGAAAACGCCTCATCCGCACCGCCGCTCTCCGGCAGCGGGACCGCCTCATCCTCGCCGTCGCCGGCCACCACCTCGGACGGCGGTTCGAGGATGTGCGCACGGAGATGCGCTGGGCGCCGGTGTTCCCCCGCGTGGACGGTCCGGCCGTGGGGCTGGCGGCAGCGCATGACGCCGAGGAGGCGGAGGCCGCGATAGCGATCACTTGACTCCACGAACGTGATGGTGGAGAACGGTTGTACGCGACAACGTCCGATGCGAGGATGACCCTGACGAGAGCGGCAGGGTACTAGCCCGCCCGACGTCGCCCGCATCCACGACCGCCGTTCTTTCCACGGCCCGTGCGCGACCCGCGTACAGAGGGACCGGAGGGCCACCATTTCGATCCAGCGTCGGCGAGTGCTCCTTCGCATCATCGCGCGCTCCTGGCCGTATCGCCGGGCGATGTTGGTCGATCTCCTCGCCGCCTGCGGCACCAGCGCCATGTTCGTGATCACCCCACGCTTGGTCGGCTACGCGGTGGACCAGGGCTTCGGCATCCGCGAAGGCGACACACTCATCGGCGAAACGGAGCAAGTTGCCACTGGTAACTGGGGCACGCTGGGCATCGCGGTCCTCTTCATCCTTCTCGTCGGCGTAGCGCGCGGCGCCTTCCAGTACACCCAGCAGTACATCGGCGAGAAGGTCGGCCAGCTCGTCGCCTACGACCTCCGCAACGACATCTACGACCGCCTCCAGAGCCTCTCCTTCGGCTACCACGACAACGCCGAGGTCGGCCAGATCATGTCCCGCGCAACGCAGGACGTCGAAGGCGTGCGCATGTTCGTGAGCATGGGCGTCGTGCGCATGATCTACGTGGGAATCCTCGTCATCGCCTCGGCAACCCTCATGTTCATGCTCAACCCAAAGGTCGCCCTGGTGGGCCTCATCCTGATGCCGCTGGTCGCGATCCAGGCATCGCTCGTCACCCTCAAGCTCCGCCCCATCTGGATGAAGGTGCAGAATCTGCAGGGCGTACTCGGAAACGTCATCCAGGAGAACCTCACCGGCCAGCGTGTGGTGAAAGCCTTCGCCCGCGAGGACTTCGAGCGCGCGAAGTTCGACCGCGCCGCCGAGGATCTCTTCCGCGAGTCCTACCGCACCAACAAGATCGCCGCCTTCAACGAGCCACTCCTGCTCGGCTACTGGCTGCTCTCTGCCAGCCTCGTCTTCTGGGTCGGCGCCGGCGAGATCACCGCCGGCCGCATGACCGAGGGCGACATGGTGCAGTTCCAGCTCTACCTCGCGTTCCTCCAGCAACCCATCCGCATGATCGGCATGGTGGTGAACACGTGGGCGCGCGCGCAGTCCACCGGCTCACGCATCTTCGAGATCATCGACGCCGAGTCGCCGGTGCAGGAGCGCCCGGATGCCGCCCCGCTGCAGCCGGGCCCGGGAGCCGTCCGCTTCGAGCACGTCGCCTTCTCCTACGACAACGGCCCATCCGTGCTGCGTGACATCAACATTGATGCCGCCCCGGGCCAGGTGATCGCGCTGCTCGGACCCACCGGCTCCGGCAAGACCTCGCTGGTCAACCTGATCCCGCGCTTCTATGACGTGACCGAGGGCAGCATCACCATCGATGGCGAAGACATCCGTGACGTCACCATCGACTCGCTGCGCGGCGCGGTGGGCCTGGTGCAGCAGGACGTCTTCCTCTTCCCCACCACCATCCGCGAGAACATCCGCTACGGCCGCCCCACCGCCACCGACGAGGACATCGAGGAAGCCGCCCGCGCCGCACGCATCCACGACTTCATCGGCACGCTGCCGGAGGGCTACGACACCTGGGTGGGCGAGCGCGGCACCACACTCTCCGGCGGCCAGCGCCAGCGCATCGCTATCGCCCGCACGCTGCTCCTCAACCCGCGCGTGCTGGTCTTCGATGACTCCACGTCCTCCGTGGACATGCGCACGGAGTACCTGATCCAGCAGGCGTTGCAGAACCTGATGACCGGCCGCACCACCTTCGTGATCGCGCAGCGGCTGCGCACCGTGCAGACAGCCGACCAGATCCTGGTGCTCCGCGACGGCGAAATCGAAGAACGCGGCACGCACGAGGAACTCCTCAACACCGGCGGCCTCTACCGCCAGATCTACGACATCGAACTACGAGCCCAGGAGGAGGCCGCCGCGGGCCTCTCCCCATCGAGGAGCGACTGATGGGGTGGGGTGGCGGCGGCATGGGCATGGGCGGCCCCATGATGGGCGGCGGCGGCGCATGGGGCGGTGTCGGCCTCGGCGGCGGCGGCATGGGCGGCCGGCGCAGCGACGGCTGGGACTACGAAGAGCTCGGCAAGATCTACGACTTCGGCGTCTTCAAGCGCATGTGGCCGTTCATCCGCCCCTACAAGCTGCGCCTCTTCACCGCCATGGCGTCGATGGCGACCGCCGCCGTCGCGGAATCGATTCAGCCGTTCGTCATCGGCCTCGGCGTCGCAGCCGCCTCGCGACAGCTGGCCACCGGCGAGTTCGATAGCGGTGAGATCGCCGTCTACGGGGTGATTCTCCTCATCCTCACGGTGCTCGCCGTGGGCGGGCGCGTGCTCCAGCAACTGCAGATGGCCTGGGTCGCCCACCGGCTCCTCTATCACATGCGTAACGAGTCCTTCTCCCACCTCCAGAACCTGTCGATGCGCTTCTACGACCGCGAAGAGGTGGGGCGTGTCATGTCACGCATCACCTCAGACGTCGGTCAGCTCCAGATGATCCTCAGCACCGGACTGGTAGCCGTTCTTCAGGACGTGCTGGGACTCGTGATCCTCGGCGCCTTCATGATCTACTTCGACCTCTGGCTCGGCGTCGCCGTCCTGGGGCTCGGGCCGATCCTGCTGCTCATCATGGCCGTGTGGCAGAAGCACGCGCAGCAGGCCTTCATCCGCACGCGCATCGCCATCTCGCTCGTGAACTCCAACATCAATCAGAACGTCTCCGGCATCCGCGTGGTGCAGTCACTCCGGCGCGAGGAGCGCAACCTCCAGGACTTCGACCGCCTCAACCGCCGCAACTACGACACCAACATCCACGCCGGCAAGTTGCAGGCGATCGTGATGCCCGCGGTGGAAATCACCTCGACCGTGGCGATGGTGCTCGTCGCGCTCATCATCGGCTGGCGCGTCTTCGGCGGGCAGCTCGATGCGGCCGAGGCCGCCGGTACGGCCACCGCGTTCATGCTCGCCATCCAGCGCTTCTTCACGCCGATTCGTCTGCTGGTGATGCAGTACGCCGTCCTCCAGCGCGCGATGGCCGGCGCCCACCGCGTCTTCGAGCTCCTGGACACGCCCATCGATATCGAAGACGCACCCGAGGCCTACCCGCTCCCCCGCATCGATGGGCACGTCGAGCTCAACAACGTCTGGTTCGCCTACGTCGATGAGCAGTGGGTGCTGCGCGACTTCAGCCTGGACGTACCCTCGGGCGAAACGATCGCCTTCGTCGGCCACACGGGCGCGGGGAAGACCTCGATCACCGCGCTGCTCTCCCGCTTCTATGACATCCAGCGCGGCGAGATCCTGATCGATGGCCACAACACCAGGCACGTCACCATCGATTCCCTGCGCTCACAGATGAGCGTGGTGCTGCAGGAGCCGTACCTCTTCTCCGGGAGCATCGCGGACAACATCCGCTACGGCCGCCTGGACGCCACGGACGAGGAGGTCGAGCAGGCCGCCCGCGAGGTCGGCGCGCACGAGTTCATCGAGCGACTGCCCGAAGGCTACGATGCGCTCCTGCATGAGCGCGGATCGAATATCTCCGTCGGCCAGCGGCAACTGATCGCCTTCGCCCGCGCGCTCATCAGCGACCCGCGCATCCTGATCCTGGACGAGGCCACCGCCAACATCGATACGCGCACAGAGCGGGTGATCCAGCGGGCGGTCGAGGCAATGACCCGCGGGCGCACCTCCTTCGTGATCGCCCACCGCCTCTCCACCATCCGCAACGCCAACCGCATCGTGGTGCTGGACCAGGGCGAGATCGTGGAGACCGGCAACCACGATGAGCTGATGGAACGCGGCGGCTACTACGCCGACCTCTACCGCATGTCCTTCACCCAGCTCAACGAAGAGGAACTCGCGGACGAGGGCGCCCGCGGGTAGCCCGACCACTCCTCTAGCACGCTGCGCACCTCCTCGTGCGCGAAACGTGCGGGTCACGCACGGCGCGGTACGATGGTGTGGTAACGACCTGCGACCCGTATGCGGCGGGCAGGGCCCGGAGGAGCGTTCATCATGTCGCGAGAGCAACTCACCCGAGACGTCGATAATTCCATGCTGGGCGGCGTCTGCGCCGGCGTCGCGCGTCACTACGATTTCGATGTGACCGTGGTCCGCATCGTGTGGCTCATTGTCACGGTCTTCAGCATGGGCACCGGGATCATCCTCTACATCGCAGCCTGGGTGATCATGCCGCGCCCGGACCAGGTGTCACCGCCTCCCCCCGAAGGTGGCTATCGCGACCGAGGTGCACAGTTCCGCCCTCCCGACCCGCCGGAGAACACACTGCCGGCGCGTGAGCGCGTCATCGAGTCCGGCCGCGTGCTACTCACCCACGCACGCCGCAGCGCCGAGGAAATCGCGGACATCGCACGCGGCAACCCGCCCCCGCCGCCGAACGGCAACGGCGCAACGCCCAGCGAGGCTCAACCCGGCACTCCCGGTGAGACTCCGCCTGCCGCCAGCAGCGAGACAGCGCCCGGCGCCGGCGACGATTCCACGCCGCGGCCCTCCGCGTAGCGCACGCATGACCAGTACCGCGGACCTCATCGATCGCATCGATGCCGGCAGCATCACCTACTGGGCGACGCTCGGCATCGAGGTCGCCGACGCGCACGCGCCCGGCCACGTGACCCTGCGCCTACCGCTCACCGATGCGCTGGGCACACGCCGCCCCGGAATCATGCACGGCGGCGCAATCGCCTCCCTCATCGACGCCGCCGCCGGCGCAGCGACCTCCACCCTGCGGGAGCCCGATGACGAAACATGGACCGGACAGGCGACGCTGGACCTGAACGTGACGTTCCTCAGCGCCGCCACCGGCCCCGCGGTTGCCAGCGCCACGGTGCTCCGCAACACACGCACGCTCTCGTTCGTGCAGGTGGACGTAACCTCGGAGGCCGGCGATCTGCTGGCGGTTGGCCGAGCCACGTATACGATCCTGCGACAGCGGACATAGCGATTCGAGGACCCGGCAATGCCACTCGCCCCAGTCAACGGAATCGATCTCTACTACGAGAGCCACGGCAGCAGTGAGGACGTCATCGTCTTCGCCCATGGCGGCACCGGGAACCACCTGTCGTGGTTCCAGCAGGTCCCGCACTTTCAGGACCGCTACCGCTGCGTCGTCTTCGACCACCGCGGCTTCGGGCAGAGCGTGGATGCACCCGACGGCCCCGGCGGCTCTGCATACGCCGAGGACCTGCGCGGCCTCATGGACCACCTCGGCATCGAGCGCGCGTTCCTCGTCGGCCAGTCCATGGGCACCCGCACGGTGATGGGCTTCGCGATGGCGTACCCGGAGCGGGTGCGCGGCCTCGTGATCGCCGCCTCCACCGGCACAATCGTGGACCCGGAAATCCGACGCATGCGCGAAGAGAACAATCCCGCCGGCCAGCCGCCACCAACCGCGGACACGATGTACAGCGAACGCTTCAAGGAACAAGAACCGACGCTGATGTTCCTCTTCCGGTCATTCGGGGCGCTCAACCCGCCCCGCGAGCAGACCTACGCCGCATCGCTCCACCCAATGGAGGAGCGGTACATGGCCACCCCGGAACGGCTGGCCGAGTTCCCCGCGCCAGTGCTCTTCATTGCCGGGGAAAGCGATCGCATCGCCACACCACCAATCGTGGCGCGCGCGGCATCGCTGGTGCCGGGTGCGGTGCGGCACGAAATCCCGGTCGCCAGTCATTGCGCAGTGCTGGAGGACGCAGCCACCTGGAACCGGCTGGTGGACGAGTTCCTGGAGTCCATCGCCGATCGCTAACCGCCAGTCGCCGGTTACCAGTTACCAGTAGCCGACAACGCGCTGCGGGCGATCACCGCTCGTCGATGACCGCCTGTACCTCGATCTCCACGCGCATGCGCGGATCGACCAGCGCCGCCACGATCACCGCCGTCATCGCCGGTCGGGTCGCCCCCAGCTGCTCACGCACCACGGCCGTGACCGCCTCGAACTCCCCGGCATCCACGAGGTAGATGCGAGCCATTACCACATCGGCCAGCGATCCGCCCGCATCCTCCAGCGCCCGCGAGATCGTGGCGAACGTGACGCTTGCCTGCTCGGCGGCATCGGCCGGGATCGAGCCATCCGGCCGCACGCCGGTGCTCCCGGAAACCCACACGCGATCGTCCACCCGCACCGCACGCGAGTAGCCGATACGCTCCTCCCACGGCCCGCCGGAAGAGATGTGCTGACGGTCACCCGGAGCGGTCACGCGTCATCCTCAAACACCGCACCATCAAAGAGCATCGCCTGTGCCCCGCGCGTCGAGGGGTCCAGCCCCAGGTGGTCGTAGCCAAGCCGAGTGAGCACGCGCCCTCGAGGCGTGCGGTGGAGAAAGCCGATCTTCAGCAGGTACGGCTCGTACACGTCCATGATCGTGTCGGCCTCCTCGGAGATGCCCGCAGCCAGCGTCTCCAGCCCCACCGGCCCGCCACCAAAGCGCTGCGCCATGATCGTGAGCAGGTCACGGTCCATCTGATCGAGGCCCAGCGGATCGATCTGCATCTGCTCCAGCGCCAGCGCCGCGACCTCCGGCGTCACCACGCCATCCGCACGCACCTCCGCGTAGTCGCGCACCCGACGCAGCAACCGATTCGCCACGCGTGCGGTCCCGCGTGATCGTCGAGCGATCTCGCGCACGCCCTCCTCGGTCACGCGGCAGCCGAGCACGTCGGCGGAGCGCTGCACGATGTGGCACAGCGCATCCTCATCGTAGAAGTCCATGCGATAGGCAGCGCCAAAGCGGTCGCGCAACGGCTGCGAGACCAGCGCAAAGCGGGTGGTCGCGCCCACCAGCGTGAAGCGGTTCAGCTTCAGCCGCACATCGCGCGCCTTCGGCCCCTTCCCCAGGATGATGTCGACGGAGAAGTCCTCCATCGCCGGGTAGAGCACCTCCTCCACCGGCAGCGAGAGCCGGTGGATCTCATCAATGAACAGCACATCACCCGGCTGCAGGCTGGTCAGCAGCGACGCGAGGTCACCCGCGCGCTCGATGGCCGGGCCGCTGGTGATGCGAATCGAAACGCCCATCTCCGCCGCCACGATCATCGCGAGCGTCGTCTTACCCAGACCGGGCGGCCCGTGGAACAGCAGGTGGTCCAGCGGCTCATCCCGTTGCCGCGCCGCCTCGATGGCGATGCGCAGGCTCTCCTTGATGCGCTCCTGCCCGAAATACTGCTCCAGCCGCCGCGGGCGCAGCGACGACTCAACCCCGGCATCGTCCGAGGTCTGCGCGGGGGTGAGCGGTCCAGAACGTTCCGCGGTCATGCGAGGCAGTATAGGGGATCAGGCGAGTACACAGAACGGGCGTTCTATGGCCTCACGGTCGCCGCAGCGCCAGGTAGGCCGCAAGCGCGCTCACCCCGCCGATGAGGATGCCGATCACGGAGGCGATCCCCACCAGCGTCAGCCCCACCGCCACAGTCCCAAACCCCGCCGTCACCCGTGCCACGTCGTACTGCTCACCGCTGATGACGATATAACCGACCACCACCACGCCGATGAACGTCGAGATCGGCAGCGCGAACCCGGCGATCGATGCGGCCACCGCCGTCCGCCCGAACACACGGCGCGCCGACAGCTCCCGCCCGGCAATGATCACGACGATCGCCCAGGAAATCGGCCCCACCAGGCTCATCACCGGCTGACCCCGCTCACCCCACGCAACCATCAACGCGCCGTTCACGCCAAACAGCATCGCAACGGGCAGACTGAGCAGACCGGCAAACACATAGCGCACAGCAGCCTCGATGCACACATCCAAGTAGGCATCGATAGCATATCCGCAGAAACGAAATTCCTACACCACCGCCAGCGGCCGCGGCTCCCCCTCCGGCAGCTCCACCCGGATCGCGTCACCCGGGCAGACATCGCCGCCCTCGATGACCACGGACATCACACCGGCCTTGCGGACCAGGTTGCCCTCCGCGTCGCGGTCGAGGACCGCCTCCATGAGCCCGGGCTGGATGCCATCGAGCTGCGCGCACGGGTTGCGCAGGCCAGTCAGCTCCACCACCGCTGACCCGCCCAGGTACAGGCGCGTCCCGGTTGGGAGGCTGAGGAGATCGAGGCCCCGCGTGGTGATGTTCTCGCCCATCTGCCCGGCGCAGACATCGAACCCGCCCGCGTTGAGTTCCTCGTGCAGTTCCGCGTGAATCAGGTGAACCTGGCGTAGGTTCGGCTGATCGGCGTTCCTCTTCACGCGGGAGCGGTGCTTCACCGTCGCGCCCGAGTGCGCGTCGCCCTCGACCCCGACGCCCGCGATCAGCCGGATGCTCGCCTCGTTCGGCTTCACCATCGTGTGCCCGGGACTACGCCCCACCGCCGTCACCACCGCGCCCGTCGAGTCCATCGCTGTCTCCCCCTTGAGAGGGCGATCCTAGTGCACCCCCACGACCATCGCATCCTGCGCCGCGCCCGCATCGAAGAGCGCCACCGCCACGATGCGCCCCGGGATGAGCTCCCCAGCGTCGATGCCGCGCGAAACGGGGACCTCCGTCACGACTGCCGCCAACGAACCCGCGAGACGTACCGTGGCCAGGTAGCCCGTTGCCGAAAAGTCGATCAACTCGCCGCGATCCACGATGAACATCACAGCCCTCCCAGTCCCAGCAGCATCTCCGCCGTCACCCGCCCGTGCCCGCGCGTGCCCGCGCGCATAGTCCAACCGCAGCGAAGTGACTCGCACCCGCTCCGCGCTCACCCCGAGCTCCGCATCGGTCACCTCGATTACATCGCCGACCTCCAGCGCGACATGCGGCGGTGCCGTGATCGCTCCGCGCACGGCATCCAGACCCGCGCGGCGCAGGATCGCCTCCGCAGCGGCCAGCGTGTCCGCGTGCCACCAGAGCCCCGCATCCACCACCACCGTCGAGGTCGCCCCCGTCACCACCGCGCCCGCATCGACCGCCTCCGCAACCGCGGCGCCGCCGATCACGCGCGCATGAGCGAGCCCGGGGCGATCCTCCTGCAAGCGCAGGGCGCGCAGCGGGTGAACATCCACGCCGTGTCCGATGTGCGCCACCGGGTCATCCTCGGCATCAGGCTCACGCAGATGCAGCGTCCCCCCTCGCGCGAGCAGCACGTCCGGCAAGCGGCCCAGCACCCGCTGCATCGCCGTCCACGCCGGTTCGCCGGCACGCACACTCACCGAGCGCGACGTCGAGGTCGCCACCGCACTCGCACCCACCGATACGAGCGGCACTCCCGCGAGGCGCGCGAGGTCGCGTAGCACCTCGAACGGCGCCGCGTCGGTCCACGTGTGCTGCCGGGTCGCCCGCCAGCGACGCAGCGCGTCCAGCGCGCCGTCTGCGTCCACCTCGATCGCCGCGCGGCCATCCCGCTGCACCCGGGCCACCGAGGCAATCCAGTACGCGCGGCCGCTCGCGTACTCCGCCCCCTCCGAGGTCACCACGCCAGCATCAAACGCGACTTCCGCGCCGGGTCGCAGCCACACGTCGAGGTCCGCGCGCAACGTCAGGCGCAGCCGCGCACCCTCCCGATGCTCCTCGAGGTGCGCCGCAATGACGCTGTCGCTGACATCGACGAATCCGGGCTCGATCGGCGCGTGCCAGATGGCGTTCGCGGCACAGAGGTACGCATCCTGCGCATCAGCGGCGATCGCGAGGCCGTGCGCCGAATCATGCACAAACGGGCGCGGTTCGACCCACGCACCCTCATCGAAGGCGGTCCCCGGCAGGGCGTGCACCAGGTGCGCACGGTCGAAGGCCCCCGGCCCCGCATAGCGCTCCACGATCGCCAGCCGCGGCGTATCGGCGTGAGCAACGCCGGTGGCGAGATAGGTGACGTCCGTACCGGGATCCGCCAGCGCCACCGGCATCAGCGGCGTCCATTCACCCGGCGGTCCGCCCACCCCATCGCCGAGCATCGAGGTCCACGCGCCGCTGCGCCCCTCCGCGTCGTCGCCGCTGACCACCACGCCGTAGTCCGGCGCGTGGTACATCGCCAGCGCACTGATCGAGGCAAGCGAGCGGTTCCAGCTGACGGGGGAGGTCCACGATCCGGTGCCGGTCCGGCGCACCGCGAACACCTCGTCATCCGAAGCCCACGCCACCGCCGCGCTGCCGTCCGCCTGCACCGCGCAGGTCACCGCGACCACCGGGTCGGCCGCAACCGCAATCATGGCCGCCGAACCGAACGATGCCCCGCCATCCGCACTCTCGCGCACCTCGACGGTTTCGCCATCGCTCGCCACGGTCGCGATCAGCACCCGCTCGCCCGCTGCGGAACACCCGAGGCACGCCACCGCCGTCACCGTGCCGAGGGCGGACCAGGTAGCAAAGTCCGCGTGCTCATCGAGCGGCTCATTGATGCGC
>JBJHDC010000033.1:1451-20312 GCA_050486345.1 Dehalococcoidia bacterium | reverse complement strand
TCGCCTGGTTGCCGGTGGGCAAGCGGAAGAGTTCCCATTCTTTCCAGTAGGCCGAGTCGATCTGATGGAGCGTGAGTAGTACGAAGTTCACGCTATAGAGCGCGACTGTCCAGTCATGCATGGTGCTGTGTGTTTCCTCGGCAAACCAAGTGTCGCTCGGGTCTCAGAAGCTGGCTGATTGTCGAGAGCGCGAGAGGCAAGATCAAGCCGGCGCGCTGCCTGCCCGTGTCGCTGGCGGCAAACCCTGCCATGATCGAGACTCACATCACACGATGCTCCCGATTGCTCCCGGTGGATGCGAAGGTATTGCCATGCTCGTCTCACTCAACTGGTTACGTGACTATGTCGACCTCCCGCGGGACATCGATGCGGAGGACTTTGCGCGGCGGCTGACGATGGCCAGCGCCGAAGTGGATGCGGTGCACATCGTGGGTGCGCAGTGGGACCGTGAGCTGATGACCGTGGGACACGTGCTGCAGGTGGAGCCGCACCCGGATGCGGATCGCCTGCGCCTGGCGACGGTTGACTTCGGTGGCGCGGAGCCGCAGCGGGTGGTCTGTGGTGCGCCGAACCTCGCGGAGGGGCAGCGGATTGCGTTTGGTCGCGAGGGGGCGACGGTCTTCGACCCGGAGCACAAGCCGATGCGGCTGAAGCGCGCGAAGATCCGCGGCGTGGAGTCCTCGGGGATGGTGCTCTCCGAGCGCGAGCTGGGGCTGTCCGAGGAGCACGAGGGGATCCTCGTGCTGCCGGAGAATGCGCCAGTGGGTACGCCGCTGGTGGAGTACCTGGGCGATGTGGTGCTGGACGTGCACGTGTGGCCGAACCGCGCCGACACGATGAACATGGTCGGGATGGCGCGCGAGGTGGCGGCGATCCTTGGGCTGGGCGAGACCCGCGAGCCGGACGAGACGTATGAGAGCGCCGGCGCGGATGTCTCTGAGAGCGTTGCTGTCGAGATCGAGGACCCGGACCTGTGCGCGCGCTACATCGCGACGGTGATTGAGGGGATCGAGATCGGTCCTTCGCCGGCGTGGATGCAGGAGCGGCTGCGAGCGGCGGGGATGCGCCCGATCAGCAACGTGGTGGACGTCACCAACTACGTCATGCTCGAACTGGGGCAGCCGCTGCACTCGTTCGACCTCGACCGTGTGCAGGGGACGATTCGTGTGCGCACGGCGCGCGAGGGGGAGATGCTGCGGACGCTGGACGGCGTCGACCGCACGCTAACCTCGGACACGCTGCTGATCACGGACGACCGTGGGCCGATCGCGCTGGCCGGGGTGATGGGTGGCGAGGAGACCGAGGTCACAGACCGCACCGTGAACATCCTGCTGGAGTCGGCGCGGTTCGACCCGGTGAGCATCCGCCGCACCAGCACCCGGCTTGCATTGCGCTCGGAGGCCTCGTCTCGCTTCGAGCGGGGGCTGTCTCCGGAGCTGGCGCTGCACGCGGTGCGGCGGGCGACGAAGCTGCTCGCTGAGCTCTGCAACGGCACGCCGCGGCCCGGCATGGTTGATGTCTACCCGGCGCCGCACGTGCCGGCCGAGGTGACCGTGACGCGGCAGCGGCTGGACACGGTGATTGGCGTCTCCGTGCCGACCGAGGAGGTGGAGGCGAGCCTGACGACGCTCGGGTTCGACATCCTCGAATCTGACGGTCCGTCGACAGGCTCAGCGGGAGGTGGCGCCTTCCGTGTGCGCGCGCCGTGGTGGCGGACGGACGTCTCGATTCATGACGACATCGTGGAGGAGGTCGTGCGCCTCGCGGGGTACGACCGGCTGCCTGCGACGCCGTTGCACGGCGCGATCCCGGAGTGGGAGCCGCAGCCGATCCTCGAGCTACGCGGCCGGATCACGGACGCGCTGGTGGATGCCGGGCTGCAGGAGGTGCTGACCTACTCGCTGACCACGAACGAGGTGCTCGCGCGGGTGATGGATCCGGCGGACCTGGAACAGCAGCGGCCGCTGCGGCTGCGGAACACGCTGTCCTCCGACCGCGAGGTGCTGCGGCCGACGCTGCGTCACGCGCTCATCGAAACGGTCGAGCGGAACCTGCGCGCGGGGGCGGAGCAGGTTGCGGTCTTTGAGACGGCGCGCGTGTACCGGCGACGGGAACGTCCTTCGACAGGCTCAGGACGAACGGATCTGGAGTGGGTCCTCGACGAGCGGGAGATGGTGACCGGCGCGATCGCGGGCGTGGAGCTGGATCGCTGGGGACGCCCCGGCGAGCGCGGGCTGGACTTCTTCGACGCGAAGGGGATGCTGGAGGCGGCGCTGGAGGCGGTGGGCGCGAAGGCCACGTGGGCAGCCACGGATGAGGAGTTCGGCCTGCTTCCCGGCCGTGTGGCGCAGATCCTCGTGGGCGGCGGCGCGGTGGGGATCCTTGGTGAGGTGCACCCGGAGACGCTGGCGCAGTTCGACGTGGATGAGCGGGTGCTGGTGTTCGAGATTGATCTGGCGCTGCTGCTCGAGGCGCTGCCCGCGCGCGCGGCGGCTCGTTCCGTGCCTCGCTTCCCGGCGGTAGAGCAGGACCTGGCGGTGGTGGTGGATGAAGCCACCGAGGCGGGGGCGGTGCAGGCGGTGATCGAGGGCAGTCCGCTGGTGGCCTCGGCGCACGTGTTTGATGTCTTCCGTGGCGGGCAGCTGGCGGAGGGCAAGAAGTCGCTGGCCTTCTCGATCCGCTACCAGGCACCCAACCGCACGCTGACCAGCGAGGATGCGAATGGTGAGCAGGCCAAGATCCTCAAGCGCCTGGAGCGCGAGTTTGGGGCTGTGCTGCGGGGGTAGGGCCGGCCGGCCGGTGTTGCGGTTTACGCGCCGGTGCTCCCCATTTCTTCGATGGATGTCGCCAGCTCCCCGTCGGCGCGTGTGAGGGCGCGTGTGACGGCTCGGCTGTTTCCGAAGGTGGGGATCCATGCGGTGTGCTTTCCTGCGCCGCCGACGACGACCACGATGAGGTCATCGGGCGTTGCGACCATGTGGATGTGGTCTTCGCCGGGGTGGTCGATCTGGAAGCGGCGTTCGATGTTCTCGCGCGAAAAGCGGTCGACGGGGACGGTGGCGTGCTCGCACAGCCACTCCTTCACGTCTGCCTTGGAGTAGCCGCCGGCCGCGACCGTTGCTGCGTGCTCCGGGCCGAAGGCGACGACGGGTTGGCCCGGGTAGTAGACGTTGTTGGCGCCGGTGATCGCCATAGTGCCGGCCACCATCGTGAGGATGCCCTCCGCGCTGAGGCTCTCGTGGTCGTTGATGTTGTGGGGGCCCTCGGCGGCGACCACGGTGACCGTGGTGGCGTGCGCGGGGAAGCCGAGTTCGACGTGCAGCGGATCCCAGGGGCTTTCGGCCTCGTTCTCGGCGAAGCAGTAGGAGAACTTGGCGGGTGAGCCGGCGGTGGACATGTCGCCGGACCCGGGAATAGCGGCGCCGATGTTGACGAGCGCGAGGCGTACGGCGCGGCCAATGGCGGCGTTGGCGCGCACGTAGTTGCCCATCGCGTTGTGGCCCGAGTTGATCCCGAGTTGTGCTGCGATCGGACCGTTGAAGATCAGCAGCGAGGAGCACGGGTGCGTGGTCGCCTGTGTGCCGTAGAGGTTGTAGGGCTCCTCGGCGAGGGCCTCGATGGCCAGCATGACCAGCGGGAAGTACTCCGGCTTGCAGCCGGCCATGACGGCGTTGGCGGCGAGCCGCACGGGCGTGGCTGCGCCGTAGCGTGGTGGGATCTCCGCGATCGGCTCATCCCACGGGCGATCGCAGTACGCGAGCATCCGCTCCACCCGCTCCGGGGTCGGGGGGATGACGGGCAGGCCGTCGGTCCAGCCCCGTTCACACAGCAGCTCGTAGATCGCTTGGGGGTCGTCGTCGGATTCGACTACCGCGCCGGGGGTGGTGAGGAATGCATCGAGGGGCGCGGTCACGAGCGCGGCTCCTTCTGCTGATTCTGGTCCTTCAGGAACGCGATGAGTTGCGGGATCGCGGCTTCGGCACGCTCCTGCACGTGCTCAATCGAGAGCCCGCCGAGCGGGTGCTTGATCTCGAGCAGGGGGAGGTTGGGGATGCCGAAGACCTTCTTCTGGTTTGTGCCCAGCCGCATGAACGTGTGGGAGCAGACGAGTGCCGTGAGGACGCCTCGCTTCGTGAGCTCCGCCATGTCGTGGACACTCCACGACGTGCAGGAGCCTCAATCGGCCATCGCACTGATGACGAGGTCGGCCTCCCGCGCCAGATCGTCGAGGACGTCCTCGGTGGCGCCGCGGCTCGAACTCGGCTTGCGGCGGATGGTGACGCTGTCGACCGTGAACTCCCGCTTCACGCCCTCGACGATGAAGTTGAGGAGGTGGTCGGCGTTGCCTTTGCTGTTGTCGAGGATGCCGATGCGGAAGCTGTCCGTAGCGAGCGTGCGCGCGGGGGTGAGCTCGGCCGCCTCTTCCATCGGGGCGTCGGGTGCGACCAGGAGAATTGTTGCCATGCGGGAGTTCCTCAGCCGTAGACGAGCCCGGTCAGCGGGCTCGGTAGGGGTTCGCGGCCGATGGTAGTGCGGGGAGCCCCGGGGTAGCAACGTTCCCGAGGTGAGTGCGGGGGACGTGGGGAGGCTGTGGGCTCTACGCGCTCTCGCCGGCCGCGTGGAGCACGTACATGCGTCCGCCGCCCTGGAACTCGATCTGCTGCACGACCTCAGCGGCGTGGCGCTCGTCCCAGATGCCGAGGTGCATGGGGGCGCCGGTCTGGTCGCCCTCGGGCATCTCGGCGGGGTCGCGGGGGATGAATGCGCCGACCCAGCCGGCCTCGCTCTCCTGATGAGGCTCGAGGAATCGACCGACCACCTTCACCCACGGCTCTTCGATCTCCTCGTGAGCGTGGACGATGAAGGCCTCGACTGCCTCGGGCGCTGCCGTGAGGGCGAGCCCCTGGATTTCGTTGCTGTCACCGATGTAGAGCGCGTTGCCGACATACTGCATGAGCGCAGTTTATCCGCTACTTCGCCACAACCGCATCCCACACCTCGCGTGAGAGGTGGGCGATGAGGCTGTCGGCTGTTGCGGGGCCAGCGGCGCCATCCGGGAGCGCGGCGGGGACGCCGTGGGTGAACGCGGTGATGATGAAGCGCGGCTCGCCGTCCGCGTAGACGACGCCGACATCGTTGCAGTCGGAGCCGAGCGTGCCCGTCTTATGGGCCACCACCGTCTTCTCCGGCAGGCGCGCGGGGATGCGGTTGCGGAGGCGTTGCTTCTGCATCATGTCCAACGCCAGGTCGCAGAGCTCCGGCGTCACGCCGAGGCGCGCTGCGGCGTTCTTGTCGCGCGTGCCAGCGAGGATCGCGTCGAGGAGGATGCCCTGGTCGTTGGCGGTGGTGTCGTTGGAGGCGCCCGCCTCGTAGTCGCGGGGGAGGTTGTAGCTCGGCACGCCCTCGCGGTGTGTCGTGCCGCGCATACCGAGCGAGTCGCAGAGCGCCTGCACCGGCTCCAGTCCGACGGCCTGCGCGACGGCGCGGGTGGCGACGTTGTCCGAGACGATGATCATCATCAGCAGCAGGTCCTGGAACGTGACCGTGAACCCGGGCTGGAACCACTGGAAGACGCCGGAGGCCGTGTCCAGGTCGTTATCGGGCGTGACGTGCGCCTCGAGGCTGAGGCGGCCCTCGTGCACCTGTGCCAGCGCGGTCATGAGGATGGCGACTTTGCGGGTGCTGGCGGAGGGCTGGACAACGTCGCCGTTGCGATTCGCGCTCCAGCCGGTGCGGAGGTCCTTCACGTACCAGCCGCTGTGGAACGGCTGCGCATCGCAGAGATCGTTGAGGCGCTGTACGAGTGAGTTCATGGTGTATCCCTGTCCTGTTTCAGGTTCCTGGCGCGTCGCAGTCGTCATCTGCGCCCGAGTATAGGCCTGTGTGCGGTAGGGGCCCGCGGAGGGCCGGAGGGTGGGTGGTGGCCTGTAGACTGTATGCAAATCTGTTTGGAGTGCTCGTTGCGATACTTGCTAATTCTTGCCGCTGCAACTGGTCTGCTCGTGGGGGCGTGTGGCGGAGATGGATCTAACGAACCGTCCGAGGACGGGCCGTTCATGGAGCTGCTGCGGCTGGTGCCGGACGATCCGGCGTACCGATCCATCCTCTTCATGGGGGATGTCGAACGCACGCTTGAGGTGCTGGGCATCGAGCGGCCTGAGGGTCAGTACGACGAAGAGGCGGTGTTGCAGTTCGTCGTCGAGATGATTCAGCCAGACCTGGAGGGGTTTCGTGGCGCAACGCCTGGCTTCTTCAGCGCCAACGGCATATAGGATCTCCAGCTGTCGGCGATGGCCGAGCGCTCGCTGGGATTCAGCCTGCTCGATGTGGACCAGTGGATGGCGACGCAAAACCCGCCCGTTGAGATATCCGCGATTCGTGGAACATTCGATCCCGACTCCATCGCAGCGAACCTCGACGCCTGTAGCGAGTGTCGAGCCGCAGACGTCGAAGAGCATCGTGGCTGGCAGATCTATGCGTGGGGCGATGAGTCCACCGTCGACCTGAGCAGCGCGTTCCAACCGCCGCTTTATGACCACCTGGGCCGCGGCGGACGGCTCGCGGTCTCCTCGCAGCTCATTGCTCGCGCGCACGACACCGATACCGCTCGGGCGATGGTTGATGCGCACGAGGGTGACGGTTCGCTCGCGGACATCGAGTCGTTTCGGCTCGCGGTCGCAGCAGTCGAGGAGATGGGCGCACTGATGTTGGTCGTTTTGGAAGATTCCCTCAGCATGGACGAGGTCGAGCAGTTTCCGGAGGAGATGGCCAGCACCTGGGAGGTGCAACCCGGTGACACTGTCCTCGTCCCGTACGAGGTGGTCGCACTCGCTGATGCTTGGGACGGAGGCCCGTTTAGTGCTCTTGTCCTCATTCATGAGACCGAGGAGCAAGCGGAGGAGAACGGTCGACGCTTCGCGAACCGCGTTGCTTCGACGCGAGCACCCGAGGATCTTGCTGAACGCATCGACGGCCTCGAGATCACAGTGGATGGTCGCACGCTTCGCGCCCGCATCGATGGGAACGAGATCTCGATGTTCGACCTGCTGCACTCCTCGCTACTCCTCCACGAGTAGCGGTGAGTGGGATGGAGGGATGATGCGATACGGACTGATGCTTGTTGCCTCGGTGGTGCTGTTGCTGGCGGCGTGTGACTCGGATGAGTCGGGCGGGCCGTCCGGAGATGGTGTGTTCATGGAGCTGCTGCGGCTGGTGCCGGATGACCCGGTGTACCGCCGGGCTCTGTTCATGGGCGACGTTCAGGGCACCCGCGAAATCTTGGGGATCGACCTCCCCTCCGGGGAGTACGACGAGGCGGCCGTGGAGGAGCTCGTACAGCAACTGGCCGAGCCGGAACTCGAAGGCTTCCGGGGAGCTGAGCCCCGGTTTTTCATCGGCGTCGACAATGAGCACGCACTCACGCTGTCCGCAACCGCGCAAGGGGCGCTGGGGATCAGCATCCTGGATGTGGATCAGTGGGTGATGTCAGGTGACGCGCTGCAGGTGCATGCGATCCGCGGCTCGTTCGACCTGGATGGCATACAGGAAACGCTCGAGGCGTGCACGGAGTGCCCGCCGCCCGCCACCGAGGAGTACCGGGGCTGGCCAGTGTATGGCTGGGGAGATGACTTCGAGCACGATATTCCCCGCCGGTTCCAACCGCCGCTGTTCGACCACCTGGGTCGTGGTGGGCGACTCGCGCTCTCCCCGGAGTTGATCGCCCGCACGCTCTCCACGGATAACGCACGCGCGATCGTTGATGCCTATGAGGGCGATGGCTCCCTGGCGGATGATGATGCGTATCGCTCCGCTGTTGCCGGGCTGGAGGGGATGGGAGCGCTGGCGTTGTCCATTTCCATCATGACGCGCGGGAACGACTTCGCCCCGCCTTCGCTGGGCCTGCAGGAGATCTGGACGGTTCGGGAGGGTGACACCGTGCTCGTGCCGTACGAGCTCTGGGGTATTGGTCCCGGCTGGGACGAGGGACCGTACACCGCGGTGGTACTCGTGCATGGGTCGGAGGAGGACGCGGAGGAGAATGGGCGGCGGTTTGCCGACCGGGTCGCCTCAACTCGAATGCTGGAGGACGGTGCGGTGGACGGAACGCCGATGAACTTCTCGGATCACGTTACGGACATCGACGTCACTGTCGATGGCCGTGTGTTGCGCGCGCGCATTGACGGCTACGCGATGGGGCCCAACGAAGTGATGTGGTCACTGCCGTTGCTCAAGCACGAGTAGCGGTGCGTGGGATCGAGGGATGATGCGATACGGACTGATGCTTGTTGCCTCGGTGGTGCTGTTGCTGGCGGCGTGTGACTCGGATGAATCGGGCGGGCCGTCCGGAGATGGTGTGTTCATGGAGCTGCTGCGGCTGGTGCCGGATGACCCGGCGTACCGCTCGAGTGTGGTGATGGGGGATGTGGAGCGCACGCTGGAGGTGCTGGGCATCGAGCGGCCCTCCGGCGAGTACGACGAGGCGGTCGTGCAGGACTTTGTGATTGAGGTGTTTCAGGCGGACCTGGAGGGGTTCCGGGGCGCTCTGCCTGCGTTCTTTGCCGTGGATACCGAGGAGCAGTTTGCGCTGTCAGCGAACGCCGATCGGTCGCTGGGGTTCAGCATCCTTGATGTGGAGCAGTGGGTGATCACGGGCCAGCCGCCGGAGATGCCGGCGGCGATTCGTGGCTCGTTCGACCCTGGTGAGATTGCTGCGACGCTTGAGGCGTGCGATGAGTGCCCGCCTGCGGAGACTGAGGATCGCAGCGGATGGACGATCTATGCCTGGGGTGAAGACCTCGAGATGGACCTCAGCCGCCGCGGTCAGCCGCCGTTGTTCGACAGCCTCGGACGTGCTGGGCGGCTGGCGGTCTCGGAGCACCTGATCGCGCGCACGCTCGCGACCGGGACCGCTCGTGCGATGGTCGACGCGTACGACGGGACCGGATCACTTGCTGATGTGGAGGAGTTTCGCCTCGCGGTTACCGCGCTCACGGAGATGGATGCGCTGGGGGTGATGGTCTCGGACGTCACGATGGGGCCGGAGCTCGCCGCAGAACTGCCCGACCACATCACTGAATTGTGGGAGGTGCGGGAGGGCGACACCGTGCTCGTGCCGTACGAGGTCTTCGCGGTGGGGCCGGGCTGGGATGAGGGGCCATACACGGCTGTCGCGCTTGTTCATGCCTCGGAGGCGGATGCGGAGGAGAACGCGCGGCGATTCGAGGATCGTGTGAACTCGACGCGTATGTTCACCGGCAGTACGCCCGAGAACCTTGCGGACCATGTCGACGGAGTCGAGGTGGAGGTGGACGGTCGCGTGCTGCGTGCGCGCATCAACGGCTACGCGCTGGGGATCGGTGGCTTCGGCGGGCCGATCCTGCTCGCCCCGATACCGTTGCTGGTGCATGAGTAGGCACCGGCCAAGCTCGGTCGGCGCATGACGAAGGCCCGCGAGAGCGGGCCTTCGATGTGTGTATCGGACCGGGCGCCGTGCTACGCCAGCGCGGCCCTGGCTTGCTCGGCTACGCGGCCGAAGCCGGCGGCGTCGCGGACGGCGAGGTCGGCGAGCATCTTGCGGTTGAGGTCGATGCCTGCGGCCTTGAGCCCGGCGATGAGCTGGCTGTAGGTGAGGCCGTGGAGGCGCGCGGCGGCGTTGATGCGCATGATCCAGAGGCGGCGGAAGTCGCCCTTGCGGTCGCGACGGTGCTCGGTCTGGTACTTGAGCGCGTGAGTGAGCGACTCGTTGGCGACCTTGAACGTGCCGTGGCGGCGACCGGCGTGGCCACGGGTCTGGGCCAGCACCTTGCGGTGGCGGTTGCGGGTCTGCACGCGGGAGCGAACTCGGGCCATTGGTCAGTCCTTGGTCGTGATGATGCGACGCGGTGGCCGCGGGGTTGGTCGCTGGAGGTTAGTCGTTGCCGTACGGCAGGTTCTTGCGGATGGCCGTCATCATGGTCTCGTGCACGGGCACGGTGCCACGGTTGTCGTACATCTTGTTACGGCGACGCTTGGCCCGCTTGGGGCTGAACGTGCGCATCATGGCCTTGCCCGTCGCGGTAAAGCGGACGCGCTTCGCAGTGCCCTTGTGGGTCTTCATCTTCGGCACGAGGCTCGTCCTCTTCCCGTTCGGTTACTCGACCGCCGCGGTTTCTCGTTCGTCGGCAGTCTCGGTCGCGGCGCTGTCGTCAGCCGCAGGCGTGCTCTTCTTCTCGTCACGTGCCCGGGCGGCGGCCTTCTTCGCGGGATCGAGGGTCATGGTCATGAACCGACCCTCCATCTGCGGTGGACGCTCCAGGTCCGCGATCTCCTCAAGCTGTGCGTAGCAGCGCTCCAGGAGTTCACGACCAACCTCTGGATGTGTGATCTCCCGCGCGCGGAACATCACAGACATCTTGACCTTGTCGCCGTCGAGCAGGAGCTTGCGGGCGGTGCGGACCTTGAGGTCGAGGTCGTGCTTATCGATCTTGACCCGCATCCGGACTTCGCGCAACTCGATCTGCTTCGAGCCCTTGCGAGATTCACGCTCGCGCTTCGCCTGTTCGTACTTGAACTTGCCGTAGTCCATGATTTTGACCACGGGCGGGCTGGCGTTGGGAGCGATCTCAACCAGGTCGAGGTCGGCCTCATCTGCGAGCCGCTGCGCTTCCTGGACGGAGAGCACACCGAGCTGCTCGTCCTCCCGGATCACTCGGACCTGGGGGACACGGATCTGTTCGTTGATACGGAGTTCTCGGGCGATCGAAGATCCCTCACACTTCAGTTCGTCCGCTTGGGACGGACGCTACAGCCGTTATTCTAGCAAAGACGCGGCAAGACTGTGGGGTCCGCGCGCACCTGACCGTGCGCTTCCGCTACGTTGGGCGCTACCCGTCTGATTCCGCCGGTGTGTATTCAATGACCACGTCACCCTTCTCGATGCGCGCGCCGGCTTCGCAGCGGATGCTGGTGACGGCGCCGGCCATGGGCGCCTGCACCTCGTTCTGCATCTTCATCGCCTCGATGACGACGACGACCTGGCGGGGTTCGAGGGTGTCGCCCTCGGCGACGCGCACGTCCACGACCACGCCGGCGAGGGGGGCGGTGATGATGCCGGCGGGGTCCACGCCCGCGCCGACCGCGCCGCGCCCGCGGCCAGCGGCGCCCGCCGGGCCGAGGATGAACGTGCGCCCGCCGACGATGACGCGCAGGTTGCGGCCGTCGCGCGCCACGTAGGCGCGTTGCGGACGGCCATCGATGACCATGGAGAAGTAGCCCGGCACACCGGAGGTGGTGACATCGAGCGTGACGGGATCACCCTCGTCGACTGTGACGAGGATGGCGTCGTCGTCTGCCTCGTCCACGACGACTGTGTGGGGTTGCCCGTCTACCTGGAAGCGGTGCCGCGTCGCCAACCCTGGGCTCCTCTCTGCACCGAGATGCCGCGTCGTGTCTGTTGTTTCGCGACCTGCACCCACCGCGAGGAGATTGCCTGTGGCTTGCGGTCGTCTGCTTCACCGGCGATGAGGGAGGCGGCGAGGCCGCCGGCCATCAGTGCCACCTCCAGCCGGGGATCGTCCTCCGGGTGGGGCGGCATGGTGAAGGTGGATTCCAGCCAGCCGGTGGAGATGTTACCACTGCGGAAGTCGGGGTGGTCCAGCAGCGCGAGGTGGAAGGGTGCGTTGGTGTGGATGCCGGAGACGACGAGGTCCTGCAGCGCGCGCTGGAGGCGCACGATGGCGCGCTCCCGGGTTTCGGCGAAGACGATGAGCTTGCCGAGCAAGTTGTCATAAAACACGGGAACGTCGAGGCCCTGGAAGAGCATCGTGTCGAAGCGGATGCCGGGGCCGGTGGGGGGGTCAAAGAAGTCGACGAGGCCGACCGAGGGGGCGAAGTTGGCGTAGGGGTCCTCGCCGTTGATGCGGCACTCGATGGCCCAGCCGACGGGCTCGATGGGGGCGTCCGGGTCCGGCACGGGCTCACCGGCGGCGACGGCGATCTGGATCGCCACGAGATCGATGCCGCCGTAGACGAGCTCCGTGACCGGGTGCTCCACCTGCAGGCGGGCGTTGACCTCCAGGAAGTAGAAGTTGCCCTCGCGGTCCATCAGGAACTCGACGGTGCCGGCGTTGCGGTAGCCGGAGGACTTGGCCGCGGCGATGGCGGCATCGCAGAGGCGGCGGCGGATCTCGGGGGTGACGGCAACGGAGGGGGCTTCCTCCACCAGCTTCTGGTTGCGGCGCTGCACGGAGCACTCGCGCTCACCGAAGGCGCGCACGTTGCCGTGGGCATCGGCGACCATCTGCACCTCGATGTGGCGCGCGGGGGAGACGTATTTTTCGAGGAAGATGGTGGCGTCGCCGAAGGATGAGGCGGCCTCTGAGCCGGAGGCGCGCATGGCGTTCTCGAGGTCCTCGGGGCGCTCGACCAGGCGGATACCGCGTCCGCCGCCGCCGGCAGAGGCCTTCACGAGCAGCGGGAAGCCGATGCGATCCGCCTCGCGCTTTGCGGTCTCGAAGTCGTTGACATCGATGTCGTTCGCGCCGGGGACGATGGGGACGCCGGCCTCTTCCATGAGGCGTCGTGCGGAGACCTTGCCGCCCAGCGCGCGCATGGCGTCCGCGGGCGGGCCGATGAAGGTGATGCCGGCCTCGACGCAGGCGTCGACGAAGTTGGCGTTCTCGGAGAGGAAGCCGTAGCCGGGGTGAATCGCGTCCGCGCCGCTCTGCTTCGCGGCATCGATGATCTTGTCGATCACGAGGTAGGACTCGAGCGCCGGTCCGGGGCCGATGCAGATGGCGTGGTCCGCGTTGCGCACGTGGAGGGCGTTGCGGTCGGCCTCGGAGTAGACGGCGACCGTCTCGATGCCCAGCTCGCGGCAGGTGCGCTGCACGCGCAGGGCGATCTCACCGCGGTTGGCGATCAGGATTCGGTTGAACATGGAATTCGTTTACCCCTCACCCCAGCCCTCTCCCAGAGGGAGAGGGGGTGAGAGGCAGACTACGTGAGTCGAGCGGATGGATCGAGTGTGTCGGGATAGCTGGAGGACTAGCTGCGCTCGCTCTCCCACATGGCGGAGTGCCGTGAGTGGTCTCGTGGCCTGGTCAGGGAGAGAAGTGACGGGTCGAGGTGGCGGCGCGATGCCTCGCGTGGGCTGCCGGGCCAGTCGGCAAGGCCGTGGCGGTTCCGCAGCCCGAGCTTGCCGAGCATGGCCGAAACGTGTGTCCGGATCGTATTGATGCTCAAACCGAGGGATGCGGCGATCTCGGCGTTCGTGCGGCCTGCGCGGATGTGGGCGAGGACCCGCCACTCCGCGGGTGTCAGGATGTCCGGGTGTCGCGGTCGTCCGTGAGGTCGTTCGTACACGGGGCCTCCGCCACCGGGAATGCTGAATGCCTGACTACCGGGGTACCTGAGTACCTCTCAATACGGGGGTGGACACCGGGATCTGTCTACACGCTCCGGAGGAGCGTGGTGAGCATGACGGGTAGGGTGACCACGGCGATGGAGATCGCGGGGATGACGCGGGTCGAGAGTCGCATCGTTCGAGTGCCTCCGTCTCCGTCTCGGGAGGCAATCTAGTTGATAAAAGATGTACTAGTCAACTTGTGGCGTTGGCGTGAGGTTACGCGGGATCTGGCGGCGGGCCGGGACGATCGAGGTCGCTGCAATCCGCGCCGGGGCTTCCCTCGCGCACGAGTTCGTCCGTCAGGTCCCAGCCGGTGATGCCGCGCTCGAGGCATACGCCGGAGACCCGGTAGATTGCCTCTCGCAGATCCGTGTTCGGCTCGAAATCTCCCAGGTGCTTCTGTTCAATCCCGGACCCGGGCGGGCCGGCCGGCTGACTCCATCCGCTGGGCGGAGGTGGTTCCGGGAACGGATCAACCGCCAGCAGGGTGACGGCGAAGATGACGGAGGCGATCGCGCCGAGCCGCAGCGGATACCAGCGCAGTTGGGTGAGGTCTCTCGGTGCATGGGCGGCATCGATTGCGGTCTTCGCGAGCAGCGCCACCGGGTTGAGCTCGCCAGCGTGCTCGCGCAGGGCGCGGGACGTGGCTCGTAGCGGTGACATGCCTGTAGTGCGCAGGTCGGCCGCGCGCTCCCAGATTCCCCAGGAGATCAGCGAATGCTCCCGGTGCACGTACCTGAAGTTCGGTGTCAGGAAGGCGTAGGCGGCGAGGTACACCCGTACGAGCCATAGTGCCGCTCGCTCTGCTGCCATGGTCAGGCCTGACTCTCCGGCTGCGCGCGTCCGCGTGCGGCCCGACGGTGAGCGGCATCGCGTGCGCGCTCGAGTTCGAGAATCTCGTTCCCGAGTGCGGTGAGCTCGAAGTACTTCCGCGGCGGGCCGCCTCCTTCACTGGACTGGCCGGGGAGTTGCCAGGTGGTGGTGGCGAATCCCTTACGCTCGATGGCTGAGAGCGCCTGATACACCGAGCCGTGGCCGATCTCGCCCAGTAGCAGCTGTTTGATTTCGTACGCGTGTAGCCGGCCGCGCGCCAGGAGGAGCTCAGCGACCAGGCGTTGATTCCGTGGTAGGTCAGGCACGAGTTACCGCCCTCTCGCGGAGCGAGTCTCTCCGCGTGCACTCAGTGATCGCGGTCTGCCGCGTCAGTATTCCACGCCATTGACGCACGACGTTTCGTACGAACGCGATGTCTGAATCATTACCCGTTGGAGCGCGCGGTTCCAGAGCCCACCGTAATTAGTATTGACGAGAATGATTAGTATACAGTGAGAAATCTGACAAGATCGCGACTCACAGAGTCACACGCGTCGATGCAGTTGGGATGGTTGATGACGGTAGGTTCACGCCGGGTGTTCGCGTTGCGGTTGTTCACTCTGTGCCTCCTGAGCACCGTTGCCCTCGCTTCCTGTGGCGATGATGCCGCATCACCGGGCGCCGTCACCCTCGAGCGGGGTGAAGCGGTGGCGCTGGTGGAGACTGAGTACACGCACCACCACAGCGAAGAATTCGACGGGCGCATGCTCTGGGAGACGCGCGCTGCCGCGGACATTGCGGATCGGGAGTTGATGGCGGTGATCTACCCGGGTGACCGGTCCGCGATCGCGGGCGGGTTTACCGCGCACCTGGTGGATCGCTCCACGGGCGAGATCGCCGGCGAGGTTACCGCGGGATCGCATGCGATCGGGACGTACCACGCGGCATCTGGCCGGCTGGTGATCGCGTATATGCGCCTGGCGCCGCCTCCCGATCGCGCGCCGGATGCGCCGGGCGGCTTCTCGCCGTGGTACTGGCTGGCGTCGTTCGACGTTCGCGATGGCCTGGCGCTGGAGTTTGAAGCGCCGCTGGGCCCGGATCCCTCGTCACCGCAGGTTGGGCCCTCGCGGGTGACTGAGCGGGGCACACTGACTCTTTCGCGTGACGGCCGCTACGCGTACGTCGCGATGGGTGGGAGCAACTTCGAGGACGTGGCAGGTGTGCTGGTGATGGACCTCGACGGTGAGGCGGAGCCATTCGGTCCCGTGCCGTATCCGTCCCGGGACGACGTGCGGCCGTGCGGGCGCATCGATCCGGCGATCCTGCCGTATGAGCAGTCCTCGGCGATTGCCACCTGCACCGCGGTGGGCCTCGCGCGTGTGATCGAGCCGGATGGCAGCGTGCGCGAGGATATCGACATCAACGGCATGGGCAACGTGTTCGGATTCCCGGAGTGGGGTGACCGGGTGGTGGAGGTTGCGACGGTCGTGGAGGCGCCGACCGGGCTCGGGCTGGTGCAGGCAGACGGGACGTACGCGGTCCTCAACGGACGCGGTATCACCGAGGCCGGCCGTGCTCTACCGGCGGGAACGACGCTGCTTCCGTACTGGGGGAGCGATGTCTTCTTGCTCGATGAGACGCGCCTCGTGCTCCCGTACCGGACACGGGAGGATGCCGGGGGACCGTACGACCCAGTTAGTACGACCGTGGCGTCCGGTTTCGCAGTGTTCGACCTGGATTCTGAGACGATCACCCACGACTTCCGCATCAGCCTGCTGGGCTCCTACCCGCTCTCTGATGGCACCATCGCCATCGTTCAAGAGGGCCGGGTCGACATCATCGATCTTGATGAGGGAGACATCGTGCAATCCTTTGCGGCGATGACGTTGGAGGACCAGGTGGGCGCGGAGGCTGCCGCGGAGATGCCCCCGGGGCGCATGGTGCTGCCGCGGGTGCGGTGAGGAGGGAGCGATGCTGATGCCTCGATGGTTGCTCATCCTCGCCACGCTGGCTGCGGCTGCGCTGTTGGTCGCCTGCAACGGGGATGCCGAGGAGGGCGTGGACCCGGAGCTGGAGGAGGCGATTGCGTTCCTTGATGCGGCAATCCGCGTGGACATCCGGCCGTCCGAGGGGGACATCCTCTATACGCGCCTGGAGGACGACGGGCTCGATTCGCCGACGCCGCCGGTGCGCGAGTCGTGGTACCGCATCGGTCCGGACTTGATGGCGGCGGAGTCGCTGCATCACGAGTCCGACGAGGATGGGAACCTGACTAGCGAGCGCCACAGTACGGACGGGTCGCAGCTTGTCTGGGCGAAGGATGTCGCGTACGGCATGCGCGTGGGCCTCGTCGATGGCTCTCAGCGGCTGGTGGAGCTCACGGATGAGACGGTGACCGTTGAGGTCAGGTTCGCGGTCGGTGACGAGACCTGGATGTCATCGCAAGCCCAGCGGCTGGGTATCGAAGATGCGGTCGAGGAAGTTGCACGCCTCACGGTTGGCAGCGATGGCATCGAGGTTGAGCGCCACATTTTCGTTCTCACTGACAGCGGTGAGGAGCACACGATTTACCGCAGCCGCCAGGCCCGCGAGATTGTTGATGATATGCCGGCGCCGTCACGGTAAGCCGTCTCCGAGGCGCGCGAACGGAGCTTGACGCCTCGCGTGGCACCCCTCACCCCGGCCCTGTCTCGCAGGGGGAGGGATCGGAAGCAACTAGGTGAATGGGCTTAGGCGATCCCGCTTGACGGATTCATGTGGAATTGATATCAATAACGATACTATGAGGGTGCCCGACCTTGAAAGCTGGTATCGGAATCCGGGGAACGTCACTGGTGACGATCTCTACAATGCCGCGATCGCCCTTGGTTTCACCCTCCGAAGGAGGACAAGCGGCAGCCATTTCGTCATGACGCTCGATGGGTGGCCTGGTCATCTATCGATTCCGATCCACGTAAAGGGGAACGGCACGAAGAGGAGCATCATCCGCGACCTCATTGAAGTGCGGGAGACCCGAAATGACTGATACATACTATCCAGATGTCTCGCGACTGATCGATCGTCCTTACATGCGTTATCTACTTCGGAATGAAGACGGTCTCTATACGGCCAAGGTTCTCGAATTTCCGGGAGTGGTCAGCGAGGGGGATAGTCCTGACGAGGCGATCGCAAATCTCGATGATGCACTAGCGGCCACCCTTGAGGTCATGATCGAAGACAGTGAGCGGATCCCCGATCCCCTCTCCGAGCGGGAGTTCTCGGGTAGGCTCCTACTCCGGATGCCTCCCTCGCTTCACGAACGGGTGGCGATGCTGTCGGAGCTCGAAGGCATCAGTCTGAATCGCTTCCTCTCAGACGCTGTCTCGTATTTCGCCGGCGTCGCCGCATTCGCTAGCGAGCCAGTTGTTGGACGTTCGACTAAACAGGGAGCAGCCAACAGGTACTTCGGGCACGCCCCAGTCCGTACGAGGTACGAATCACCGGACCTCGATACGGCCATGCCTGACCTGTTTACGCTGTGGAAGGGACTCACCCGAGACCGCCAGGTCAGAGTCCTTGAGGAGCTTCAGGGTAAGTTCCGCCCGCATGTGGGCGCTATCGTTGAGGTGTTAAGCCCGGATCGAAGCGACGAGAACACCCTCCGAGTGCTTTGGAGGAACCTCTCTCCTGAGGAACGGAGAGAGTTTGACGAGGCCGTCAGCTTCTCTGTTGCTGCAGGTCAATAGCTAATTACACCGGTTGCCAACTCTCAGCCCGAGCAGGGGGACCGATCACACGGTGACGCTCTAGTGGGCCATGACAGCCGGTATTCCCCCCCCGCGTCTAGCGCGCCTGGATGGAGCGGTCTTCGCGTTCTGTGAGGAGGCGGGCGATGACCTGGAAGACGGGGAGTGCGCCGAGGTCGTCGCCGGTGCGGTCGCGGACGGCTACGGCTTCGGCCTCCTGTTCGCGGTCACCGATAACGAGCATGTAGGGGACGCGCTGCAGCTGAGCTTTGCGGATCTTCGCGCCCATGCGCTCGCCGGAGGTGTCGACCTCGGCGCGCAGGTGCTCGGCGCGGAGTTGCGCCTCCACCTTGCGTGCGTACTCGATGTGGCGGTCGGCGATGGGGATGATCACAGCCTGTACCGGCGCGAGCCAGAGCGGGAAGTGCCCGGCGGTGTGTTCCGTGTAGACGCCGATGAAGCGCTCCAGTGAGCCGAGGATGGCGCGGTGGAGCATGACCGGCCGGTGCTCGTCGCCGTCCTCGCCGATGTACTTGAGGCCGAAGCGCTCCGGCATCGCCTGGTCGATCTGGAGGGTGCCCAGCTGCCAGGAGCGGCCGATGGCGTCGCGGAAGTGGAACTCCACCTTCGGGCCGTAGAAGGCGCCTTCGCCGGGTGCGAGCTCGTACTCGTAGCCGGCGCGCTCGATGGCGTCGCCGAGCATCTCCTCGGCGCGGACCAGCGATTCGGGGATCGGTGAACCGACGCTGCGGTGACAATCGACACAGGTTTCGATGCTGCCGATCATCAACACCTCGGAATCCCTGCCGTCGCTCGCTGAATCACCCGGATAAGCTTCAGCGTGACAATAGGCGCAGTCCATTCGGCTGTGGGCCGCGTGATCGAAGATGCCTCGCCTCAGCCGCCTTGCCGGGATCAGCGGCTCGCGCTGTCCGCGAT
>JBJHDC010000033.1:0-1441 GCA_050486345.1 Dehalococcoidia bacterium | reverse complement strand
GTCGCCGAGCATCTCCTCGGCGCGGTCCCAGTCCTCGATGGTACCGATGTACTTGTCCTCGGGGCGGGTGGCGAGGCGCACGACCGGGGTGCCGAGGCCGAGGTCGGTGTAGACGCGCGTGGTCATCTCGAAGACCCGGTGGATCTCGGACTCCATCTGCTCCGGCATGCAGTAGATGTGCGAGTCGTCCTGCGCGAAGGAGCGCACGCGGGTCATACCGTGGAGCACGCCGGAGCGCTCGTTGCGGTGCAGGCGGGTGAACTCCGCCAGCCGCAGCGGGAGCTCGCGGTAGGAGTGGTGGCCGGAGGCGAAGTAGTGGCAGTGGCCGGGGCAGTTCATCGGCTTGATGCCGATTTCGTGCTCGTCCGCCTCGAACAGGAACATATCGTCGCCAAAGTTGTCGTAGTGGCCGGAGGTCTTCCAGAGGTCGGCGGTGAACATCTGGGGCGTGATGACCTCGGAGTAGCCGAACTCCCAGTAGAGCTCCCGCATGTAGTCGATGAGCGTGTTGTAGAGCAGGGTGCCCTTCGGGTGGTAGAAGGGCGAGCCCGGCGAGATGGGGTCGAGGTGGAAGAGGTCCAGCTCGCGGCCCAGCCGGCGATGGTCGCGGCGCTCCGCCTCCTCGCGTGACTCGAGGTAGGCGTCGAGTTCCTCCTGCGTGGGGAAGAGGAGGCCGTAGACGCGCTGGAGCATCGGGTTCTTCTCGTCGCCGCGCCAGTAGGCGCCGGCGACGCGGTCCAGCTTGAACGCGCCCAGCTGGCCGGTGGTGTCGGTGTGGCCGCCGCGGCAGAGGTCTTCGAACTCCCCGTGGCGGAAGTGGCCGACGGTCTCGTCCTCGATGGTGTCGATGAGCTCCAGCTTGTAGGGCTGGTTCGCGAAGATCTCGCGGGCGCGGTCCTTGGGGATCTGCTCGCCGGTGATGGCGAGGTCGCGATCGACCGACTGGCGCATGCGCTTCTCGAGGACCTCGAGGTCCTCCGGGTTGAGCGGGCGGGGGAGATCGAAGTCGTAGTAGAAGCCGTTGTCCACCGGCGGGCCGATGGCGTACTTGGCGTCCGGGAACATCTCCAGCACCGCCTCGGCGAGGACGTGGGCGGCGGAGTGGCGCATGCGGAAGAGCTGCTCCTCCGGAGGCAGATCGGCGAAGGCGGTGTTGTGGTCGTTGCTCATCGAGGGCTCCTGACTATGGCGGACCCCCACCCCAACCCTCCTCCGCTCGCGGGGGAGGGGGAGGAATCGGAGGGGGAACGAACAAACGCGCCTGCATCCCAGCCGGGACGCGAGGCGCGCTCACGTGGTTCCACCCGAATTCCCTCGACGCCGGGTGCGCGGGGCGCACCGGTGCGAGGCTCGTTCACCCGTAACGAGGGTGTCGTCGCCGCGGGTTCGCCCGCGGGCTCCGGGGTGGGATCGCCGCGCTGCCGGCTCCGGAACTTGCAGC
>JBJHDC010000032.1:0-20439 GCA_050486345.1 Dehalococcoidia bacterium | reverse complement strand
GAGGCCGTCTCCGAGGTCGTCCGTCAGCAGGTTGAGGCCGGCATCGACATCGTTACTGACGGCGAGCTGGGCAAGCCGAGCTTCGCAAGCTACGTCACCCGGCGACTGACCGGCTTCGGCGGCGACAACCCCGAGCGCCGCGGCTTCCACGATCGCGAGGAGTTCCCGGAGTGGAGCGCCGAGACGATGGGCGCCGCCGCGCGCAGCCCCCTCATGGACCGCCCCTACTGCATCGGGCCCCTCGGCTGGGCCGACTTCGCCGCCGTTGAGCGCGATATCGATAACCTCCGCACCGCCGTTGACGAGCACGGGGCCGCCGAGGCGTTCATGCCGTCAGCCTCGCTCGGCATCATCCACGAGATCGTCGCCAACCAGCACTACGACTCCGACGAGGCCTACCTCTACGCCCTCGCCGACGTCATGCGCGAGGAGTACGAGGCAATCGCCAACGCCGGCTTCGTGCTGCAGATCGACGCCCCGGATGCCGCCATGGGCCGCCACTCCGAGTACCGCCACCGCCCCCTCGAGGACTACCGCCGCGCGATGGCGCTGCGCGTGGACGCCCTCAACCACGCCCTCGCCAACATCCCCGAGGACCAGATCCGATACCACATCTGCTGGGGCAACTACGAGGGCCCGCACACCGGCGACGTGCCGCTGGAGGACATCGTGGACCTCGTCCTCGCCGTCCGCGCCGGCGCCTACTCGGTGGAGGCGTCCAACCCCCGTCACGTCCATGAGTGGGAAGTCTGGCAGCATACGAAACTGCCGGAGGGCAAGGTGCTGATCCCCGGCGTGATCGATTCAGTCTCCAACTTCGTCGAGCATCCTCGCGCGGTCGCACAGCGCATCATGCGCTACGCGGAACTGGTTGGTCGGGAGAACGTGATCGCCGGCACCGACTGCGGCTTCGGCACCTCCGCCCGCGGCTCCAGGGTCCACCCCACCGTCATGTGGGCCAAATTCCGCACCCTGGCAGAGGGCGCAGAGCTGGCGTCGAAGGAGCTTTGGGAGCGCTAAGGTTCGATGTTCTCGAGAACGGCCCGCAAGTCCCGGGAACCGTGAACCAGGGTGACAATCACGACCTCGTCATCCAGGACTCGGTACATGATGCGATACCGACGCACGTAGACCTCACGGACAACCTCCCAGGTGATCGCGGGCACGCGACGGCCTCGTTCGGGAAAGGTATCGAGGTGGGCCGCACGCGAAAGGAGATCGGTAAGGAGCCGCTCAGCGGCAGCTGGTGACCGTTGAGCAACGTACTCGACGTTGCGTATCAGTTCCCGTCTCGCAGGCCCCGTCCAGACTACCCGACGTGATGCAGCCATCTGGCGCGGAGCTCCCGCTCGACTTCCTCGTGCGGGATAGTCTCGCCAGCGTCCGCAGCGGCCAGACCCTCTTTGATGCGCACATAGACGTAGAGTTCGTACAGCACGTCCTCAAGCTCGACGTCATCCGCCAGGCGGTCGAGAAGGGCGCGCACCTCGTCCTTGGCGTTGCTGTCACTCATCGCAGCCTCGCTTTCGCCACCATGATACATAACCGCACGTCCGAGGTGGCCCCCAGCGGCAGGCCAGCGCCTACCGTGCTCGCTCCGCAATCATCGCAGCCAGCTCCTCCGCATTCGTGAAGAACGGGAAGTGGCCGCTGTCCAGCGGGCTCCACTCCGCATTCAGCAGGTCAGCGGCCTTCTGCTGTACCTCCTGCGGCGGGTTGTGCGTGCGCTGGCACCAGACCACCGTCGCCGGCCAGCCACCCTGCCAGAAGCGCGTGAAGTCCACCGTTTCGAAGATTGGTGCGCGCGGGAACGTCGTCACCCGCCACGTCACGGATTCCGCCTCTTCCGGCGCCATCCCCTGCGCCATCGTCGCCATCGAGGATTCGCTTCGGGCGATCGCATCGGTCTCGGGCTGCACGCCCTCCTGCCAGATGGGCGCCCACTGCGGCGGCACCGTCTCCGCGGCCGTGGTACCCGGGAAGGGGATTAGGGCGTCCACCAGCATCAGATGTCCGATGCGGTCCGGCTCCAGTTCCGCGGCCCGCGCCGCGGCCAGCCCTCCCGTGCTCGTGCACACCAGCATCACGTCGTGCAGGTCCTCGTATCGCAGCAGGTTCGCGATGTCCCGCCCGATTGTCTCGATGTCGATGCCCGGGCGGCTCAGGTGAATGCGGTCGCCGCATCCGGTCATGCTGGGCGCGTACGTGCGGAATCCCTGCTCGCGCAGCGGCTCCTCCACCTTGCGCCAGCACCATCCGCCGAAATACATGCCGTGCACCAGGACGATCGGCTTCACGTTGCTACCTCACTTCTTCGCGCTTCCCGGCGCAGATCCGGGCGCATGTCCGGGCGTCATATGGACGCCTCTCGGATGCCTGCCTACGATGGTCGAGCGCTACCATAGCGCAGCCGTGGGCCCTGCGCCCCTCGGAGCCCCGCGCCAGCGTCGAGGCCGCACGGAGCGTGCGAGGATCGTTCGGACGCGGCGCACCGTACGCACGAATTTGTTCGGCCGAGACGCCGCCGGGCATGACAGGAGCAGCTGAACATGAAGGTCGGCATCGGTATCGTTCCGCAGAACTACAGGGATTGGGGCCGCTACACCGCCGAGGACTGGGAGGCGCAATACCAGGTCCCCGATGCCTCGATCTACGCCGACGCACTCACGCTCGCTCGCCTCGCCGAAGACGTGGGCCTCGATTCCGTCTGGACGGTCGAGCACCACTTCACGCCGTACATCATCGTCCCGAACCCGGTGCAGTTCCTCACCTACATCGCGGGCGCCACCTCGCGCATGGACGTCGGGTCAATGGTCTCCGTGCTCCCCTGGCACCACCCGCTCCGCCTCGCCGCCGAGGTCGCCGTGCTCGACATCATCCTCGGCCCGGAGCGCCGCTTCCACATGGGCACCGGCCGCGGCACCGCGAAGACCGAGTTTGACGCGTTTGGCATCGACCGCAACAGCACGCGCAGCCGCTACGCAGAGGTGCTGGAGGTGCTTCGGCTCGCCCTCTCCCAGGAGCGCTTCTCGTTCAAGGGCGAGCACTTCGACATCCCGGAGGTCACCGTGCGCCCGCGCCCGCCCTCGCAGCGGGTGCTCGATGACATGCTCATGGCGTGGGGTAGCGCCGAGAGCCTCCCGATTGCGGCGAATGCCGGCCTCAAGCCCATGTTCATCCCGCAGAAGTCGTGGGCGGACCTTGCCGATGAGATTCGCCAGTTCAATGCCATCCGCGCCGAGCACGGCTGGGACCCCGTCGGCGCCACTGCTGCTGTCTGGATGTACTGCGCCCCCACCCGCGCCGAGGCCGAAGAGCAGGGCAGGCAGTACAGCATGGAGTACTCCAACTCCACGCGCCTCCACTACATGCTCGACAAGCCCGAGGTCTTCCGCGAGGTGCGCGACTACGACCGCTACGTCCAGCGGGCCACTGCCATGGCGGATGAGATTGGGCGCGGCACAGACCCGGCAGAAGCCGCCCTCCGCACGAGTTCGTCTCTCCACGTCATCGGAAGCCCCGAGGACTGTCGGGACCAGCTCATGGACATTTGCCAGTCGCTGGGCGTGGAGCACCTCGTCTGCGTCTTCCAGTTCGGCACCATGCCCACCGAGCACGCCCAGCGCAGCGTCCGGCTCTTCGCAGAACAGGTCGTCCCCGAGCTACAGCAGCTCAGCCTGATGGCCGCCGTGTAGGTTGTGGCCGGAGTGCCGGACGTCAGTCGAGCCCGGTCCGCGATCGGATCCAGCGTGTGAAGTCGCGAGCGGTATCCAGGACGCCGATGATCGTCACCTGAGACTCATCGACGGTGTAGAAGATCCGGTAGCGGGAGGCGAACACCTCCCGGATGGTTCGCGGGTGCAACTCTGGAACCAGGCGTCCACGTTCGGGGAAGGTCTCCAGGCTGGCTGCGCGCTCGAAGATAGCGTCCGCTGCCCGCTCTGCTGCCTCCACGGAATCGGCCGCGATGAAGTCGAGGGCGGTGCGGAGGTCAGCGACCGCTTCGACGCGCCAGACTACCCGGCGCGGCTCAGCCACCGCTGCCGGAACTCTTCGACTACCTCATCGTGCGGGACCGTCTCGGCGGACTCACCTGCTGCCAGCCGCTGCTCCAGCACCACCTTCACGTAGAGGTGGTACAGCACGTCCTCGGCCGCGACGTCATCGGGGAGCTGGTCGAGCAGGGCGCGCACCTCGGCCTTGGTGTTCGTGTCGCTCATGGCAGCCTCGCCTTCTGCCACGATCATACGTCCGCTGTCACGAGGTATGCGCGGGGGAGCACCCCTCCCGGCTACGGCCGCGTCATCTCCTCAGGCTTGATCCACTCATCGATCTGCTCACCCGTGAGCAGCCCGAGCTCGATGCCCGCCTCGCGTAGCGAGGTGCCTTTGATCCCAGTTCCCGTTCATCCTGAGCCTGTCGAAGGACGCCGCGCAGCGGCGCGGGAACTGGCCCCTACGGTCGCGTCATCTCGTCCGGCCGGATCCACTCATCGATCTGCTCACCCGTGAGCAGCCCGAGCTCGATCCCCGCCTCGCGCAGGGAGGTGCCCTCGGTGTGCGCCTTCTTCGCGATCTTGGCCGCGTTGTCGTAGCCGATGTGCGGGTTTAGCGCCGTCACGAGCATCAGCGACGACTCCATCAGCTCCTGGATGCGGCGCTCGTTCGGCTCGATGCCGGCCACGCAGTTGTCCGTGAACGACACCGCGGCGTCCCCCAGCAGGCGGATGCTCTGCAGGTTGTTGTGCGCGATCACCGGCTTGAACACGTTCAGCTCGAAGTGCCCGTTGGATCCACCGACGCTCACCGACACGGCGTTGCCCATCACCTGCGCGCAGACCATCGTCATCGCCTCGCACTGCGTCGGGTTCACCTTGCCCGGCATGATGCTGGACCCCGGCTCGTTCTCCGGCAGCAGCAGCTCCGCGAGGCCCGCGCGCGGCCCCGAACCCAGCAGCCGGATGTCGTTCGCGATCTTCATCAGCGACACGGCCACCGTGTTCAGCTGCCCCGCCAGCTCCACCTGCGCATCGTGCGCGGCCAGCGACTCGAACTTGTTCGGCGCCGTCACGAACGGCAGCCCCGTGTACGCCGCAATCCGCTCCGCCACGCGCTCCGCAAACTCCGGGTGCGAGTTCAGCCCCGTGCCCACCGCCGTGCCGCCCAGGGCGAGCTCGTACAGGCGCGGCAGCGTGCCCTCGATGCGCGCGATGCCGTACGCCAGCTGCTGCGCGTAGCCGGAGAACTCCTGCCCCAGCGTTAGTGGGGTGGCATCCATCAGGTGCGTGCGCCCGATCTTCACGATGCCCTCGAAGGCCTGCGCCTTCGCTTCGATCGCCGCGTGCAGGTGGCGCAGGCCCGGCAGCAGCACATGCGTGATCTGCTCTACCGTCGCCACGCTCATCGCGCCGGGGAACGTGTCGTTCGAGGACTGCGACATGTTCACGTGGTCGTTCGGGTGCACCGGCTGCTTGGAGCCCATCTCCCCACCCATCGCCTCGATGGCACGGTTGGAGATCACCTCGTTCACGTTCATGTTCGTCTGCGTGCCAGAGCCCGTCTGCCACACCACCAGCGGGAAGTGGTCATCCAGCCCGCCCTCGATGACCTCCCGAGCCGCGCTCTGGATCGCCTGAGAGCGCTCCGCATCGAGCTTCCCCAGCGCCTCGTTCACCTCGGCGGAGCAGTGCTTCACGATGCCGAATCCCCGGATCAGCGGCCGCGGCATGCGCTCCGTGCCAATGCGGAAGTTCTGCAACGACCGCTGCGTCTGCGCCCCCCAGTAGCGGTCCGCCGCCACCTCGATGGGGCCAAAGGAGTCGGTTTCGGTGCGTGTCTCGGGCATCGGGTCTTCCCTGCTCCTGTGCGTTGGGTGCGACGTCACGGTACGGACGGAGCGATTCCCAATCCCCGTTCATCCTGAGCCTGTCGAAGGACGCCGCCAACGGCGGCGCGGGGATTGGGAATCGCGGGGGCCCTACCCCTGCGGCGTAGCCGCCACCAGCTCCAGCACGGCCTCACCGGCGACCTTCATCGCCTCCAGCTCGTCGTCCGCCAGCGGAATCTCGAAGATCTCCTGGATGCCGCCACGACCGAGGCGCACCGGCACCCCCGCGTAGCCACCGTTCACGCCGTACTGGCCGTCCAGCAACGCGGCACAGGGGAGGATGCGCTCTTCATTCAGAAGCACTGACTCCACCATCTCCACGGTCGCCACCGCCGGTGCGACGAAGGCGCTGCCGGTCTTCAGCAGGTCCACGATCTCCGCCCCGCCTCGCTTGGTGCGCTCGACGACCGCCTGCACGCGGTCCGCCGGCAGCAGCTGCGTCAGCGGCACCCCGCCCACCGTGGCGTTCGAGACAATCGGCACCATGGTCGCCTCGGTGTGACCGCCCAGCACCCACGCGCTCACGTCCTTCACGGACGCGCCGGTCTCCATCGCGATGAACGTGCGATAGCGGGAGCTGTCCAGCATGCCGCCCTGGCCCACGACTCGCTCCGAGGGCAGCCCGCTGGCCGTCAGCGCCACGTGGCACATCGCGTCCATCGGGTTGGCGAAGATGATGAACGTCGCGTCCGGGGAATGCTTCACGGCCTCCGTGATCACGCCGCGCACGATGCCCGCGTTGGTGCCCAGCAGGTCCTCACGCGTCATGCCCGGCTTGCGCGCCACACCCGAGGTCACCACGACCACATCCGACCCGGCGGTGTCCGCCCAGTCGTTGGTCCCAATGATCTGCGTCGAGGTGCGCGCCCACGGCGCCGACTCCGCGATGTCCAGCGCCTTGCCCTGCGGCAGACCCTCCACGATGTCGATCAACACCGTGTCGGCGATGCCCTTCGAGTGCAGCACCTGGCCCATGGTCGCGCCGGTGTTGCCAGCGCCCACAAAGGTGACTTTCGGACGTACGTACGTAGACAGGAGAATCTCCACTTCCCCGCACCCCGCGTCGGGATTCGCCCCGCCGAGGCACGGTGTTCGGTTCGTTCAGTCCAGGCCGTGCGAGTTCCGCCTACGCGGTCGCCATCGCCTGCTGCAGATTGGTGTCCAGCGCCTCCAGGAACTGGTTGGTGGTCAGCCACGGCTGCTCCGGACCCACGAGGATCGCGAGGTCCTTCGTCATCTGGCCCGCCTCGACCGTTTCCACGCACACGCGCTCGATGGTCTCCGCGAACACGCGCAGGTCGTCGTGGTCATCCAGCTTCGCGCGATGAATCAGCCCGCGCGTCCACGCGAAGATCGAGGCGATCGGGTTCGTCGAGGTCTCCTGCCCCGCCTGGTGCTGCCGGTAGTGTCGTGTCACCGTCCCGTGCGCCGCCTCCGCCTCCACAATGTCGCCGTCGGGCGTCATCAGCACGGAGGTCATCAACCCCAGCGAGCCGAAGCCCTGTGCGACGGTGTCGGACTGCACGTCGCCGTCGTAGTTCTTGCAGGCCCACACGATGCCGCCGCTGCCCTTGAGCACCTGTGCGACCACGTCATCGATCAGCCGGTGCTCGTACCACAGCCCGGCCGCATCGAACTGCGCCTTGAACTCGGCGTCGAAGATCTCCTGGAAGATGTCCTTGAAGCGACCGTCGTAGGCCTTGAGGATCGTGTTCTTGGTCGACAGCCACAGCGGGTAGTTGCGGTTGAGCGCGTAGTTCATGCTCGAGCGCGCGAAGCCACGGATCGATTCATCCGTGTTGTACATCCCCATCGCAATGCCGCCGGCCTCGAAGTCCATCACTTCGTACTCAACCGGCGCGCCGCCGTCCGCGGGTGTGTACGTCATCGTCACCGTGCCCGCGCCCGGCACCACGAAGTCGGTCGCCCGGTACTGATCGGCGTGTGCGTGGCGGCCGATGATGATCGGCTGCTCCCACCCCGGCACCAGCCGCGGGATGTTGTTGCAGATGATCGGCTCACGGAACACAGTGCCGCCCAGGATGTTGCGGATCGTCCCGTTCGGCGACCGCCACATCTGCTTCAGTCCGAACTCCTCCACGCGGTCCTCGTCCGGGGTGATCGTCGCGCACTTTACGCCCACGCCGTGCCGCTTGATCGCGTTCGCCGCGTCGATGGTCACCTGGTCGTCGGTCTCGTCCCGGTACTCCATCCCCAGGTCGTAGTACTCGAGCTCGATGTCCAGGTAGGGCAGGATCAGCCGCTCCTTGATGAACCCCCAGATGATGCGGGTCATCTCGTCGCCATCGAGCTCTACTACGGGGTTCTGGACCTTGATTTTCGCCATGTCGGCTCCTCGTCTGTGCGCCGGGCGCAGCAATGCGCGGGCGTCGGGGGGCGTGGTGCGTGATGGCCCTCTGGTCAGTGTTGAGTAACCGCTGCCCCACCCGCGACTGCCGTTCCCGTGGCGTCAAAGCCCTCGAGACGCGGCCCGTTGGGCCCGGGTGTTGGAGCCTCCCTGCGGCGGCCCGAGTATACCCTGCCCACCCCTCAGGTGCAGGGGAAGGTCTTCTGGTTCCCCCTCTCCTCGAAGGAGGAGAGGGGGTTAGGGTGTGAGGTTACAGCGGAATATTCCCGTGCTTCTTCGGCGGCACCTGCACCGACTTCGTCCGCAGCATCTCGAGGGCATGCGCGATCTTCAGCCGCGTGTCGCGCGGGTCGATCACGTCGTCGATGTAGCCCTTCGCGGCGGCGATGTACGGGTGTTCGAGGCGCTCGCGATACTCATCGATGAGCCGTGCGCGCTCGGCCTCAGGGTCGTCCGCCGACTGCACCTCGCGGCGGTTGATGATGTTCACCGCCTGCGTGCCCGCCATCACCGCGATCGCCGCGCCGGTCCACGCGTAGTTCACGTCCGCGCCCAGGTGCTTCGCGCCCATCGCATCGTACGCACCACCGAAGGCCTTGCGCAGGATCACGGTCACCTTCGGCACCGTGGCCGCCGCGTATGCGTACACCAGCTTCGCGCCGTGCGCGATGATCCCGCCGTACTCCTGCGACACGCCGGGGAGGAATCCCGGTACGTCCACCAGCGTCACGATCGGGATGTTGAACGCGTCGCAGAAGCGCACGAACCGCGCCGCCTTACGCGAGGAATCGATGTCCAGCACGCCCGCGAGGTACAGCGGCTGATTCGCCACCACACCCACCGTGTGCCCGCCAATACGCCCGTAGCCCACGACGATGTTCGGTGCGAAGTACTCGTGCACCTCCATGAACTCGCCGTTGTCTACCACACGCTCAACCACGTCGCGCACGTCGTACTGCATCTCGGATCCGGCCGGGACCACACTCAACAGGTCATCCAGGCGGCGGTCCACCGGGTCGCCCGTGTCGATCCAGGGCGCGTCCTCCATGTTGTTGCCGGGGATGTACGAGAGCAGCCGCCGTACCTCCTCGATGCACTCCTGCTCGTCGCGCGCGGAGAAGTGCGCCACACCGGACTTGGAGACGTGCGAGCCCGCGCCGCCCAGCTCTTCGACCGTCGTCTGTTCGCCCGTGACCGAGGCGATCACGTCCGGGCCGGTGAGGAACATCTGCGAGGTGCCCTCGACCATGAAGATGAAGTCCGTGAGCGCGGGCGAATACACAGCGCCACCGGCACATGGCCCCATGATCACACTGATCTGCGGGACCACGCCGGATGCCTGCACGTTGCGAAAGAAGATCTCCCCGTACCCGGCGAGCGAGGCCACACCCTCCTGGATGCGCGCGCCGCCCGAGTCGTTCAGGCCGATAACCGGCACGCCCGTCTTCAGCGCCAGGTCCATGAGCTTGGCGATCTTCTCGCCCACGATCTCGCCCAGCGACCCGCCGTATACGGTGAAGTCCTGCGCGTAGACGCAGACCGTGCGCCCGTCAATCTTGCCCCAGCCAGTGACCACCGCATCCCCGTAGAAGCGCTCCTCCTCCGGGATGTCGTAATCCACGGCGAGGGCATCGAGCTCCTCGAAGGTACCGGGGTCAACGAGGGCAGCGATGCGTTCGCGGGCGGTAAGCTTGCCGCGTTCGTGCTGTGCCGCCACGCGGTCTGGCCCGCCGCCGAGCTCGGCGCGCGCCTTCAGGGCGCTGAGTTCTTCCAGGCTCTCCTCGATCGACGGCATCGGCTCCCGCTCTCGCTCCACGTGTGAATCGAATCCCCGCGTCGCGATGCCGGAGGCTGTCGCGCGCACTTCGGCCAGTATCGGAGAGATCGCAGCACACGGCTAGGGCGTAGCAGCGCGACATAACAGGCGACATGGGTCAGCGCGGACCAGCGAAGCCGGGCGGGCGCTACGGAAGGATGATCTCCTGGCCGATCTGCAGCACGCCCAGCGGCCCGCCATTTGCGGCTTCCAACTCCTCCAGCGTGAGGCCGAACTGCAGCGCGATGCCCAGCGGCGTGTCGCCGGATTCGACGACGTACACGTTGCCTCCACCCGGCGGCGGCTGCGTGGTGCCACCAGGCGGCTGCGTCGGGCTCGGTGGCTGCGTCGCACCGGGCGCCGGCGTGGCCGTGCCGCCCGGTGGCGGCGCTGCCGTGCCCTCGCGAGGAATCGTGAGCTCCTGCCCGACAAAGATGTTGTCGTCCGTCAGCCCGTTCGCCTCGCGGATCGCCTCCACGGTGACACCGAAGTTGGCCGAGATCACGCTCAGGGACTCGCCAGGTTCCACGGTGTAGGTGACCGCGGAACCCGCACCGTTGCCGGGTCCGCCCGGTCCCTCAACGCCGGTCCCATCGCCGGTGACGATAGTGGGGTCGGGTGCGGTCGGGAGCGGTGTTGAGGTAGGCACGTTGCCGTCGGGGCCGGCCGGAACAGTACCAACGGGGCCGGGCTCATCGTTCTCGTCGTCACCGCCGCCGCAGGCCACCAGGGCCACCGCCAGCAGTGCGATCGCGACCACGCCGAGGATTCGCCGGTAGATCGAGGTCCAGTGCCGGCTCGTCTGCCCAAGACCGATCGGCTGGGTCGTGGAGTGCGGAGTAGGGGTGCGTGCGTTCATGTGGCCTGCCCGGGATTACGCTCATCGTAGCCCGCGGGGCCGGGCCGAAACAAGCACCTGTCTATGCACCTGAGCGATCTCAAGAAGTCTACCGCATTTCCGCAGCCGCCAGCAGCCCGTCGAGCATCGCTTCCGAGGCATCCAGCATTGTGGCCAGCGAATCCTCATCAATGTTCTCAATGTCGTCGAGCGCAGTGTGCATGTGCTCGTCTCCGCCAGAGTGAATCGTGACCGCGGGCACCCCGACCGAGGTAAACGGCACGTGGTCAGACGAGGCAAACGGGGGGAACATGCCCGGCTGCAGCGGGTGCTCAATCCCCGAAGCGTCGAGGGCCGTCATGATCGCGCCCGTCAGCCAATCGTCGCCGATAATAATCGGGTCCGTGACCTTGCCCACCATGTCGAAGTTGAGCATGAACGTCACGTCGTCCATCGGGTGCGCCTCCACGAAGGCCAGCGAGCCCCACAGCCCCACCTCCTCCGCACCAAACGCGATGATGCACAACCCCTCCGTGTAGTGGACCCGCGCCAGCTCGAGGATCATCGCCACGCCGCTCGCGTTATCGTTCGCTCCCACGCTCTCCGGCACCGAGTCGTAGTGGGCCCCCAGGTAGGCGACGCAGGGTTCCTCAGTGCGTCCGACCACGTTCTGTGACCGCACTTCCTTCCGCCCGCCGCTGGCAATCACCGTCAGCATCCCGTTCCCAGCCACATCGATGAGTTCATCGCGCGCCGCCTGCGGCACGCCCAGCACGGGGATCGAGGCCCGCAGGTCCCCCAGCGTTCCCTGGTAGGCGCCCGGCTGGTGGTTCACGATCACCACCGCGATCGCACCCGCATCCTCCGCATGCCGCACCTTGTCCGCGAACGGGATCACACCACGGTCCAGCACCAGCACGTTCCCGGTGACGGACACCCCCTCTAGGTCCTCCATGCTGCCGGTGCCGCCGAACACGGCGAGGCCGTATGCGTTGCCCTGTGCTGAGCCGTCCAGCATGAATGCATCGATCGCCTCGTCACCGGGCAGCAGCGCCTTCGATTGGTCATAGGAGCCGACGAAGGTGAAGCGCTCCGTGGTGGTCTCGTACCCGCTGCTGGTCAGGACCCGGTTGATGTACGCGGCTGCCTCACGCTCCGCGGCAGTGCCAGCAGGGCGCGGTCCGATATCGGTGACGAGCGCTTCGATGTGCACCATCAGGCTCGAGGCCGTCGCCGGCCCGGAGATGTCCACCACCGCAGAGGTCGCGGTCGGCGTGACTCGCGGCGGCGTTGCCGTCGCGGTGGGTGAGTCCGCACCACTCGAACCCCCGGCGCAGGCGCTGACGGTGAGTGTGATCACTGACGTTGAGACAACCAGCAGATTCCGGCAGCGGATCCGCATCAGTACCCCAGGCTCGTTGACCGGCGGGAGCGTACCGGCGTTACAGCGTGCTTCGTGGGGGGAGCGATCTTAGCCTAACGCCGCGCGCGGCCTGAAAGCCACCCGCGCAGTCGCTGGGAGAACGTGGGTCCGGTCTGGTAGCGAACCTCTTGGCCGCGCCACTTGGTCTCCACCGTCCCGCCGCCAGCATTGCGACGGCCGCGACCGAACATCAGGATGGCGAAGCTGCTGATGAACAGGATCACCCCCAGCCACATCACCCAGTTCATGAGCATCGGGTTGCGGCGCAGGAGGATGAACGAGCCGAGGATCATCAGGAACGCGATCAGCATCACCTGCGAGAGCGAGATGCGCGACATCACACGCATCACCGAGCGCTGCCGTTCCGAGATCGCCCCGCCCATTCGCTGGAGCGCACGACGACCGCCACTCTTATAGCGCGGTTCCGGCTCCGGGAAGTTCTCGATCTTCCCCAGGATCTCTTCGATCTCGCGTTCCAGGTGATTCGGGTCGGACATATGCGGCGCCCGTCGGTCATGCGGTGTCTGCGATTGCTCCTTCAGTATACCGATACCAGTGCAAGCGGCGGGGCCTCTGAGGTGAGCATCGAGGTTAACGATCTGTTCCTGCTGGTTCCCGTCCCCAGCCCCCACCGCCCGGCGTCTCCACCCGCACCCGGTCGCCCGGCTCCACCTCTACCTGCGCGCGCCCGCCGAGGTCCACCGTCTCGCCGTTCGCACGAACCAGCGTGTTGCGGCCCACAGCCCCGGCCTCGCCGCCCGCCAGCCCCCACGGCGCGTACCGTCTTCGTTCCGTGACCAGGCTCACCGTCGCGCGATCGTGAAACAGGTATTCGCGCACCACGCCGTCGCCGCCGCGATGCTGTCCCGCACCCCCGGTGTCCGGCCGCAGCTCATAGCGCTCCACCGTGAAGGCATACGCGAGGGGGAGCGCCTCGATCGGGGTGTTCATCGTGTTCGTCATGTGCGTGTGAACCCCGGAGCGCCCGGGCCCGTGCGGTCCCGCCCCCGCACCGCCCGCAATCGTCTCGTAGTACGCATACGCACGACCACGCGCCCGGTCGTACCCGCCGATGGTGATGTTGTTCATCGTCCCCTGCGAGGCCGCCGGGATGCGGTCCGGCAGCGCCAGCGCCAGCGCGCCCAGCGCCACGTCCGTCACCCGCTGGCTCGTCTCCACGTTCCCCGCCGACACCGCCCGAGGCGGCCCCGCCGACACCACGCTCCGCTCCGGCAGCGTGAAGCGCACCGGGCGGTAGCAGCCCTCGTTGGCGGGCGCGTCCGGCCCCGCGAGGCAGCGAATGGCGTAGTAGCAGGCGGACTGCGTCACCGGCGCCACCGCGTTTAGCGAGGCATCCCAGGTCTCTGCGTCCGTCCCGGTGAAATCGAAGTGCGCCGTCGCGCCATCGATCTCCAGCCGCAGCCGGATCGCAAGGCCCTCCTCGCCAACCTCGAGGCGATCCTCGAAGACATAATCTCCATCGGGAATCGCCTCGATGATCGACTCCACCACGCGTTCACCATGCTCCAGTAGGGCAGTGGTCCGCTCCCGAAGTCCCTCGACGCTGAAGCGCGCCGCCGCAGCCGTCAGTCGCCGCGCGCCCAGCGCCGTCGCCGCCAGTTGCGCGCGCATGTCGCCGCGCCGCTCCTCGGGCGCTCGAGAGTTGCGCACGATCAGCGCGAACGCCGCCTCGTTCGTAACGCCCGCGTCGACGAGGCGGATCGGGGGGATCACCAGCCCCTCCTGCAGCAGCTCGGTTGCGACAGGCATCGATCCCGGCGCCATCCCGCCGATGTCCGCGTGGTGGGCCCGTGTAGCGACATAACCGATGAGTTCATCGACCGCGAAGACCGGCGACACGGTCGTGATGTCGGGCAGGTGGGTGCCACCGCGGAACGGGTCGTTCAGCGCCAGCACATCACCGGAGCGGAATGGCCCCAGCTCCATCACCTCGCGCACCGCCGTGGGCATCGCCCCCAGGTGCACCGGCATGTGCGCCGCCTGCGCCACCATCATCCCGTCCGCATCGAAGACCGCGCACGAGTAATCCCGCCGCTCCTTGATGTTGGGCGAGTACGCCGTGTGCATCAGCGCCTCGCCCATCTCCTCGGCGATCGAGGTGAGCACAGCATCCGCTATCGCGAGGTCGGACGCGCTCAGCGCCGTGGAGCTCGTCATTCCGCCACCTCCGCGCGCTCCAGGATCAGGTTCCCGTGCGCATCGACCGTCGCAACCCAGCCCGGCGTCACCAGCGTGGTGGTGTCCAGCTGCGTGACGATGGCGGGGCCATCGAGACGGTCCCCCGGCACGAGCGCCTCCCGCGCGAACACCGGCGTCTCCAGTTCCTCATCTCCGAACCACGCACGCACCCGGTCAACGGGCTCTGCGCCGCCAGCGTCAAACTCCGGTGCGGGCGCTTCGATCGTCGATCGCACCCGCGCCACCACCCGCACGTTCACCACCTCCACAGCCGCCGAGGCGTCCGCGTGCGCAAACCGCTGCTCATGCGCCGCATGAAACGCCTCCGCAACGCCTCTCAGGTCGCCGGGATCATCGACGGGGATCGTCAGCTCATACGACTGCCCGAGGTAGCGCACATCCAGCGCGTACTCGATCTCCGCGTCATCGTCCTCGATCGCCTCCCGCGCCTCCTCGGCCGCCGCGCGGAGGCCGTCGCCCAGCTGGCTAAAGGCGATTGGCTCCAGCGGGAGCAGCACCGAGCGCGTGCGGGAGGCCGTCAGGTCGCTCTGCACGGCGCCGAGGGCCGCCAGCACGCCCGGTGTCAGCGGGACCAGCACCCGGGGCATCTCCAGCGCATCGGCCAGGTCGCACGCGTGCAGCGGCCCCGCGCCGCCGAACGCCACCAGCGTGAACTCGCGAGGATCGAAGCCCCGCTGCACGGAGACCACGCGCAGCGCGCGCTCCATGTTGGCGGTCGCCACCTCCAGCACCGCCGTCGCCGCCGCACGCTCATCCTCGAACGCGCTCAGCAGCGGTGCAGCCGCTGTCCGCGCGCGTTCGATGTCCAGCGGCATGGTGCCGCCCAGCAGCCCGTCCGCTCCCAGCCGTCCGAGGACGGCATGCGCATCCGCCACCGTGAAGAAATCACCGCGCCCGTAGCTCGCCGGTCCCGGGTCCGCGCCCGCCGACTGCGGCCCCACGCGCAGCGCCCCACCCGCATCAATGCGCGCGATCGAGCCGCCGCCCGCGCCCACCGTGTGTACGTCCACCACCGGCGTGCGTGCGGAGAAGCCGCCGATCACCACATCCGGCCGCGCCGGCACCGCACCGTCACACAGCGCGACATCGGTGGAGGTGCCGCCCATATCGAAGGTGAGGATGCGGTCGATGCCCGCGGCCTGCGCCACCCGCAGCGCGCCCAGTACGCCCGCCGATGGGCCGGACAGCAGCGTCGTCACCGGCAGTTGCCCCGCGCGCTCCACCCCCGCCGCGCCGCCATCGCTCCGCACCACCCGCAGCGCCGGGATTCCGCGTTCCCGCAGCCCCGCCGCCAGCCGTTCGAGGTAACCCGACATCACCGGCCCTACGTACGCGTTCAGCGCCGCCGTCGCCGTCCGTTCCACCTCGCGGTACTCCGGCGACACGTCCGACGAGAGCGAGCGAAAGAGCCCGGTCTCTGGCTGAGCGAACGCTTGCTCCAGCACCGGATTTGCGTAGGAGTAGAGGAGTGACACGGCAATCGATTCCGCCCCGGCCGCCTCGGCCGCAGCGATCAGTTCCACAGCCTCGTCGGGCTCCGGCCTCACCTCGATCGCCCCGTCCGGTGCGAGCCGCCCGCGAGTCTCGAAGATCAGGTCAGGCGCAACCAGCGGCTCCGGGATCTCCGGTTCGAGGTCATAGATATCCGGCCGCGTCTGTCGACCGATCGTGAGCAGATCGCGCACGCCCGCCGTCGTCACCAGCGCCGTCCGCGCACCGCGCCGCTCCAGCACCGCGTTGGTGGCCACGGTGCTGCCGTGCACGACGAGGTCAGGCACCACCCCCAGCTCCGCGATCCCCTCGAGGATCGCGCGCCCCGGATCCTCCGGCGTCGAGGGCCGCTTGTGCACCTCAAACCGCCCATCCTTCCACAGCAGGAAGTCAGTAAACGTACCGCCCACATCAACGCCAACGATGATCTGCATGAGGGCAGCATCGTAGCAGCAGCGATATGAACACTCCGTTTCCCCTTGCTACCTGAAGGTGTCGCACGAATGCACCGTGACCCTCCACGGCCGCGCACATCTTGCTCCCCACCCCCGCCATTGGTAGCGTTCATATGTTCGCGCTTGTGACGTGCCTCGCTGGTCGAGGGACTCGCTCGTATCGAACACGAGGCGGGCGCATGGTCCGCACGTCAGTGAAGCAAGAGGCACACATCAGATGGCAGATACCTACCCAGTCCAGCGACGCGAGGTCGTTGGTAAGAAGGTCCGTAAGCTCCGACGGGACGGCACGCTCCCCGCGAACCTCTACGGTCGCGGCCAGGAGTCCATCGCCCTGCAGCTCCCGTACATGCAGGCGCGCGACATGCTCAACGCACACGGTCGCAACACGCTGATCGAGATTCACATCGAGGGCGAAGACAAGCCCCGTCCGGTCGTGGTCCGCCAGCTGGACCAGAACCCCGTCACCCGCTCGCTCCTGCACATCGATTTCTACGAGGTGGACCTCACCCGTCTGCTCCAGGCGCAGGTGCCCGTCTCGCTCGTCGGCGATTCGCCGGCAGTCGCCCGCCTCGGCGCGGTACTCGTGCAGTACGCGGATGTCATCGATGTCGAGGCCCTGCCGCAGAACCTGCCGGAACGCATCGACGCGTCGATCGTGCGTCTCGCGGCGTTCGATGATCAGCTCCAGCTCATGCACCTCACGCCGCCCCGCGGCGTCACGTTCCTCAGCGACCCCGAGACCCTCATCGCCTCCGTGACACGCCCGCGTGTCCAGGCGGAAGATGAAGCGGTGCCGGAGGGCGAGGAAGAGGAAGGCGCCGAGGGTGCGGAGGACGCCGAGGGCGAGACCTCCGAGGAGTCCACAGACGGCGACGGCGAGGAGAACGAGGAGTCGTAGCCGCCTTCAGTCGCTGGTGTACGCCAGCGGCACACCTGTGCAACTACTAGCTCAGAGAGAACGCCGCCCCACGGGGCGGCGTTCTTCGTTGGTATGTCAGGTGTCTCTCCGTGCGCTTCTGATTCAGCACGCCTATGATGCCCCCGGACCCAAGCACAGACGCGGGTACCGAGTCCCAGCGCACGATGGTCCGGCACGACTACCGGCACGAACACCGGCACGATTGTCGGCAGAGCGCGCTGACAGGGGGAAGGCAGGCACCGTGAATCGAAGCACCACCCATATCCTCACCACCCAGGCGGGAAGTCTCCCGCGCCCGGACGACCTCGTCGATCTCAATCGCCGCCGGATGGAGGGCGAGGACATCGATGAGCAGGAGTACCAGGCGAAACTGCGCGAGGCGACCATCGAGGTCGTCCGCAAGCAGGTAGAACTGGGTATCGATGTCCCCGGCGACGGCGAGTTTGGCAAGGCCATGGGCCAGGCCGTGGACTACGGCGCATGGTGGACCTATTCTTATCAACGCCTCAGCGGCCTCGGGCTCATGACGGATGCGGACAAGATCCCCTCCGCACCCGCCACACAGACCACCATCCAGCTCGGCACCTTCCCGGAACGACGCGATCGCGCCAACTTTGCTGAAGCCTTCGGCGACCCGGACGCGGGCATCTCCACGCGCCGCATGGGTGGCCGCTGGATGCTCCCCGTTGCCGAGGGCCCCATCGCCTACACCGGCCACGATGCCATCAAGCGCGACGTCGAGAACTTCCGCGCCGCCCTCGATGCCGCCGGTGTGGAGGAGGGCTTCATGACCTCCGTCGGCCCCGGCAGCGCCTCCCGTATCGGCAACGCCCACTACGCCACGGACGAGGAGTTCGTCTGGGCCTGCGCCGAGGCCATGCGCGAGGAGTACAAGGCAATCACCGATGCCGGCTTCATCCTCCAGATCGATGAGCCCTCCTTCGCGGAGAACTGGGACCAGTTCAACCCGGAGCCACCGCTCGACGAGTACCTCAAATTCACCCGCGTCCGCGTGGAGGCTCTCAACCACGCCCTCCAGGGCATCCCGGAGGACATGACCCGCTTCCACCTCTGCTGGGGCTCCTGGCACGGCCCGCACACCACGGACCTGCCGCTCAAGGACATCATCAACCTCCTGCTGGAGGTGAACTGCGGCTCCTACTCCTTCGAGGCCGGCAACGTCCGCCACGAACACGAATGGAAGGCCTGGGAGGGCGTCGACCTGGACGGCAAGATCCTCGTCCCCGGCGTCGTCAGCCACGCGACCAACGTGGTCGAGCACCCGGAACTGGTCGCCGACCGCATCGAGCGCTTCGCCAACATCGTTGGCAAGGAAAACGTCATCGCCGCGACCGACTGCGGCCTCGGCGGGCGTATCCACCCCCAAATCGGCCGGGCAAAGCTCGGCACCCTCGCCGAGGGCGCAACGCTCGCCACCAAACGCCTCTACTGATCCTTCTTTCCCCTCCCCCGCTTGCGGGGGAGGGTTGGGGTGGGGGCTCCGGCCTCCTCGAACTTCACGACAGAACGTCACCACAAGGAGCACCGACATGCGCAACAGCAGCGACCACATCCTCACCACCCAGGCGGGCAGCCTCCCTCGCCCCGCCGACCTCATCGAGCTCAACGCCCGCCGCCAGGCCGGCGAAGACGTCGATGAGGCCGCCTATCAGGCCCGCCTCCGCGAAGCGACCATCGAGGTCGTCCAGCACCAGGTTGACCTGGGCATCGACGTCCCCGGCGACGGCGAGTTCGGTAAGGCCATGGGCGCCGCCGTCGATTACGGTGCGTGGTGGAGCTACTCCTACCAGCGCCTCGGCGGCCTCGGCATGCAGGCCGACATCGATAACCTCCCGCACGCCCCCTCCGCCCGCGCGAAGATCCAGCTCGACTCCTTCCCCAACCGCCGCGACCGCGCGAAGTTCTCCGAGGCCTACAACGACCCGGACTCCGGTATCGCCATGGCTGGCCGCGGCACGCGCCGCACTCGCCCCGTCGCGGAGGGCCCCGTCACCTACATCGGCCAGGAGGCGATCCAGCGCGACATCGACAACTTCCGCGCCGCCCTCGACGCCGCCGGCGCCGAGGAGGGCTTCATGACCTCCATCGCCCCCGGCAGCGCCGCCCGCATCGGCAACGCCTTCTACAAGACCGAGGAAGAGTTCATCTGGGCCTGCGCGGACGCCATGCGCGAGGAGTACCAGGCCATCGTCAACGCCGGCTTCATCCTCCAGCTGGATGACCCGGCGATCGCCGAGAACTTCGACATGGTGAACCCGGAGCCCTCCATCGAGGACTACCTGGAGCTGACGATGATCCGCGTGGAGGCGCTCAACTACGCGCTCCGCGACATCCCGCAGGAGATGACCCGCTTCCACCTCTGCTGGGGCAGCTGGCACGGTCCGCACACCACGGACATCCCCATGAAGGACCTCGTGGACACCATGCTCAAGATCGAGTGCGGTTCCTACTCCTTCGAGGCTGCCAACGTGCGCCACGAGCACGAGTGGAAGGTCTGGCTCGACGGCAAGCTGCCCGAGGGCAAGATCATCGTCCCGGGCATCGTCAGCCACGCCACCAACGTGGTGGAGCACCCAGAGCTGGTCGCCGACCGCATCGAGCGCTTCGCCAACGCCGTCGGCAAGGAAAACGTCATCGCCGCCACCGACTGCGGCCTCGGCGGACGTGTCCACCCCCAGATCGGGTGGGCCAAGCTAGAAACCCTCGCCCAGGGCGCCAAGCTCGCCAGCGAGCGTTTGTACTAGTCGTTTGCCCTCCGTCTCCCCCTCGCCCCGGAACGGGGCGAGGGAGTGGACCGCATCATGTCACCACTGGAAGGAGATGGCGCCGCCGCCGCCGACCGTGCCGTCGCGCAGGCCGACGCCGACGCCGCCCGACAGGTAGACCCGGTCGGTCAGCGCGCCGGTGGCGCCGAAGGCGAAGGCGTTCTCCCCGTCGAAGGTGCCGAAGCCGCCGCCGACCGCCAGACGCTTGCCGGGCGCCAGCATGTTGGTCTGCGA
>JBJHDC010000031.1:0-20439 GCA_050486345.1 Dehalococcoidia bacterium | reverse complement strand
GTGCGTACACGATGAGTTCCGTGCGATCGAGTTCGCTGTCGAGCGGCGGCGGGGTTGGCGAGGCGTCCACGACGATGGTCTCAGCATCACCACATGCGACCACCAGGAGCGTGAGCGCTGCTGCGAGGACCGCGACCAGCACCCGTAGATGGCTGCGCATGGCCTGCCCCCTCTCCGGCTGACCATCAGAACGGCCAGCCTCGGACGTGACGTGCCCCCGCAGCCTTGCACGTACACCTATGGTAGCGTGCCCTCGCGAGCCAGCGGAGGAGCAGGTACGAAGCGCGGGAGCGGACGATGACGCAGGAGCACGGGAGCGAGACGGTACGAATCGAAGTCGACCGGGGCGTGATGCTGATCACGCTGAACCGGCCGGATGTCCTCAACGCGCAGAACCAGGAGCTACGCAACGCCTACGGCGAGGCGCTCCGTCGCATCCGCGACGACGACGCCATCCGCGTGGGGGTGGTGACCGGCGCGGGGCGTGCCTTCAGCGCCGGCGCGGACCTCCGCGAACGGGCCGAGAACGACGCCCGTGGCGGCCGCCCGGCGGAGGTCTTCGCCACCTCCGGCCCGCCTGCGTTCATGGACTTCGATCCGAAGAAGCCGGTGATTGCCGCGATCAACGGATACTGCCTCGCGGCCGGCCTCGAGCTGGCGCTCGCCTGCGACCTGCGCTTCGCCAGCGACCAGGCGCGCTTCGGGGTGCCCGAGATCACGCGAGGGTTCTACCCCGGCGCGGGTGGACCGCAGCGCCTGATGCGCCAGCTCCCGCAGGCGGTTGCGCTGGACCTGATCCTCACCGGCGACCCGATTGACGCGGAAACGGCGCTCCGCGTCGGCCTGATCAGCCGTCTCTTCCCTCACGATGAATTGCTACCGGCCACCCTGGAGGTCGCCCACCGCATCGCCAGCTACGCCCCACTCGGGGTGCGCGCTGGCCGCGAGCTCGCGTACGCCTCGAAGGACCTGACGCTGGACCAGTCACTGCGCTTTGGCGCGCCGCTGCGGTGGATCATCGCGCAGACGGTGGACGCGAAAGAGGGCCCCCGCGCCTTCAACGAGAAGCGTGATCCCGTGTACCGGGGGGAGTAGGCCGCGCCCTACCCGTCGCTGAGCAACATCCGCTCGAGGAGATCGGCGCACCACTCCTCGAACTGGTCATGTGACCAGCCGCACTCGTCGACGAGCCGCGTCCAGATCTGGTGGTGCAGGACGGCGTAGAGGGCGTCCGCTGCGGCATCAGCTGTGAGATCGCCGCGGAGCGCATCGAGTGATTGGAGGCGCTCAACGATCCTGCGTGTGCCTGCCCGGCTGCGCGACTGGCCGTCCTCGTACGCCTTTGCGACATCCGGGTCGCTCGTCGCAGCGTCGGCAATTGCTACGACGATGTCGCCTGCTCCGGCCATCAGGTGTCGGCGCAGCTGGACGGTCAGCCGGAGGATCTCGCGCGGATCTTCGCTCTCGCCCACACGTGCCTGGATCGGCCGCACCTGGCCGATCTCATCGATGAGTTCGTTCATCGCCAGCAGCAGCGCGCCCTTGTTGCCGATGCTGTTGTAGATCGTCTGCGCTGACACGTCCGCCTCGCGGGCCACCTGCGCGATGGTCGTTGCCGCGTAGCCCTGTGTTGTGAACAACCGGCGTGCGGTTTCAATGATCCGGCGATGGGTCGCCGCGGATCGCTCTTCGCGCACCCGCGACCGATACGGACGCTGATTCACTTGACAGCCATTCCAGTGACTACTGTATCCTCGCGCACATTCAATTGAATCACATTCAAGTGAATGTGATCGCAGGGAGGACCACCGCTATGACCACCACACCAGCAGACAGCGTCCGTTCCGCAGAGGCGACGGGACCGCTCACTACCCACCGCCTGGCCGGGCTCGCCGCGCTGGCCTTTGCCGCCGGGGTGCTCGTCTCCAACGGCCTGCTCTCGTCCGCACCGATGGCCGATGAGTCAGCCGAGGTTGCGGCCGCGTGGTTCGCCGACAACCGCGCCCAGGCCATGGTCGCGGCGGCGATGGTCGCCATCACCTTCCCCGCCCTGCTGGTACTTGGTGGCTCAATGTACGAGCTCAGCCGCAGGAGCGACGTCGCTCGCGGGTGGATGGTGATTGGCGCGCTGGGCGCCGCATCCATGGTGGGCGTGTTCACCGTGGTGGCCGCCGCCCAGATGACCATGGTGACGCTGGCCGATTCCGGCGTATCCGAGGGGATTGCCGTGGCGTGGGGCATCCACAACGCCGCCTTCGCCCTCAACATGTCGGTGCTGGGCACGGCGTTCTTTGGCTTCGCGATGGGTGCCGGCGCAGCGGGGCTCACGCCCGGCTGGCAGCGCACGATGGGCCTCGTGGGTGCGGCGGCGCTGCTGATCACCGGCTTCGCGAATCTGGCCGTGTCCGAGGGTTCACCCGTGGCCCTGTTGGGATTCGCCGGGTTCCTGCTCTGGCTGGCCTGGCTCGTCATCCTCGGTATCCGGTTGGTCCGGCGCTAGAGCCCAGAACTCGCGCGGACACCTGCTGACGTGAGGCCCGCGACCATGGGATACCGATCGTCAGCGGGGTGTCCGCCGCTAACGCTGAATGCGCACGCCAGCCTCGCTGGTGGGGTCCACGACGACGGCGGTGTCGCCACGCAGCCAGTCGAGGACGTCCTGGCCGGCGAGGCGGCGGCGCCAGCCCTGGAGCAGCGGGAGGTCTGGCTCCTCCGTGCTGTCGCTGGTGAGCCACCACGCGATGAGGTCATCGATGTCGCGCCGGGTGGCCACGAAGCGTGAGGCGATGCCGGCCTCGCGGCAGCGCGCCTGCACGATGCCGGTGAGTACCGCGGGCCATGCCTGGCCCAGCTGCGGTATCTGCGGCGGTTTCGGCTCGGGCGGCGGCGGGTCGTCGACCCCCGCCCGCACCGCGGCCAGGATCTGCTGGCCAAAGCGCTGCACGGTTCCCTCGCCCAGCCCGCGCACCTGGCGCAGGTCCTGCTCCCCCGTGGGAGGCTTGCGGGCGATCTCGAACATCGTGCGATCGTTCATCAGCCATGAGGGCGGCCGGTTCGCGCGCAGAGACTCCAGCTCCCGCCACGCCGCGAGGGCACGCAGCGCTCCCTGCGAGCGGCGCTTGAGGCCGCTCCAGCCGCGGATGCGGCGGTACATCTCCTCGGGCGGCGTGCGCTCGGCCCACGTCTCCGCCAGCCGTTCGCACTCGTCCGCTACCCAGTCGATGCGTCCGGCCTCTTCCAGCCGCTCCAGCAGCTGCTGCCACGCTCCGGGGAGGTAGCGCACGTCATCGAGCGCGTAGCGAATCTGCTCATCGGTCAGGGGGCGCTGTGACCACTCGGTGAACTGGGCGCCCTTGTCCAGCTGGATGCCGCGTGTGCGCTCCACCAGTGAGGCGTAGCCGACCTGGTCGCCGAGCCCGGCGAATCCCGCCGCGATCTGCGTGTCGAAGATGCGCCGGCCGCGGATGCCGAAACATTGCGCCAGCAGCGCCAGGTCCGCCTGCGCTGAGTGCAGCACCACATCGATCGACTCATCCTCGACGAGGTCGACGACGGGCCGCGCGTCTACGTTGAGCGGATCGATGGCGGCTACATCGGGACGATCGAAGTCGCCCCAGCCGACCTGAATCAGTGACAGCTCCGCGACGTAGCGGCCTTCGGTCATGAACTCAATATCGAGGGCAAACCACCCACCGCGCGCAATCTCAGCGGCGATCGACGCGACCTCAGAGGGATCGGTCACCAGGCGGCCTGCGGAGTGGGCAATGGTCACCTGTGGAACGTTATCACGGGTAGGACTAAGGATCTGCGCAAGAGGCGACGGTGGCTCACTCGCATCGCAAGTTCTCATGGCGGGTGAGCGTGCTCTCCAGGCTCAGCTTGACGATCTGCCAGTCATGCCACTGCAGAGTGCCACCGCCTCCGACGCCCGGGTGGCGGCAGGAGCGGAACGCCATGCTGCCCTGGAGAATTTCGCGGCCGCGCCAGTCCGTGCCCCGAACGTTGCGATCGAGGCGGACGATCACGATGCCCTGCTGGTACTGCTCCGATACCCAGTCATGTCCCAGCTCCGCCTCGCGGCCGTGCTCGATCATGATCACGCGTGTCTCCTGATTCACTCGCGCGCGGAACTCCTCCGCGTCGTCGATGCGCACGATGCTCATGCGTGCGATGCGGCCGGACTGACCGGGCATGGGCTCCGAACTGAAGTGAAGGATCTCGCCCTCGTCGGTGAGTAGGTGGTAACCGAACCATCCCGCCGCTGCCACGACCACGACGAGCAGACTGCCGAGCAGCACGAGTTTCGCCCAGCGCTCAGGCCTCGGATCGTTTGCACGCTCACGAGGTGATCGCCGCAGCCGCTCCATCACCCGCAACCTGGTGCTGTGACCCGGACCATGCCCGCCAGCATCCGTCGAGCCGCGTGCCAGATCCACCTCATCCCAAGCCTGGCGGTGCGTGCCACGTGGCGGTGGCTCAGATCCGGCGCTCATCGCTCATTCACCTGACTCCGGTCAACAGCTCTTAGAACCACAGCGCATCCAGCGAGAGCGGCCCTGCGCCTGAGAGGAAGAGCGTGATCGCTGCCGCCGCGAGGATGATGTCCAGCTCGTACCCCTGCACGTCGCCGCCGTGGAACGGCGCACCCAGCTTGAAGCGCTGCACATACGTGGCGACCAGCATGTTCCCTGCGATGAACAACGCCGCAATGTGCGTGAACAGCCCGAGCATCAGGAGCGCGCCCCCCACGAGTTCCACCGTGGCCACGAACCGCGCGAGGAGCTGTGGCATGGGGAAGCCGAGCCCACGGAACCACTCGCCGGTGCCGGAGATGTTGCCGGTCCATTTGCGGCGGCCGGAGTCGAACATGATGACGCCCAGCGTGAGCCGCAGCGGTACCAGCGCCCACTCGATGTGGCGCGGCCAGTCGAGCGCATCCGCGCCCCAGGGGTTTGTGAGCAGATCGAACGGGGACATCGCGACCTCCCTGGCGATGCCCAGCGTAGCGGGTGTGCGTGAGGCCGTGGTCGCGGCGTGCGTGGCGAACGCCCATTGACTCAAATAGTGAGTCATTTCATACTCCGCATATGAGCAAGCGCATGCAGATCGTGCTCCCCGACGATGAATACCGTGCCGTGCAGGACGCAGCGGAACGCCTGGGGGTCCCCATGGCCCGCCTCGTACGCGACAGCCTGCGCCGCACCCTGGCGGAGGAGGCCGAAGCCGACCCGCGCGAGCGCATCGCGAACGTGCTTCGCTTCGCCCGGTTCAGCGGCCCCACCGGGGAGATCGACCAGATCCTGGACGAGGTCGAGCAGGGTCGCTCGTTGCCGTGATCTACGTCGACTCGAACATCCCGATGTACCTCGTCGGCGGGGCGCATCCGCACAAGCGACGCGTGATTGAGCTAGTGCCCCAGCTCCTGTCGGCGCGCGAACGGTTCGTGACGAGCGCAGAAGCGTTTCAGGAGACCATCCATCGGTACCGCGCTCTGAGGGATCACGAGCACCTCAACGCCGCCTACGAAGCCCTCGAGGCGATGGTGTCGCAAGTCGCGGATGTCACCAAAGCGGACGTGGATGCAGCACGCACCCTGGCGGGCGCGTATCCCGATCTCTCCTCGCGCGACTGCCTGCACGTCGCTGTCATGCAACGGCTAGATTGCACCCGGATCTGGACGTACGACACCGGCTTTGACGGCGTCAGCGCTATCCAGCGCATTGAGTAGCCGCCGCCTACCCCTCCATCAACCCGAGCTGGGCCATCAGGCTGGCGGTGTCGTAGTAGCGGTGTTCCTCCACGATGCGGTCGTCCTCGACGCGTACGAACACGGCGACGTCTATCTCGAAGTGCTGGGCGGTCGGCGGGATCGCCCCGGCCCCGGCCCCGAGCGGGCCCAGGTGCGTGCCGCGCATGCGGGCCTGGAAGGCGGCGCTGTGACTGTCCGCGACCAGGTGCTCGAGCTCGAGCTGGACATCGGGGAAGGCGCGGAAGGAGTCCGCGTCGGCCTTGCGGATGGAAGCAAGGCCGTGCTGAGGCACCGGAGCGAACGGATCGTGAATCACGACTTGCTCCGCATACGACGTGTACGCGTGTTCCACATCGTGGGTGTTGAATGCCTCAATCGTGGCATGGACGGTAGATGCGACGGACATGAAGGGCCTCCGAGCTCAATCCTGCGACATTGGACAGCGGGGCGAGCGAATCAGGCGCTGCCTGGCTGGAGTGGCGGGCCGAGGAGCTCGACGCCATTGCGCGTCGCAATGCCCATCACCAGTTCCATGTTCGGCCCGCCCGGCTCGCGGAACTGCGGCGCGGCGTTGCGCTGGAGGTCCGCGAAGCGCCCCTGCGAAAGCGAGACCCCCACGGCTCGCGCCGTATCACTCTCGATCACGTAGGTGTGGACCGCGTTCGCCGGGATGTACACGGCATCCCCTGCGGTGAGGATGAACTCATCTTCCTCGATGACCACGCGGATTTGACCATCCACCACGTACTCCCACGATGCCCACGGGTGTCGGTGGAGCGGAGGGCCATCGCCACGGACTCCGCGGTCCTCGTAGAAGTCGGGGGTACCGCCCGCGCCGTCGTTCATGAAGCGGAAGCCGTTCGTTGGCGACATGCCGAGGTCCTCGGCCTCTGTGGCACGCTGGACCCAGGCTCGATTAGTGGTGGAAGTCATAGCAGCTCTCCCGTAGACTGTCGGACAGGATATGAACTGTACCGTACAGTACAGTTGCGGAAGAATACGAGGAACATGGCCGACCCGTCAACACCTGCTGATCGCCGCCAGGAACGCCGCACTGCCTACCTCACAGCGGCGATCCGCCTCTTCGACACGCACGGGTTCGCTGGCACGAGCATGGACATGATCGTCGCGGAGGTCGGCGGCTCGAAGGCGACCCTGTACAGCTACTTTCCCTCGAAGGATTCGCTGATCGCGGGGGTGATGGAGCAGCTGGCCGAGTGGATTCCGACCACTTCCGACGACTTCCGTGGCGACGAACGGCCGCTTGCCCACGCCCTCACCGACCTCGGTACGGCGGCGTTACGAGGAGTGACATCGCCCGATGCCACCACCATCGTGCGGCTCGCCCTCGGCGAGTACGGCCGCTTTCCGGAGCTCGCGCGGACCGTGTGGGAGCACGGTCCCGCGCTCAGTTACGCCCGCTTCCACCGCTTCCTAGAGGAGCGCGAGCGTCGAGGCGAACTCATCGTCGATGACCGCCAGCTGGCGGCGGAGCAGTTTATCGCGGGCATCGTCGGCCACCTGCAACTGAAGGTGGCGATGGGCATCGCCGAACCGCCAGACGACCCGGAGGTAGAGCAGCGCGTCGCATCCGCCGTGCGCACATTCCTCGCGCGCTACGGGACTAACCCGAGCGGCAACGGACGCTAGTCAGCCGATCGCGGCAGGGTATCTCAGCCGACCGACTCACTCCGCCGCGGCAGCTCCACGATGGCCACGCCCTGCACCGGGCGCTCGCCGCGGTCGTTCTCGAGCGCGACGTCGAGATGGACGATGGCCGGGCCGCTCGGCTCCAGCATCTCGTCGTCTGCGTCCGTCACGAGGGCCACGACGCGCAGCTCGTCGCCGTGCAGCACCGGGCGGCGGAAGGAGACATCGAGGCTCACGATGCGGCCCATCGGACCCATCCAGTCCGTCACCAGCCGCGTGACCATCGCCATCGACATCTGACCCGGCACAATCGGCCGTTCGAGGCCCTGACGCCGTGCCTCGTCGGCGTTGCTGAAGCGGCCCAGTCCGCCGCCGGGGCGGGCATTCGCGCCCTGCCCGAGGAAGGCCGCAACGTGGTCGCTGGTCGGCTGCTGCGCCTGCTCGAACTCATCGCCCAGGTGCACGTCTTCGTAGTAGCGCTGACCGGAATCGGGCATCACCGGGGAGGTCACGAGGCACCACCTTCCCCGGCGCCATCGAGCGGCTTCGTGTCGCGTAAGACGAGCGACTGCTCCTGCGCCGCGACATCCTCGCCGTGCTGGTTCGCGTAGCGTGTGCGCCGCACGATGAACACCATGCGCCCGCTGCGGCCGGTCTTCTCGTAGACCTCTTTCACCTGTGCGTAGCCCTCGATGACATCGCCGGGGCGGATGGGGCGGAAGTATTCCTGGCGCATGCCGGCCATGAACTGCTGGTTGCCGAACTGGACCTGCGGGTCCGGCGGCGGCCCCATCTGCGCGGTCTGCAGGATGCCGGGCGGCGCGATCAGCCCGCGGAACGGTCCCTGCGCCGCAAACGCCTCGTCCGTGTAGAGCGGGTTCGTCTCACCGAGCGCTTCGCAGTACGAAGCGATGCCTTCGCGCGTGACCTCGAAGCGCCCCGCAGGCACCTCTTTGCCGATCACGCTACGGTCATATTCGAGATCGTCGCCGCCGAGGTCGCCCTGGCGGCTGGTACTCGGCACGAGCTGCGCCGTGGTCGGGCGCTCGGCGATCGTCGCGCCCGGCACGGTCTCTTCCAGGCGCACGGGCACGAAGCCCGCCGCCGGGTCGCGCAGCCGCTCCACCAGGTCCTCGATGCGTCGCACGTCACCCTCGAAGCGCGTGAGGCAGCGTCCGAGCGCGCTCACGAAGTGGGAATCGGAGGCGCCGATCTCGCGCAGCCCGCGCTCGACGGCGAGGTCATGCGCACGCGCGTTCTCGAAGTCGCTGCTGCCACCGTTGAGCGCCTCGATGATGCGCACGCCCTCCAGCGTGACACCGCGCTCCTCCACGTGATCGACAGCACCGATGCGCGGCCGGCCAGCGTGCGCCCCGACGGCGACGCCACCGGTCTCCCACGCCACGCGGAAGACCTCCTCGTACGGCAGCGCGACGTTGGTGAGGTCAAAGTGGCGCGTGAACTCCTCGGTGACGCCGTACACGAGCACGTGCCCGATGTCGGTCTCCACCTCGACGCCGCGCAGCACGATCGTGTCGTAGCGCTCAGCGAGCTCGCTGTAGTCGAGGCTCGGATCGAAGTTGCGGTGCTCGGTCAGCACGAACCCATCGATGCGGTAGCCCTGCTCCCGCCGCGCCGCGATCCACTTCAGATAGCCCTCGACGGACCCGCCGGCATCATCCGAGCCATCGGTCGAATGGACGTGCAGATCCAGGTAGGTGTAGTCGTCAGCCATGGTCCCTCGAAGCACTCAACCTCCCCGCCGACGCCCGCTGCGCGGACCGGTCGGGTGGTGATCGCATTGTGGGGAGGCTCCGCTCTGAACGTCAACGCTCGCAGGGCGCGATGCTACGGCCCATACTCGCCTGCATGACCTCCAATCCCTCCCCCGACCCCGCCTTCGAGGACCGCGTCCAGGCGTGGGTGCGGCGTGACCTGGGGATCGAGGAGCCGCGGCGCGTGGTGCGGGTGGATGAGCACGGGGTGCTGCTGTCGAAGTTCGAGCCGGGGTTCGCCTCGCGGCTGCATGAGCTGCTGGCGCTGCTACCGGAGCTGTTCGATGAGCCATCCGTGGTCGCGCGCTACGAGGCCGAGGTGGCCGCTGCGCCACCGGGTGCGGGTCGGGTCGCCACGTGGCGCGTGGCGATGCATCGCGCGCTTCGGGAGGCGGGTGAACGGCACGACATCCCGGATCTGCGCCAGGCGGAGGTCCGTACCGGCATCGACTCGGTGGCGGCCGTCCTCGAGGGAGTGCTGTGGAGCGGGCCAACCGTGGACGCCGACTACACGCCGGGCCCCGGCGAGGTAGAGGCATACCTCGACGGGCTGGACGCGCTTGCGGAGGGCCGCGACCTGTTCACCCGCTACTACGGCACCTTCGAGGGACAGCCGGTGCGCAACCACTGCCCCGGCGCGGCACACGCGCGGCTGATGCTGGCGCATGCGTGGCGGGCGTGCGCGGGGACCGCGGCACCGACCCGCGAGGCGTGAGCCGCCGACTCCGCTAGTTCTTCTCCGTTTCCCCGATGTACCGCGATCGCACCACGTGGCGCTGAAGCTTCCCGGAGGCCGTGCGAGGCAATGGCTCGTCCGCGAACTCGAGGCGTCGCGGCATCTTGTAGCCGGCGAGGTGTTCGCGCAGGTGGGCCTGCAGTGCGTCGGCAGTTGGGCGCTGGCCCGACGCCGGCAGGATGACCGCCACCACCAGTGCGCCCCAGCGCTCGTCGGGTAGGCCGATGACGGCGCATTCCTCGACGGCCGGGTGTGCGAGGAGTACCGACTCCACCTCCGCCGGATAGACGTTCTCGCCACCGGTGACGATGAGGTCGTCGCGGCGGTCGGCGATGTACAGGTAGCCCTCGTCGTCGAGATAGCCGAGGTCGCCTGTGTGCAGCCAGCCGTCGCGGATCGCCTCGGCGGTCGCATCCGGCGCATGGAGGTACCCGGCGCAGACCGTGGGACCGGCCACGAGGATCTCGCCAATCTCGCCTCCCTCCGCATCGCGGCCATCCACATCGATGCGCACCGTCGAGGAGAGCAACGGCAAGCCCGCGGAGCCGAGTTTGCGGAGCGCATCCTCGTGGCCAAGCGTGGCGACCTGCGAGGTGGCCTCCGTGAGGCCGTAGGTCTGGAGCACCGGGAGCCGTCGACGCTGTGCCGCCTCGAGCAGCGATCGCGGTGCGGGACCGCCGCCGAGCAGCACGCCGCGCACGGTCTCCGGGTAGGGCGCGTCATCGAGCGCGAACATGCGCTGGAGCATGGTGGCGACGACTGAAAGCAGCGTGATGCGCTCGTCTCGGAGCGCACGGTTGGCGGCAACTTCATCGAAGCGCTCGTGGATCACCGCCGTGGTGCCGTAAATGGCGCTGCGCAGGAGGATCGAGAGCCCGCCCACGTGGAACAGCGGCAAACAGGCGAGCCAGCGGTCGCCCTCCTCGACACCGAGGTTCGCCGCCGACGCGACGGCGCTCCAGTAGAAGTTGCCGTGCGTGAGCACTGCGCCCTTCGGGCGACCAGTGGTGCCCGATGTGTAGATGACGCTGTGCGGCCGGTTCGGATCGACCTCGCGCAATGCGTCGCCCGAGGCTTCACCGCGGTCCCAGCGCGGCGCATCCGCTCTGAGGACCTTGATCCCTCGGTCCGCCGCCGCATTCGCCAGCTCGAGGTGCTGCACATCGGTGATCACGAACCGCACCCGCGCGTCGCGTAGCTGCCACGCGAGCTCCGAGGCTGACAGCCGCGCATTCAGCGGCATCAGCAGTGCACCCGCCCGAGGAATCGCGTGCGCGAAGCAGGCGAAGTCGATGCCATTCCCCAGCAGCACCGCCACCGGCTCGCCATCCTCGATACCCAGCGTTGCGAGGGCGCGGGCACGTGACTCCACCGCACGATCCAGGTCCGCGTAGGTCACAGCGCGGTCGCCGGATTCCACAGCCACGATGTCCGCGTGCGTCGAGGCGCGCAGTGCGACCCAGTCCGAAAGCGTGACGCGGGCGGGATGGCGGGTGGTCATGCGCGCAGACTACCCCTCGCTACCGCTCGACAGTCACCCACGGGCCGGTGGCGACGTGGTAAAGCGCCTCAGCGTCCACCTCGACGCCGAGTCCGGGCGCACCCGGTAGCGCGAGGCCGCCGTTAACCGGGACGAGCGTCGGCACGACCAGATCAGCATCGAGGTACTCTCCGGTCCCCAGGCCATGCGCCGCATCGGACGGCAGGGCGGCGGCCAGGTGTAGCGACGCGGCCGTCCCGAGCGAAGAGTCGAAGGTCGTGGTCACGAATGAGCCGATGCCTGCCTCGGCGGCGCGGCGGGCGATCTCGTAGGCCGGGCGGAGGCCGCCGAGCAGCATCGGCTTGAGTACCAGCAGGTCCGCCGCGCGCCGCTCGAGGATGGCCGCCAGCGCCTCCGCGTCATGCACCGCCTCGTCCGCGGCGATTCGCATCGGCGCGTGCTCGCGAACACGGGCGAGGGCATCCACATCGTGCGGCGCGACGGGCTGCTCGCCCAGTTCGATACCCAGTGGATAGAGCGCCTCGAGCGCTGCGAGGGCCGTCGCCTCGTCCCACGCGCCGTTGGCGTCTAGCCGGATCACCGCGTCCGGGCATGCCTCGCGCAACGCGGCGATGCGGCTCACGTCATCCTCGACGGATGCGACGCCGACCTTCACCTTCAGGACGCGGTAGCCGTGCTCCGTCGCCTCCGTACCGAACTGCGCGACCTCCTCGGGCGGGCCGCCGCCGATGACGGCGTTGGCGCTGACCCACGCGGCAGGATCGTCCGCCAGCAGCGACGCGATCGAGACACCCCGCGTGCGGCCCTCGAGGTCCAGTGTGGCGACATCCAGCGCGCAGCGAAGCGCGGGGGCTCCGGGGCCGTCCGGCACCGCCTCGCCACGCAGCAGCGCGGCGCCGTGCTGCTCCAGCAGATGCGCGACATCGTCGACCGTGCCCTGACCCAGCGAAGGGATCGGAGAAGCCTCCCCAACGCCGCAGCGCCCCTCGGCGTCGAGCAGCTCCACGAGCACGCCGGGGTTGTCCTCCAACGCCCCGTGCGCAGCCTCGAAGCGGTGGCGCATCGGCAGGCTGAAGCGACGCCAGCGCAGCGTGACGGGGCGCGAGGTGAATTCAGTCACACGAAGTTCGGTCACAGGGTGACGCCCACGGCGAAGAGCATGCCGAAGAGCAGGTGCAGACGCGCGGTGGAACGGAGCGCGTCGTTGAGTGCGGGGCCATCGGTGCGTGTGAGCACGGCCATCACCGGGACCACCGCCACCGGCGCCGTGAGCCACGAGAGCAAGACCCACGCGGGGTATTCACCCACCAGCCAGAGCGCGGCCACCGCAACATATGCGCCCGCGATCACCAGCACGAAACTGGTGCGCGCCAGCCGCCGCCCGAGGTAGACCGCCAGCGTGTACTTGCCTGCCAGCCGGTCCGTGTCCAGGTCGCGCACGTTGTTCACCACCAGGATTGCCGTCACCGTCAGCGCCACCGGTACCGATGCGGCGATGACCTGCCCGGTCACAGCGCCGGCCTGCACGTAGTAGGTTCCGGCCACCGCCACGACGCCAAAGAAGATGAAGACGAACAGCTCGCCCAGCCCGCGATAGCCGAACGGCCACGGCCCGCCGGTGTAGGTCACCGCCGCAATCATCGAGGCCACGCCGATGGCGATGATCGGCCAGCCACCGAGGTAGATGAGGTAGCAGCCCACCGCCGCCGCCAACGCGAACACGAGCACCGCGCCGGTCATCACCTGCCGCTGCGTGAGCAGACCGCGTTCGGTGACTCGCGGCGGACCGAGGCGGGACGGGTTGTCCGCGCCTCTGCGGAAGTCTGAGAGGTCATTGGCGAAGTTCGCACCCACCTGCAGCGCGAGCGCCGCGACCAGCGCTGCGAGCGCTGCCCACGCGTGCCACACGCCATCGTGCAGCGCTAGGCCGGTCCCAACCGCGACTGGCACCACGGCCGCCGTGAGCGTCGGTGGCCGGATCGCGAGTACCCACGCGCGCGCAGATCCGGGGGCGGGCAGCGGGCGTGAGGTGGGGGTTCCCGGGTCCTGGGACATCAGCGGGGCCTAGCCGTGGAACGGGAGGCGGGTGAACCTAGCGAAGTCGGGCTGGCGCTTCTCTACGAAGGCGTTGCGCCCCTCCTTCGCCTCGTCAGTCGTGTAGTAGAGCATGGTCGCGTCACCGGCGAAGACCTGCAGCCCCGTCGCGCCGTCCGAGTCGGCCAGCATGGCGTTCTTGAGGAAGCGGATCGCCGTCGGCGACTTCGCCAGGATCTCGTTCGCCCAGCGCACGCCCTCCGCCTCGAGGCCGTCGAGGGGTACGACGGCGTTCACGAGGCCCATCTGTAGCGCCTCTTCCGCGCCGTACTGGCGGCAGAGGAACCAGATCTCCTTCGCCTTCTTCGTCCCTACCAGCCGTGCCAGCATCGAGGAGCCGTAGCCAGCATCGAACGAGCCGACGCGCGGCCCGGTCTGGCCGAAGCGTGCGTTGTCCGCGGCGATGGTGAGGTCACAGATCACGTGCAGCACGTGGCCGCCGCCGATCGCGTACCCGGCCACGAGTGCGATCACCGGCTTCGGCATCTCGCGGATGAACCGCTGCAACGGCAGCACGTTGAGACGAGGGAGGCCCTCGTCGTCCACGTAGCCAGCGTGGCCGCGGATGCGCTGGTCACCGCCGGCGCAGAACGCGCGACCGCCCGCGCCCGTGAAGAGGACGACGCCGATGTCGTTGTCCTTCGCCGCGTCGAAGAAGGCCTCGGTGAGTTCATCGAGGGTGAGCGGGCGGAAGGAGTTGTGGACCTCCGGGCGGTTGATCGTGATCTTCGCGATCCCGCCCGCCTTCTCGTAGAGGATGTCGGTGTACGTCTTGACCGTCTGCCACTGGGCGGCCTGATCTTGCACCGTCATACACCCCTCCTGTCCCCACCATGTGGACGTGCGCTACAGGCGTTCTCGAACCTCGCGCAGGAACGCCAGCACCGTGTCGTTGAACGCCTCGGGGCGCTCGAGGTGAGCGGCGTGGCCGCCTCCCTCGATCAGCTGCACCCGGGCATCTGGCATCGCCTGCGCCATCGTCTGCGCGATCTCAGCGTATCGCGCGTCCAGACTACCCGCCGTAAGCAGCACGGGCACGTCGATCTCGCCCAGGCGGTCGCCCAGCCATTCCTGTGCGCCGGTTCCCATCCCGCGCAGTGAGTTTGCGAGGCCGACGCCGCGCTGGCCCAGCCGCTGCCGTCGCAGCGATTCGCGCTGCGCGTCGCTCAGCGTCTCCGCCTGCGAGGCCCACAGCGGCAGCGCCTCCCAGTAGTCAACGAAGGGTTCGAGGCCCTCCTGCTCAATCATCCGCGCGAGCCGCTCATCCGCCTCGCGGCGCTCCTGCCGCCCCTCGTCCGTGGCGATGCCGGGTGAGGCGCCTTCGAGGATCAGCGCCGAGACGACCTCCGGCTGGTGCACCGTCACCTGCAGCGCGACCCGTCCACCGAGGGAGTAGCCGAGCCACGCCGCGCGCTCGAACCCCATGGCAGTCAACAGCGCGGCGAGGTCATCGACCGCCCGCCGCATCTCATAGCGCTCAACCGAGGCTGGCGAACCGGAGGCACCGTGGCCGATCAGGTCCACCGCGAGCGTGGTGAACTCGCCGTCCAGCACTCGGCGCAGGTCGTACCACGTGTTGCGGGAGCCAGTGAATCCGTGCAGCAGCACGACGGGCGGCCCCTGCCCGGAGCGGTCCACGTTCCAGACCAGGCCATCGATCTCCACCTGTGGCACGCCGACTACGCCCGCGCCGCCGCGACCGCACGCCGCACGGCCGCCGTCGCATGCGCCCACACGTCGCGATGCAGCTCCACGTTGCGGTCGCGCTCCGTGCGCAACTCCAGGACATCGAGGCCCGGCCGCGCGATGGCCGCCGCGATCGCCTCGGTCGAGTCGCCAGCCTCGAGCAGCGTGTGCCGGCCACGGTGCAGCTCCACCGCATGCCGCAGATCGAGGCCGTGGGGGGTGCCCCACCATGCCTCGAAGCGGTCGGCGGCCTGCGTGCGTTGCGGCAGGAAGTGGAAGATGCCGCCGCCATCGTTGTTCGGCAGCACCACCGTCACGTTCAGGTCGTATTGCGCCATGGGCCACAGCCCGTTGCTGTCGTGGAGGAAGGAGATATCCCCCGTGAACAGCACCGCTGGCCCCTGCCCGGCTGCAGCCGCGCCCGCAGCGGTCGAGGTCACCCCGTCGATCCCAGAGGCACCTCGAGTCCCGGTCACGCGAATGGCCCGCCCGGTCGCCGGGAAGAAGGAATCGAGGTCGCGCACGGGCATGCTGTTGCCGGCCACCAGCGTCGCACCATCCGGCAGCGCCGCAGCGAGGTCGAGCGCCAGCCGCCCCTCGAACGGCTCGTCCAGCGCCTCGATCGCTTCGCGCAGTGCGTCGCGAGCAGCGGCATTGGCGTCGCACCAGGACTCAGCCCACCCCGGCTCCGCGGCCGCCTTCGAGGGCAGCGCCTCGATTAGCACCGCGCAGACGGCGGCCTCGTCGGCTGGCACGACCATGGCCGTGCGCAGGTCGGGATCGCGCCAGCCGCTCAACCCCGGCGCACCCGGGTCCACGAGCACGTTGGTGAGGTCATCGAGGGAGGCGAGCCACTGGTCGAAGGGCTTGGAGGTCGGCGCGGCTCCGAACCGGAGCACCACGTCCGGCACAGCTTCGGCAGTGAACGTCTCCTCGCGCACCAGCGTGTCCACCGTGTCGATCACCAGGTCCAGCGCGTGCGTGCCGGCGCGCAGCCCCGAGACGGGGTCGGCCACCACGGGCCAGCCGAGGACGCGCGCCAGCGCCACAATCGCGCCTGCAGGCAGGCCGCCGGCATCCGGACCGCACACGATCAGCCCTCGCCGGCCCGTGAGCAGCGACACCAGGCGATCCACCGTCTCCGCCGAAGGCGGTAGCGGACCGGGGCGCTCGATGACGGGCACGTTGTCCCGTCCCGCGAAGGGCTGGTCGATGGTGCTCGCATCGAGCAGCGGCTCGCGGAACGGGAGATTGAGGTGTACCGGCCCCATCGGCGCGGTGAGCGCCACCGCCGCTGCTCGCGCCGCAGTCGCGGTCGCGTACGCCTCGAGAGCCTGCGCCGCGCCATCGTCCGCGACGGGCAAGTCCACCGCCCACTTCACGTGCGAGCTGAAGATGCCGACCTGGTCCACGGTCTGCGGCGCGCCGATGTCACGCAGCTCGGGCGGGCGGTCCGCCGTGAGGAAGAGCACGGGGACGCGCGACAGCCGCGCCTCGACGGCGGCGGGGAGGAAGTTGGCTGCCGCGGTGCCGGAGGTGCAGACGACGGCTACCGGCTCGCCGAGCTGACGCGCGAGCCCGAGCGCGAAGAAGCCGGCCGATCGCTCGTCGTAGTGGAGCCACGTGCGCACCGGCGAATCGGGTGCGGTCAGTGCGAGGGTGATCGGGGTGTTGCGGGATCCGGGAGCGATCACCGCGTGGCGCATGCCGTGACGCCAGAGTGCATGCAGCACAGAGCGTACAAGGGTATCCGCGGACCGAGGCTCACCGGAGTGCGACATGAAGCGATGATATCGCCCGCGCTCGCTGCCGTCCGCGCTCAGCGGACCTCAATGCCTGCGATCAGGAGCCGAGCGCCTCCGCGAGCGGGCGGAACTTCAGCTGAACCTCGGCATACTCGGCTTCCGGATCAGAATCGCCCATGATGCCGTTTCCCGCGAACAGCCAGGCCCGCTCCCCGCGTACGAGGGCGGAGCGGAGCGCGACGGCGAACTCACCGTCGCCCTGACCGTCCACCCAGCCCACTGGCCCGGCGTACCAGCCACGGTCGAACGACTCATGCTCCCCAATCACCTCGCGCGCGCGGTCGGCCGGCCAGCCGCACACGGCGGGCGTCGGATGCACGCGCTGCACGAGGTCGAGGATATGCACGCCCGGCCGGGTCTGCCCGGTGATGTCCGTCGCCAGGTGCTGGATGTTGCGCAGGCGGCGCAGCTGCGGCTGGTTCGGCGCGCGCACGCTCTGGGTTGCGCCCTCCAACCGTTCGCGGATCGCGCGCACCACGGTCTCGTGCTCGATGCGGTCCTTCGCGCTCGCCATCAGCGCGGCCCCCAGCTGCTCGTCCTCCTCGGGCGTCACACCACGAGGGGTGGAGCCGGCGAGGCCGAGCGAGTGCAGGTGCCCGTCCGCCAGGCTCACCAGCAGCTCCGGGCTCGCGCCGAGGAACACCGAATCGCCCCTCCGCATCGTGAACACAAAGCAGTCGTCGTAGTTCGTGCGCAGGCGATCCAGGACGCGGCCCACGGAGATCGGCTCCTGCCCAGCCAGCGCCATGGACGAGGCGAGCACGGCCTTCTCGTAAGCGCCGTTACGGACCTCCTCGGCAATGGCGCCCACGCTGGCGAGCCATCGGCTGCGATTCACCGGCTGCTCTACGCGCAGGTCGCTCCCACCCTCGTCCACCGACGGGGCGGACACTGAGGCAAGGGTGCGCAGCAGATCGGACGCCTCGCGCGGCTCCACGCCGGGGCCGAGGACCACGCCATTCGCCTCGCCGTCTGCGACGAAGAGGATGCGCGGCAGCAGCAGCCAGCCGGCACCGTGATCCACCCACGGCTCACGTACCGCCGCCGAGGGGTTGAAGCGGAAGCCACCCAGCAGGCGCGCGCGCAGGCCGGGAGCATCACCCTCGACCGCTGCATCTAGCAGCAGCCGCGCCTCGTCACGCACGCTGGCCGGGCCGCTCCCCGCAGGGACGTCCACACGCGCCGCCTCGCCGATACCGACCAGCGCAAGCCCGCGGTCCGGGCGCTCGAAGGAGGCCGCCACGCGGAAGCGTGCCGGGTCATTCAGCAGCGCGCGCGGATCGAAGGCCGGAGGGAGCGACAGGCTCAGGAAGCTGCCCGGCACACTGCGGGACGGCTGGTCATCGAGGGCTGCGATGACTGCACCGAGGTCGGATGCGTGGAGTTCGGCCGTCACGCCTGGACTCGTTCGTGGTCGTGCCTGTGTATGCGGCGGTCAGCCATGGCCCTGCCTCGATGCAGCGACGAGTATGTCCGGGGTGCGTGATCCGATCGTAACAATCCGATTCCGCAAGCGCTCACCCTGGCGTCCGATGTCGCCGGCCACCGTGACTTGCGAGGCCTCCGGGCACACCGCACAATGCGCGCACGTTATCGACCCGCACCGAGGCGAAACGAACCCTGGGGGGATTCATGGCATCACCGTACCGAGCCGATCACATCGGCAGCATGCTGCGCACGCAGGAAATGCTCGACGCACGTCGAGCCTATGACCAGAACGAGATCAGCTGGGACGACCTCCGCGCGATCGCCGACCGCGAAGCCCTGAAGGCCATCGAGGTCCAGCGAGCCGCCGGCGTGGACGTGTTCACGGACGGCGAGTACCGCCGCAGCTGGTGGGCCGGCGCGATGTTCGACTCGCTGGAGGGATTGATCGAGAATCCTGACCCGCCAGAGATGCCGGTGGCGCTTCGCTGGCAGGGCACACCCGAAGGCTCCGGTGAGCTCGCACACGAGGTGCTCTCGGAGCTCGCCGGATTCGGTGGTTCCCACGTCGTCGGGCAGAAGTTGACGAAGGTCCGCAGCCTGGTGCAGCAGGAGGCGGCGTTCCTGAAGGAGCACGCGCCGGGTCCGTGGAAGATCACCTTCGCCGCTGTCTCCAACCGCGGCTCCGGCTGGTACAAGGATGGCGTCACTGACCAGTTCTACCCCACCGTCGAGAGCCTGGTGGACGAGCTAGTGGCGTTCCTGAACAGCGAAATCAAGGCGATCATCGACATGGGCGTCTCCTATGTGCAGCTGGACTCGCTCCGCTACACGCAGTGGATGAACGAGCGCGGCCTCGCCAACATGCGCTCGCAGGGCCTGGACCCTGACGCGGAGCTGGACCAGCAGATCGCCTGGGACAACGCCTCCATCGAGGGTGCGCGCGGCACCGAAGGCGTGACCGTGGGCCACCACATCTGCCGTGGCAACAACCGCAGCGCCTGGGCCGGTGAGGGCGCCTACGACGCCGTTGCGGAGAAGCTCTTCAACTCGCTGAACGTCGACCGCTTCCTGCTGGAGTACGACGACGAGCGCTCCGGCGGCTTCGAGCCGCTGCGCTTTGTGCCGGACGACAAGATGGTGGTGCTGGGTATCGTCAGCTCCAAGCTCGCCGCTCCGGAGACGAAGGACGACCTGCTGCGACGCATCGAGGAGGCCTCCAAGTACATCCCGGTGGAGCGGCTGGCGATCAGCCCGCAGTGTGGTTTCGCCTCCACGATGCCGGGCAACCTCCTGAGCTGGGACGAGCAGCAGCGCAAGCTGGAGCTGGTCGCGGAGGTCGCCGAGGAGGTCTGGGGGCGGTAGCCTCCGAGGGACCACAGCGACCAGAAGCAGCCCCGATGACCAGCACACGGAGGAACACCAGATGCCGGCACGACCGTATGTCCTCGAGTTCGGAATGGGTGTGGATGTCCACGGCGAGGACGCCACCAAGGCGGCCCGGCGTGCCGTGTCCGATTGCATCCGCCACTCCAGCCTGCCCGTGCTCAGCGAAATCCGCGAGCGCGGCGGGACCATGCTCGTGGAGGTCACCATCGGCGTGCCGGACCCATCGAAGGTGGATATCGAGGCGGTGAAGGCGGAGCTGCCCCACGGCGAAGTGACGGTGAACGCGGTGCAAGGGGGCCTGCAGGTGCCGAACAGCGACACACTCATCGCCTGTGCCGCGATCACCGTGCGGGCCCAGTACCCGGATTAGTCGTCCCCACTCGGGCCGACGAACGTCCAACTCCGGACCGCCCCGAGCCGTGAAGCTCGTGGCGGTCTGCGTTTGGGACCAATGACCCTGCACGTATCCGCTATGCTGAGGCCAGACAGTGATGTCGTGCAGGAGTCGATATGAAGTTCAAACTCGCGGGAGTCGGATCCGGATTCGCCACGCTCGCGTTCCTCGCGACGATCCCCGTGTTCGTCGCTACCGGTGGCGCGATCACGGCCGGCCTCGGCAGCTTCGCCTT
>JBJHDC010000030.1:18846-20905 GCA_050486345.1 Dehalococcoidia bacterium | reverse complement strand
GGGTCCGCCTCGAGCGCATCCAACGCCCCTTCGAGGGTCTCCGGCACGCGACGAATGCGATTGCGCTCACTGTCCGCCAGCGTCTCCAGGTTGCGGTCCACCGGATCGCCGGGATCGATCTCATTGACGACGCCATCGATGCCCGCCATCAGCATCGCCGCGAACGCGAGGTAGGGGTTCGCGGTGCCATCGGGCGGGCGGAACTCAACACGCTTCTCCTGTGGCATCCGTGCGTGCGCCGGCAACCGAACCGCAGCGGAACGGTTGCCCATCGAGTAGGCGAGGTAAACCGGCGCCTCGAAGCCCGGCAGCAGACGCTTGTAGGAGTTGGTGCTGGGGCTCGTAAACGCGAGCAACGCAGGCGCATGCGCGAGCAATCCACCAATGTAGTGGCGCGCCATCCGCGACAGCCCGGCGTAGCCGTTGTTGTCGTGGAAGAGCGGGATACTGTCTTTCCACAGAGACTGGTGCGTGTGCATCCCACTGCCGTTGTCGCCGTAGACCGGCTTGGGCATGAACGTCGCGCTCTGGCCATGCGCGTGGGCCACGTTGCGCACCAGGTAACGGTACCACTGCGCGTGATCCGCCTGCCGCTTCAGGGTGCTGTGCGCCATCGCAATCTCGCACTGGCCGCCGGATGCCACCTCGTGGTGATGAATCTCCACAGGGATCTGAATCGCCTCGAGTGCCTCCGTAACGGCCCAGCGGAATTCGGAGAGCGAGTCGGCCGGCGGGACGGGGCTGTAGCCCTCCTTCTCCCGCAGCGTGTGCGCAAAGGCGCTGCCATCCTCCGTACTCACCGCCCAGCGCGCCTCCGATGAGCCGACCGCGTACGAAGCTGCATTGTCCGCCTGGTGGAACCGCGCATCGTCGAAGACGAAGAACTCCAACTCGGGCCCGAAGTGCGCCTCATCCGCGATGCCCTGGTCTCGAAGGTACGCCTCGGCCTTGGCGGCGACGTACCGCGGATCGCGCGAGTAGCGCTCCTCGGTCAGCGGCTCTACGACGTCACAGACGATCACGACCGTAGGCGTGGCTGCGATCGGATCGATCACCGCAGTGTCCAGGTCCGGCATCAGGAGCATGTCGGATTCCTCGATGGACCGAAAACCGCGCAGGCTGGATCCATCGAAGCCCACGCCGCGCTCGACCAGCTCCTCGGTCAGGCGCCGGGCCGGGATCGCGAAGTGGTGCCATCGCCCCAGGAGGTCAGTGACACGCAGTTCAACGCGCGTCACGCCGGAGCGCGTGATCTGCTGTCGGAGCTCAGGCAAGGTGGGCACGCTGGTACTCCTGTGTGTGTTACATGTCCGCCGCCGCTCTGCAGCATCTCATATCACGTCATTGCGCTCAGCATCCCGATCATTGCTGTTCGGAACAGGATCGACTATCTGAAACATTCGGGACACTGAACCTTCACATCAGTGACGCCGATGCGAAACCGCCGAGACGGAGACTTCTCTGCTGTAGAGGAGGTCCGTCACTTGCGGCACACACATCGTTGGATAGGAGCGCTGGCGATCGGCACAGGAGCATTCCTGCTGTCGGCCACCGGCGCCTCCGCACAAACCCCGGAAGAGGTCGCCGACGCAGTCGCCGATCTCACAGTCAGCATCGATACCGTCTGGCTCATCATCGCCGGTATCCTGGTGCTGTTCATGCAGGCTGGATTCGGGTTCCTGGAATCTGGATTCATCCGCAGTAAGAACGTCGTCAACGTTCTGATGAAGAACGTCATGGACGTGTCCCTGGGTGCGATTGCCTACTGGGCGGTCGGATTCGGGCTCGCGTACGGGACGGCTGGAGCCGCGAACAGCGTGTTCGGCTTCGGCAACTTCTTCCTCACGAACACAGACGACTACGCCACGTTCTTCTTCCAGTTCGCGTTCGCCGCTACGGCAGCCACCATCGTGGCGGGAGCCGTGGCAGAGCGCACCAAGTTCACCGCGTACCTGCTGTACACGGTCGACAAGGTGGCGCAGCACGCCGCCAAGCACCTCGCCAACATCGCGTCCGACGAGGCGGCGCTGGAGGCGGTGGTGCGTGCGCCGCCGCGTGC
>JBJHDC010000030.1:0-18836 GCA_050486345.1 Dehalococcoidia bacterium | reverse complement strand
GCTGTACACGGTGGTCATCACCGGTGTGATTTACCCGATCGTCACCCACTGGGTGTGGGACGAGGGTGGGTGGCTCACCGCCTTCACCGACGACCCGCTCATGGGCGTGGGCATGGTGGACTTCGCCGGCTCAACCGTCGTGCACTCGGTCGGTGGCTGGGCTGCACTCATGGGAGCCATCTTCGTGGGCGCGCGGCGAGGCAAGTTCAACGCAGACGGCACGGTGAACGCCCTGCCCGGACACTCGCTGGTCCTCGGCTTCATGGGTGTCATGATCCTGTGGATCGGCTGGTACGGTTTCAACGCCGGTTCCACGCTCGGCCTGAGCGGTGGGCTGGCAGACACGGCTGCACGCGTAGCCGTGACCACAACGCTCTCGGCTGCAGCCGGTGGCGCGTCAGCCATGTTCGTTTCGTGGCTACGGAGCGGGAAGTCTGACCTCTCGCTGGCCCTCAACGGCATCCTGGGTGGCCTCGTCGGTATCACCGCTGGCGCGGCGACCATCGAGCCATGGGGAGCGGTCATCACGGGCCTCGTGGCCGGCATCATCATCGTCTACGGTGTCGCGCTGCTCGATAAGCTGCGCATCGATGACCCCGTGGGCGCGGTACCGGTGCACTTGATGAACGGCATCTGGGGCACGCTGGCCGTGGGCCTGCTCAGCAGTGAGCGACTCATGGACGACGGCTTCGGCATCACCGGCGACTATGGTCTGCTGCTGGGTGGTGGCGCGAACATCCTGGCGGTCAACGCCATCGGTGTCGCGGCAATTGCTGCTTGGACAGTGGTGACCTGCAGCATTCTCTTCTTCATCGTGAAGGCCACCGTTGGCCTGCGGGTGACTCCGGAAGAGGAAGACGCTGGACTGGACGTGGGCGAGCACGGCATGGAGGCCTACCCGGAATTCACCGGCGGTCGCGATCCGTTCTCCACGCTCACGGCAGCCCGACCAGCGCCGCCAACCAGTCCGCCACAGGCTTAGCTGTCGAGCGGAGAAGGAACTACGAAGATGCAGAAAATCGAAGCGATTATTCGCCCGGACCGGCTCCAGGTGGTGAAGGCGGCCCTGGAGGAACTACAGCCACGGGGGATGACCCTCACGGAGGTCCGGGGACACGGCGTCCAGCGCGGGATTACCGAGCAGTGGCGCGGCCAGACCTTCGCGGTGGAGTACATCACCAAGGTCAAGATGGAGCTGGTGGTCATGGACAGCGAGGTGGACGAGATCGTCGACCGCATCGTGGAGGCCGCCCGCACCGGTGAGGTGGGTGACGGAAAGATCTTCATCACCCCCATTGGACGCGCAGTGCGCATCCGCACCGGCGAGACGGACGACGAGGCGCTCTAGCGTCACGGAATCCGTCAAGGATCCGCAGTTTCCCGCCCCCGGCGTCCTCCCTCCCAGGACGCCGGGGGTGTTCCCACCCCGCTTCCACCTTCGACTCAGCACGGAAGGGAACACTCACCATGATCCAGTCGGGCGATCTCGTGATCGATCGAGACCGATACCTGGTCACCGTCGCCGGACGGCCGGTCCAGCTGACCTACATGGAATTCACAGCACTCTGGATCATCGCCGAATACGGGGGCAAGGTCGTCACCTACGAACGGCTCGCTGAGGAACTCTGGGGTCGCGAAACAGCACGGTCCCGCCGGCGGCTGGCCGTCATCGTCTCGCGCATCCGTTCGAAGTTGGGTGATGCCGGACGGGTCGTGGACACCGTCACACGCGTGGGCTACCGCCTGGCGCCATCCGCACCCAGCGGTGCATCGACGAACCGATAGCCGACGTTCCGCACCGTCTCGATAAACGGTTCGCGCCGCTCGATCTTGGAGCGAATGCGCCGGACGTGAACATCCACGGTGCGGGAGCCGCCGTAGTAGTCGTACCCCCACACCTGATTCAGCAACGCCTCGCGCGTGAACGGCTTGCCGGGGTTGGAAGCAAGGAAGCGCAGCAGCTCGTACTCCTTGTACGTCAGGTCCACAACATCGTCTGACACCGTGACCTTGTACCGCTCCAGGTCAATGACCAGCGAGCCGTGCTGAATCACACTGCCATCACCCACGCCGGTGCGGCTCCAGATGATGCGAGAGAGTCGCTGTCGCAACTCGCCGGCCTCCACGGGAGCAACGACGAAGTCATCCACTTTCACCCCGGGGCCGATCGCACTCAGGTCCATCGGATCCGCGATCGCCACGACAGCAACGCTCTCCTCGATCGCCTCATCCCGCAGCAGCGCGTTGAGGGCGCTCGCGAGGGAGGGCGAGGTGAGATCAACGATGACGACCTCCGGCCGCCAATCTCGCACTGCGATCAGGCACTGGTCGGGGTCGCCGACCGGACGCACCAGGCGGCCATCCGGACGCGCTGCCGCCTCCACCTGCGCCACGTGGCGTGCGTCCATACTCAGGACCAGGATTCGTTGCATGCCAGAACTATAGGGCGCGAACGTTTCCGATACGAGTCAGATGCCGCCCCGAAACGCCGTGACTTTCCCCGGTTGGTGACGGTTGCTATCATCACTGGCGTGCGACGGCGGGTCTGGACGCGAGCATGCGGCGCGCGTCCCTGAGTCCCGGGTTCCCCAGCGGCAGCGCCCGGTGTTTGCCTACAGCAAGCGTGAGCCCGGTGTGTGTCCCGGTGTGCGAGTGAATCGTGCACCTGCTGTGGTCCCCCTCGTCCCCCGGCGCATAGCGACTCCGTTGCGCCGAACCGCAGGGACGCACACATGCACGTCATCAATACCGTCGATCTCACCAAGATCTACGAAAACCGCTACATCGCCCTCAACTCGCTCAATCTGCGGGTCGAGAAGGGCTCCGTCTATGGCCTCGTCGGCCCGAACGGGGCCGGAAAGTCCACCACCTTCCGCCTGATGCTGGGCCTCCAGAAGCCCACGGCCGGAGAAATCCAGGTCCTGGGCGAGCCCATGGGTGAGGACCGCGCCGACCTCCGCCGGCGCATCGGCTTCCTGCCGACCAACCCGGCCTTCCCCCGACACATGACCCCCATCCAGTTCCTGGAGTTCGTTGGCTCCGTGCTGGGAATGCCGCCAGACCGTGCGAAGACGCAACTGGCGCACCTCCTGCAGGTCGTAGACCTCACCGGTGCAGCCTCGCAACGGATCGGCGGCTTCTCCACCGGGATGGTGACGCGCCTCGGCATCGCCGCGGCCCTGATGAACGATCCGGAACTGCTGATCTTCGATGAGCCGACCTCCGGTCTCGACCCGGCCGGCCGCCGGCAGACCATCGAGCTCATCCGCGAGCTCTCCGGGCGCGATCGCACCATCATCATCGCGACGCACATCCTGAGCGACGTAGAGCGCGTCTGCACGGACATCGGCATCCTGGCAGACGGTCGCCTCATCTACTCCGGCCCCATGTCAGACATGCGCCGGCTGGCGCGACAGGGCACTATCTCCGTGGAGATCGAGGGCGACGCTAGCATCTTCGAGCAGAGCATCCTGGGCCTGGATGAGCACGGCACCGTGCGCTACGAGCGCCTCGGCTCCGAGTTCCGCATCACCTTCATGGGCGCGGAGCCGCTGAGGGAGTACATCCAGTGCGTGCTGGACCTCGTGGACCGCACCGGCGTGGACCTGCTCCACATCGACACCGGCTCCAACGAGATCGAGGAGGCGTTCCTGCGCTACCTCAAGGACGACCGGACCCTGGGCTTCGTGCGCCAGACCGCGCTGGCCGCCCTCCACGATGCGAACGCCAGCCTCAACGGCGGCAGCAACGGAAGTAACGGCAGCAACAACGGCTTCGACCAAGACGAGTACGCGGACGAGGAACTCTATGCAGGCATTCCTGGCCATCCTTCGGTATGACCTGAACCTGCTCACGCGGTCCTGGATCGTGCGGCTCTGGTTCCCCCTGCTCCTCGGTCCCGCGGTCTTCCTGATCGTGGTCGCCAGCACCCAGAACGAGGTCGCATCGGAAACGATGGGCGCCTACGTCGCTGGCGTCCTCCTCCCCATCTCCGGCCTCGCGATCGCGGTGCTCACCGGGAGCGCCATCAGCGGTGAGCTCAGCGTCGTCTCAGACGGCATTCTTTCGCGGTCCGTAACCCGCTCCGAGTACCTCTGGGCGAAGATCGCCGCCCGCATCGGATTCACCGTCGCGATGTACCTCGCAATCATGATTCCGTTCGCCTACCTGATGACCCGCTACGCGATCTCCGACTCCACAGCCGGCGGTATCACCGCTGGAATCGTGGCGGTGGGGGTCCTGCTCATCTTCTTCGGTGCGCTGGGGATCATGCTCTCGTCGACGATCCAGAACACGCTGTTCGCAGTGTTGATCTTGCTCGTGATGGTGCTGAGCTCAGGACTTCTTTTCCAGTTCCTGGGACTGAACTGGCTGAGCACCACCGCCGTCGTGCAGGACCTGCCGGTTACCTTCCGGGGTGACACGCCGCTGTGGGACCACCTGCGTGTCGTACTCGTCTTCAGCGCGCTCACAATCGCCGCGCTCATCGCAGCGATCTGGGCATTCCGCAACCGCGACCTGTAGGCGGGCACCCAACCACACCGGATTCGCTGCTCGTGGGGAGGTACGCACATGTCGCTCCCCTCTCCCGAGCCCGAGCCCCGCTCCGCCCTCGGGGGCCTGCTCCAGACCCGCTATGAATACGTCGACCTCGGCACATTCCGGGACCGACAGCTGCGCGGCCGCGTACGCCGAAGGACGCTGCGGCTTGCGGTCGGTCGCGGACACCACCTCTCGGCGGAACTGGGGCAGGTCCGCCCCGTGGCCATCGAGGTCATCTCAGGCGGAGTGCCGTACGATATTTCTGTACCCGCGCCCACGCATCCGTGGCTGCGGCTTGCCGGCCGTCTGACGCTGGTCTGGCTCACAGCAACAGCGGTACTCCGGCTCACCCGCCGGGCGCGGCGCGCCATGGAAGGCAGGGACCGATGAACCCAGAAGAGGCCATGACAGCCGTCTCGCGCATCCCCGATAGCGCCGGCGCCGCCTCCTGCTTCGCCGACCCCGTCAGCGCCGGTGACCGCGTGGTCATCCCCGTGGCGGATGTGCAATACGGATTCGGATTCGGCTGGGGCGGCGGTACCGGCCCGGACGGCGAGCAAGGCAGCGGGGGTGGCGCAGGCGGCGGCGCGAAGTCCCGCGGCATCGCCGTGATCGAGGTCAGCCCGACCGAGGTTCGCATTCTGCCGATCGAGGATTCCACCTCAATCCGCCTCGCAACGATCGCGTTCGCCACGGCTACAGCCGCCATCGTCGCCCGAACCCTGCAGAAGCTCCTGCGCGGATAACGCGGCCCGCCCCTGTCATCCCCGGGTGGGATGCGCTCGATTGAGCCTCCGCCCGGCGCATCCGTATACTGGGTAGCCGACGGGCCGTCGTAACTCAGTGGCAGAGTAGCTGTTTCGTAAACAGCAAGTCGTGGGTTCGAATCCCACCGACGGCTCCAGCAGAAACCGATCTGCGCTCGCCCGGTTGCGACCCGGCGAGCGCGGTGTATTTCCAGCGCCCCCTTGCGCCTGGATCCAGAGACCGCCAGCCGCGGAAGGGTGCACGATGAGCAAGTTCCGGAACCGCATTCGCGACATCGGCCGTGCCTCCGGGGGCTTCGGCTTCGCCGCCCTCGCACAGCGCGAGGATCGTCGCTACATGCTCGTCGTCGCCACCGTGACCAGCGCAGACGAGGCCGAGGCCGCCGCGAACGCCGGCGCAGACGCGCTCATCCTCGACAGCACCTCCCACCTGGCAGACGTCGCCGAACGTGTGCGCCTGCCCGTTGGCGTTCGCATGGAGGCTGCAACGGGCGTCGAGGTGACCGCCGCGCGCGAGGCTGGCGCCGATTTCTTCGTCTTCGATGACGGGCGGGCCCACGCCAGCGCCCTCACCGATCGAGACATGGGCCGCGTGCTCATCCTTGGACCGGACCAGCAGGAGGATCGCCTCCGCGCGGTCGCCGGAATCGACCTCGATGCACTGATCGTGGAGGTTGCACCGGGCATCGTCACCGTGCGCGATCAGATCGAACTGCGTCGCGTCGCCTCCCTTACCGGCGCGACCCTCATGGTCTCCTGCACGGAGGATGTTCCCGACGCGGGAGCCCTCGAGGCATGGCGGGACGCCGGTGCTGCGCTCGTGCTCGTACCCGGGGCAGAGGTGGAACGCGCACTGGCCGCCGCCGCTGCCGTGCCCGCACCCGCCCGACAGAGCCGCGGGAACGATGTCCCGCTGCTCGGGCAGCCCTCCCACACCCACGACCATGACGACGACGAGGACGACTAGCCGTCTCGATTCGACCCGCCAGCCAACCCTCCCGCAATTGACGCCCTGAGAACCGCCTCCCTACGATGCCTCCGATGACCATCGACCCGACAGCAGCCGCGGATGAAGCCGCCGACGACAAGCCGACCCGATACCAGATCGGGGAGGTCGCAGAGCGTACCGGCGTCACCCAGCGCACCCTGCGGTTCTATGAGGAGAAGGGACTGGTCGATCCCCCGGAGCGCATGGACGGCGGCTTCCGGCTGTACTCGGACGAAGATGTCGAGCGCATCCTCTACATCAAGCGCCTGCAGGAGCTGCTGGGCTTCACGCTCTCCGAGATCAAGGAGATGGTGGATGCGGAGGAAATCCTCCGGCACCTATCCGCCACGTTCCGCCCAGACCGCGAACTGCCCATCCGCCTCCAGCGTCTCGATCAGCTCGTCGATGCCCTCACGCGCCAGCTCGATGTTGTCGAACACAAGGTGGAGCATCTGACCAACATGCGTGAGGAGCTGCGCGCCAAGATGACCCGCGCCAGCAAGCGCCGCACGGAGGTCGCAGAGGCGCTCGCCGAGGCCCAACGAACCGAAACGCAGCGCAACGAGCCCGCACGCTAGCGAGCGCATCCCAGCTCACAGCCCCAGTTCCGGACTACTTCGTGGGATATCGAACCCCGGTGGCTCAGGACGCGCGCATCGCCACGTACAGACTGCCCGCAACCACGATGAGGACGAGGGAGATCACGATCCTCGTGCGATTCGTCTTCACCTCGGACCTCCATCAGTGCGGCGAACACGCTGGTACAGCGTCCGGATCGGTCTCGCGCCCAGCTGTACGAGGCGCTTGAGGAGCTGGTACGCGAGTACGACGACCATCCACGCGCAGCCGACCCCGGTGACGTCATCCTACAGCCGACCACCGGAATCGCCGCCACCCGGTCGTCGATTGGGTGACGTCATATGGCTCACTCCGCACGCATCGCATGCGTGTCAGACGCGCCCGTCAAAACGGTATCGCACATGAGGGCGCGCAAACACGGGCGGAATCGTAGCACGCCGGTGGACAGCACCCTCCACGCGTAGCGACCGGGAGATACGAGGCGGGCGCCGCTCCGGTGTCCCCGGAGCTTAGTGGTGGTCGCCGTGCTCGTCGTGAGGCGCGTCAGGCTCCTGGAAAGCCCAGTTCAGCCCTCGCTTCTCGCGGTAGAGGTAGCCGAGGGTCGCGATGACGAAGAGCCCCACCAGCGCGAGGAACGTGTAGAGGAGCGTCTCACCAAGATCACCCGGCGGGTCCGTTGCGCGACTACCGGTAGTCGACTGCGCGGCCGCGGCCAGCGGGACCAGCGCGACGCCAATACCTGCGAACATGCTACCGATTCGTCGTCTCACGTCCCGCTCCGTCCCATCCGGCCGTCAGTAGACCGGGCAGCCATCCGACGGCCCCAGTGTAGCCGTACGTCGGGCTAGAGGGCAGACCGCGACTGGGGTCACACGCGGCGCTCAGTCCCTTCCTTGCTCCGCCAGATACGATGGATGCATGGGCCGAATCAACCGCCCGCCCCTCGTGCTCGGCGCAGTGCTCAGCGCCATGCTGGTCGTCGGCGTTGCCCTCGTGGCGGCCGTACTCATCCGTGGCGACTGGTTCGCGGGCGACGACGAGGTACCTGCGGACGCCACCGGCATCGCGATTCAGGCCGGTGCGTTACCGGCCTCAGCATCTCCGATCTCACGGACCAGCCCCAGCATCCCGCGCATTGATCGCATCTACCGCACCGCCGTCGCCCTCACCGACGGCGCACCCGAAACTGCCCGCTACCGCGCCGCCATCGAGGCCCGCGATAACGGTGACACCGCACTGGCGGTGCGGCTGTTCCAGCGCACCATCGATGCGGACGGCGTGCTCGTGCCCATGGCCCAGCTGCGCAAGGGACAGGTCCAGGTCGACCACGGCGACCTGGAAGCCGCCGCAATCACATTCCGCACCGTCATCGATAGCGCCGCGCTACCCATCTCGTTGCATACCGTTGCCCTCACCGAGGCTGCCGCGAACCTCGTCGAGCTCGAACGGGGTGAGGAAGCAGTAGCACTGCTCACCGAGGCAAACGAGACGCCGGGCCTCAGCAGCGCCCAGCAAGCCTCGATGCGGTGGGAGAGTGCCCGGATCCGGCGTGCACTCGACGATCCCGCGTGGATCGAAGACGCGATGGCCGTGCTCACCATCGCCCCTACCCTCCCGGTAGCCTTCGACGCCCTCGATGCCCTCGCCGAAGCGGAGATTGAGCCCCCGGTCATGGATGCCGCGTTCGTGAACTACCGGGCGCGCCGGGACGACGAGGCCGCGCGACTCTTCGAGCTCGCACTGGAGGGCGGCGAACTGTCAGCCATCGAGCAGGCCCGCGCCCACTTCTACCTCGGTGCCCTGGCCGAGCGCTTCCAGGAGCGCGAAGAGGCTATCGAGGCGTACGCACGCTCCCTGGAAGCCGCCCCGGATGGCCCGCTCGCCGCCGACGCACGCTACTGGCGCGGCCGGGTATACGAGGAACTCGATGAACCGGCGGCAGCCGCCGCGGAATACGACCTGCTGGTGCAGGACTTCCCCGATTCCACGTTCGCAGCGGACGGCCGCCTGCGCGGGGCGCTCGCGCTCGGATTCGCCGGCGACACCGAGGCCGCTACGGCACGTCTCGAGGATATCGCCGCAACGGCCACGCCCCACCGCGCCGCCGAGGCCGCCCGCTGGCACACGGTGTTCCGCACCCAGTTTGGCGCTGAGACCGCAACCGGCCTCGATCCGGCCGAGTTCCACCCCGCGGTGCTCTGGGCGCTGCTCAATGATGAGACTCCATCTCCATTACCCGATGAAGCCCACCAGGAATCGGCCGGCGCCTACGCGCCGCTCACGGATGATGAGGTCGCAGAGATCGAAGCATGGCTGCTCGACCTCCACGGGCCACGCATTGCGAGCGCCACGCCCGTCCTCGAGGACGGCCGCACCCGCCTCGGATTCGCGCTCATCGAGGCGGGCGAGCTCACGGTGGGGCGCTCGCTGCTCTTCCAGACCGCGGCGGCCTACGGACAGGAGCCCTACGAACTCCTCGACCTCGGCATCGAGGTTCACCGGCAGGAAATACACGATGTCGCGGTGAACGTCGCCAATCGCCTGCTGCTGCCAGTGACCGCCCACGCGCGCGTGGAAGCACCTCGTCCCCTCCTCAGGCTGCACTACCCGAACCCCTACGCTGACGCCATCGACTCCGCTGCCGCAGAGTTCTCGGTGCCGCCACTCTTGCTGAAGGCCGTCGTCCTCCAGGAGTCCACCTTCAATCCCCACGCCGTCTCCCCGGCGGGTGCCGCAGGACTCGGCCAGGTCATGCCCGGGACTGCAGAGGAGATAGCGGAACGCCTGGGCGAGCCGTGGGACCCTGACCGCATTCATGATCCGGTGACATCACTCCGCTACGGTGCTTATTACCTCGGAACGCAGCTCAGCGCCTTCGACGGAGACATCCTCGCGGCCCTGAGCGCCTACAACGCCGGCCCCGGCAGCGCATCGCGGTGGCTGAGCAACCAGCCGTTCGAGGGTCCGGACGGCTACCTCTACGCCATCGACTTCACCGAAACCCGAGCGTATATGGAGCATGTGCTCGAGAACTACGCGTGGTATCGTTACCTCTACACCGAAGCACCCGCGCCGGCGATCCGTTAGCTTCCCCCCATACTTCGGGCGGATTGCTCATGCGGTCGACCCGCGCCTATACTGCTTCGGTTACCCAAAACGATCGGAGCAACGGTGAAGCGTACCTGGCAACCTAAGCGCATCCCTCGGAAGCGAAAGCTGGGCTTCCGCGCTCGCATGTCGACGGCCGGTGGCCGCGCCGTGATTGCCCGGCGTCGCGCACGCGGTCGCAAGCGGCTGTCAGTCTAACTCCACCCCACCTGACCTGGATACGGGCGATTCGCCTGTCTGTCCCCGTGGGGCGTGGAGTCTGACTGGTTGAGCGATGCCGGAACGGGCGGTGAACACGCCCGCCGGAGGTCGTCCGCTGTGCAGGATTCTGTCCCGAATCCATCGAGTGCGGCAGGACGTGTCCCGGAACGGCTTCGCCGACGCGAGGACTTCCAGCAGACACTTCGCCGCGGACGCCGGTTCCGCCACCCGTTGCTCCACCTGGTTGCACATCGTACCGATGCGAACGAAACCCGCATCGGGTTTGCCGTCTCCTCCCGTGTGGGCGGAGCGGTGGTGCGAAACCGAATCAAGCGGCGGCTGCGCATGATCGTCCGAGAACTCCCCTGGCAGCACGGCATCGATGTCGTGCTGTTAGTCCAACCAGCAGCAGCATCCGCGAGCTTTCAGGAGCTTGATAGCGCTATCGGCGAGATTGCACACCGCATGAAGCTGACAACGGAGCACCGCTAATGAAAGCAGTGCTCCTCGTCTGTATCAGAGGCTACCAGGCCACGATATCGCCAATGTACGGCGCGGCCTGCCGGCACGAGCCCTCCTGCTCCCGATACATGTACCAGGCGATCGAGCTCCACGGCAGCCTCCGCGGCGTCTGGCTGGGCCTGCGCCGCCTCGTTCGCTGTCGCCCAGGCGGCAGCAGCGGATACGATCCCGTACCCCCGCCAAAGAACCAGATCTCGAAGAGCGAACTGTCCGAAACATTAGCCCCCATCCTGACCGGCACATCGAACAACGACACCGATCACTCCACCAACGACGTATCTATCCACGCCACCCACAACTCGCGCCCCATCGGGGCTTCGGAGCAGCGTTCTTGATTCCTACCAGCGATCACCATGACCATCAGCGCCCTCACCCCGCAAACGCATCGATGTTTCACGTGAAACATAAGCGTCAAGCGCCACGCCTAGGCCGGTTCGGTCTGCTCACAGCAATCGCGGTGTTCGGCATCTTCGCGAGCGCATGTGTAGGCATCGCCACCGCCGATGGATGGCCTGGACTGGCCCAGACGGACGATGACTTCCTCGTGACGCAGGTGGATCGAGGCCGCGTAGCCGCGATCGACCCCACAGATGGCCGTCAGTTGTGGCTCTTCCCCGATCAATTGCCCGGCGGCGCGATCGATCCAGCAAACGACGACATCGAGCTCGGCTCGACCTATGCCACCCCCGTCATCGATGGCAACGCGATCTACCTCGTCTCCTACGACGGTCTCGCCGTGCGCGTCGAGGTCTCGGACGGACGGATCGAGGTTGCCTGGTACGCCGAACTCAACGAAGAGGTTGTCGCCACTCCGCTGCTGGCCAACGGAACCCTGTACGTACCCACGGATACTGGCGCTGTCATCAGCCTCGACGCCGAAACCGGAGGCATCGAACGCCGCTTCCCGGTCAGTAACGGGCGCATCTGGGGTCAGCCAGTCCTCCAGGGCAACGTACTCTACCTCTCCGACCTGGATGAGCGCGCAACATTCGCCCTCGATCTCGACACCGGATCCGTGCTCTGGGAGCAGGGGCTGACCGCCTCCTCGCCTGCGGACCTCGTGCTCGATGGCAATCTGCTCATCGTCGGTTCCTTCGACCGAGCCCTGCACGCACTCGACATCACGGCCGGTGGCGATGAGCGCTGGCGCTTCCAGGGTGACGGTTGGTTCGTCGGACCTCCGAGAATCAACGGTGAAACCCTCTACGCCGCCACCATGCGCGGCACCGTCTACGCGCTGGACCGCAACGGCAACGAGATCTGGTCGTACACCGTCGAAGACGAGGAATTCCGCGCCTCGCCCCTCCTCATTGATGATGTCGTGGTCGTCGCTTCCCGCGATGGACTCGTCCTCGGACTGGATGCGGATACCGGGGCACAGCGCTGGGAATCGATCGTCGAAGGGGTCGGCGTAAACGCACACGGCCTGCAGCTGAACTCAAGCGTCTACTTCATCACTACCGATCATGAGCTGCTCCGCGTAGACGCCACCAACGGCGCCGTGCAGCGCTTCTCAGTAGCGCGATAGGGAGCGGAGCCTCACATGCCCATCGGACATATCTGGCAAACCTTCCTCGAGACGCCACTGATCAACGTGATGGTGGCGCTGACCTCGCTCGCCGGCGGGTCATACGGCCTCGCAATCCTGATCTTCACCGTGATCATCCGCGTCCTGCTGTTCCCGCTGACCATGCGCATGCTCAAGTCCATGCGCGGTCTGCAGGAAATCGGTCCGCAGATGCAGGAGATCCAGAAGAAGTACAAGGATCCCAAGCGCCGCAACGAAGAGGTGATGAAGCTCTATCGCGAGGCCGGGATCAATCCGCTGGGGTGTATCGGCCCGCAGCTGATCCAGATTCCGATCTTCATCGCGCTCTTCCAGGTCATCCGCATCACCCTGGGCAACACCCCGGAACGGGTGCTGGACCTCTCAGGCCGCCTCTACAACGTCGATTTCATCCAGAGCGCGGTGCCCATGAGCCGCTCCTTCCTCTGGATGGACCTCGGCGCTAACGGCGACGTGGTCCTCGCGTTCATCGTGTTTGCAGCAATGTGGCTACAGCAGCGCATCTCCATTAACCGCGCTGCCGCAACCGGCGATCAGCAGCGTCAGATGAACCAGATGATGCTGTGGATGATGCCGGTCGTCTTTGCCTGGTTTGTGATCGTGACGCCGGCCGGTGTGGGTCTGTACTGGGCTGCCAGCACCCTCATCGGCTTGATTCTGCACTGGGTCTTCGTAGGCCCGGGCGACTTCACATGGGGATCGCTGATTCCCAACTTCGTGCGCCGCCGTATCGGCATGCCTGAGTACCAGGCCGCCGAGTTCCGCCACCGGTACTACAGTGGCCGACCTCAGCGCACTACCACCAGCGAGTCCGATGCCTCCGAGGGAGGCGACGAAGCGAGGGAACAAGATGAGAGTGGCGGAAACGAGCGGGCGAACGGTCGAAGAAGCGGTCGCCAGGGCTCTCAATCAACTGGGTCTCGAACGCGATCAGGTCGACGTCGACGTCGTCACCGAGGGTAAGGCGGGGTTCCTCGGCTTCGGGTCCGAGGATGCGATTGTCCGCGTCACCGCAAAGGATTCCGTCGTCACCAGCGGTGGCCAGCGCGGTCGCGGCGGGCGGCGTGGCGGGCAGCGACGTGACGAGGACGAGCCGCGCGGCGGTAATCGCACCGAGTCAGAGGCGAACGATCGTCCCGATCGCGCTGAGCGCAGCGACGATGGCGAGAGCTCCGAGGGCGGCGAGTCCTCGCGCCCCCGGCGTCGAGGTCGACGCGGCGGCCGGCGCCGCAACCGCGACGGCGAGGCAGCAGCGCCCCAGGCGGTGGCCGCAGACGGCGATGAGCAGCCGCAGGGCGGGCGACGCGATGGCGACGAGAGTGAACGCAGCTCCGATCGGTCCCAGCCCAGCAGCGAACAGGACACACGCAGCCGCGGTGGTCGATCTCGGGGCGGGCGCGGCTCGCGGGACGGTGAACGTGGTGGTCGAGGAGGCGGTCGGGATGGTGGACGCAGCGGCGATCGAGACCGTGATCGAAGGCGTGACGGCGAGCCGGTGGCTCGCGTGATCGGCGTACCAGACGACGAGCTCATCGTGGTCCCCGGCGTGCCGGACGAGATTCCTGTCGCGCCGGTCGTGGACCCGGAAGACGAGCTCGACCTCGCCGGAACCACCATTCGCGATATTCTGACGCTCCTCGGCCTCACCGAAACCGAGATCAGCGCGCGAGACCCCGAAACACCGGGGGATGGCGCCGGCCTGATAGCACAAGTGTTCGATATCTACGGCTCGGACGACGACTCGTCCGACGAGCTCGGCCTGCTGATTGGCCGCCGCGGCGAGACGCTGGGATCGCTGCAATACATCGTGAACACGATCATCGCCCGAGGCAGTGACGACGCCCCCGTGTTCAACATCGACATCGATGGCTACCGCCGTCGTCGGGAGCAGACCCTGGTGGACCTCGCGCGCGAGATTGCGCAGGAGGTCCGCGAGACCGGCGACGTGATCACACTGGAGCCGATGCCCGCCAACGAGCGGCGCATCGTCCACCTCGCACTGGAGAGCGAGGACGGCGTGCGCACAGAGAGCGTCGGCTCCGGCGACCGCCGCCAGGTTGAGGTGCTGCCCGAGGACGAGTAGCGACGATGCACGAACCGATCCAGCGATGAGCACCGTGGACGGCGTCCCCGACGCGGGCCCGGTGCTCATCGTGGGACCGGTCACCCGGGACCACTTCGCGGATCGGATCGTGCCCGGCGGCGCGGTCACTTATGCAGGCCTGGCCGCGACCGCACTTGGTATCCGCGCCCACGTCCTGGTGAGCGGCGGCGAGGACGCGGACCTTTCGGCCCTCGCGCCCCACGAGGTGCACCGACCGCCCGGTGCGCAAACGCTCACATACGAGCACCACTTCATCGGGCGCGAGCGACAGTTGCGGCTTCTCCAGCATCCAGGCCGGATACTCACACCTGCAGACATTCCCTCGCACTGGCCTCCTCCACGGACGCTCCTGCTGGGGCCACTGCTACCGGACGACATCGATGTCGCGAGGTTCATTGAGGAGTCGCCCGCCGAAGAGATCGCGTTCCTGGGACAGGGTCTACAGCGCCAGATCTGCGATGATGGGAGCGTCTCATTGCTCGACAGTCCAGCACCTTCCCTGACAACCGTGCTCAACCCTCGAGTTTCGCTCTTCGTGTCCGCCGATGAGGTCGCGCCATGGCCCTCGGGTGCCCTGGAGCGGGTGATTGCTCACGCGAGGCGAGTGGTCGTCACCCGCGGACGGGATGGCGCCGATGTGTATGCCTCAACAGGGGACACGCACTACCCAGCGCCGGCCGCAGATCGCGTCGATCCCACTGGCGCGGGTGATGTATTCGCCACGGCCTTTATACTCACGGTGCGAGCAGGGGAGCATCTGGCCGGCCGGATCGCCTCGGCCTTCGCAGCGGCCAGTGTCGAGCGTCGGGGACCGGCGCCGCTTCCGCCCTGGCAAGAGATTCGCGCCACGCTGGACGCATCAACATCCGGCGATGCGCCCCGTCCGAGCGCGCGGTAGGGGGTCCGGGTGAGCGTGGTCATCGCACTCGCGAACCAGAAGGGTGGCGTCGGTAAGACGACGACCACCGTATCCCTCGCCGCCAGCCTCGCCGCCCGCGGCCTGCGTATCCTCATCGTCGACGCCGATCCACAGGCGAACGCCACCTCCGCGCTCGGCCTGCGGCAGCACGAGGGCGACAGCGACGGTCTCTACAACGCGCTGCTCGAAGAAGTCCCACTGGCATCCGCGATCATCCCGACCGCAACGGAAGGCGTATCCATCGTCCCGACGTCACCCGCGCTCGCCGGGGCGGAGGTAGAACTCGTCTCCGTGATGGCGCGCGAGTTCCGCATGCGCCGTGCGCTGGAGCCGCTGCGGGACCGTTTCGACCTCACCCTCATCGATTGCCCGCCCTCGCTCGGCCTGCTCACCGTAAACGCGCTTGCCGCAGCCGATGAACTGATCATCCCCGTGCAGTGCGAATACTTCGCGATCGAGGGCCTGAGCCACCTCTCGCAGACCATCGAGCTGGTCCGTCGCAATCTGAATCCGAAGCTCATCATCCGCGGCGTCCTGCTCACCATGTTCGACGGCCGTACCAACCTCTCGCGCGAGGTGGAGGCTGAAGTCCGAAAGCACTTCGAGAGCACCTTCCAGACCGTGATCCCTCGTTCAATCCGGCTGGCGGAAGCCCCCAGTCACGGCGAACCGATCAGCACCTACGACCCGCTCTCGCCCGGGGCACGCGCGTACGAGGACCTCGCCACGGAACTCCTCGAACGACTCGACATTCAGACCGGCGCACCGGCGCCGTCGACCAGCCCCTCCCCCTTGACCGCTCCAGCAACGGACGGACACTCGGCAGTATCCTCGATGACGGACACGACCCCGGCAGCCGGCCCGGCCGGCGAACAGCCCGACAAACCCACGTACGCTCCCACCTACACCCCTCCACCCACTCCCTCGCACACGCACAGCTCGGAGGACATTGATGACCAGTCGTAGGGGAGGCCTGGGCCGCGGGCTGTCCGCGCTGATTCCGCAACAAACCGAGGAGCGTGACGAGCGTGTGCCCGTGGTGGACGTTCCCATCGAACTGGTGGTGCCCAACCCTCAGCAACCTCGCACGGTCATGGATCCAGCCAAGCTGCAGGAGCTGACGGACTCCATCCTCACCTACGGAATCATCCAGCCGCTGCTCGTGACGGAGACCGAGGGTCAGGATGGCCAGCCGGTCTACCAGCTCATCGCGGGCGAACGCCGCCTGCGTGCCGCGCGAGCAGCGGGCCTGGAGCGCGTGCCGGTCACCGTGCGCCAATCGACCTCGCAAGAGCTCCTCGAGATCGCCATCGTTGAGAACATCCAGCGCGCGGACCTCAATCCGATGGAAGAGGCGGCCGCCTACCAGCGGCTGATGGAGGAGTTCGGCCTCACACAGCTGCAGGTCGCGGAACGCGTCGGGCGCTCTCGAACGGCCGTGGCGAATACCGTGCGCCTCGCGGAGCTTCCGCCAGAGCTACAGGCCAGCATCTCTGCTGGCGACATCACCGAGGGCCACGGCCGTGCGCTCCTGGGCATCAAGGACCCGGAAGAGCAGCGTCGAGCGTGGGAACTCGTCATTCGCGAAGGCTTGAACGTCCGTCAGACAGAACGCATGGTACGCGAGTGGACGGCCGCAGCAGCCGAGGCCGCAGAGGCGGCGGCACCGCCTGCGCCCGCCACGGAGCCAGCAGCCTCATCGCTCACCGACGGGTTCGAGGAGGCGCTGCAGCGGACGCTGGGTACGAAGGTGTCGCTGCGGCGCAGCAAGAAGGGCCGCGGATCGCTGACCATCCACTTCTACAGCGATGAGGAGCTCACGGGCATCCTGGAACATATCCTGGGCGATGACGCACTCTGATGCACACTGAGCCCGGTCGTGTACTCTGAACGCCGCACCAGCATCGGAGCCCGAACCGAGGGCATCCAGAAGAGGAGACAACGATGAGTGTTGAGGATCGGTTGAAGGAACTGGGCATCGTGTTGCCGCAGCCGAAGCCACGCGGAATCTACCGCCCGGCGCTGATGAGCGGCAACATCGTCTACGTCTCCGGCCAGGTGGCCTCGCGCGACGGCGAGATCGTCCACCCCGGCCGACTCGGCGCGGAGGTGAGTCTGGAAGAGGGCATCGAGGCGGCACGCGTCGCTGCGATCAACGCCCTGGGCGCCGCTCGCTTCGCCTTCGGCCGGATCGACAGCCTGCGCATGCTGCGTATGGTCGGCTACGTCGCCTCCACACCGGAATTCACCCAGCAGCCACAGGTCATCGATGGCGCGTCCGAGCTCATCCGCGATGTCCTGGGCGCGCGCGGGATCGGGACGCGGCTGGCGCTGGGCGTGGCCTCGCTGCCCGGCAACTCACCGGTCGAGATCGAGATGCAGCTGGAGATTCGCTGATGTCCCGCATCGACTTCGTCACCGGCGCGCCCGAGAAGTACGCGCATCTGGTGGACGCCCTGGCCACCGTACCCGACCGCCTGCGTACGGCGGTCGGGAGCCACCGCGCCACCGATCTGCGCCGCGCACCCGCCGAGGGTGAGTGGTCCGTGCAGGAGATCCTCGCACACCTCGCGTTCTACTCCCACGCGAACGGCGTCTTCATCCATCGCATGGTGACGATGGCCGACCCGCAGCGCACCCCGTTCCCGCCAGGCCACCAGGACCCGGACCTGCTGGCGATGGACCCCGACGCACTGCTCGCATACATCACGGATGAGATCGGCCAGACCGTCGCGTTCCTCTCCGAAACGCCCGATGCCGCCTGGGGCCGTCGAGGGCTGATTCGCGGCGCAAGCCAGTCCGTGCGACAGGTCGTCGCCTCTCACACCGGCCACTTCGAGGAGCACATCGCGGAGATCGCGGCCCGGCTGCACGCCGCCGAGCCAGCCGCCACCCGGTAGCGGCGCGCCTCCTTCGGTGCAGTCACCGAAGCTGGACCGGGAGTTCCACCGCATCCTGTATGCGCTCGCGGCGTTGATCGTCGTGGAGCCGCTGCTCCTCCTCGCCGTGATCGTGGTCCACGCACAGCAGCCCGATTACCTCTGGCTCCCCATCGCCGTATGGATCGCGGTCACGGTCGCGTTCGTCGTCTGGGTAGTGGTCGAGTTGCGCCGCAACGACATCGGCCTGGTCGCACGCCCCGCCGTGCCGGCAGTGTGGCGCATGCTCGCGGGCGTCACGCTCGCGACCATTGCGCTCACGATCGCGGCCATCCTCGACGAATCACGCCCATGGCTCTGGATCGGGCTCTACACCATCGCCGTCGCGGCGATGATCGTATGGATGGTGCGCTGGCAAGCGGCGCACCTCGGATTTCGATGTACGGCGTGCGGCACCCTGTATGCAGGCTCCGCGAGCCAATGGCTGCTGACGATGAACATGGGAGCCTACAAGCGCGTCTCCTGCCCGCAGTGCCCCGGACACTGGGCGGAGATCGTCAGCCGGCGGTCATAGACCCCGCCGGTCGGGTTTCCGCTTGCCTCCTGCCACAATCGGTGAACTCGCGGCTGCAGGATCTCCGTCTCCGTTCATCCTGAGCC